>CANSSJ010000004.1 GCA_947649625.1 uncultured Bacillota bacterium | reverse complement strand
GCAGCCCTGTCTTGTGGGGTAGCGAGCATAGCTTTTGTGTTGCCGGGGGCACCCCCAAAGCGGGCGGCGCTTTGCGCCGAAAGGGGCTCTGCCCCTGTAACCCCGGCCAGAAAGGAGCGGATCAGCATGACCGACAGAAAGAGAACGACAGCCATCCAAGTGCGAGTGACTGAGCAGGAAAAGCGGAAGCTGGAGCGTCAGGCCAGACGGTGCGGCCTGTCCCTGTCCGGGTATCTCCGGCGGGTAGGCACGGGGAAACCTGCGGCGGCGTTCCCCCGCCAGCGATTCCAGACCCTCTATCAGCAGGTAAACGTCCTGCGGGATAATCTCACCACCCAGCCGATGGAGCGGACAGCGGCCCAACTGGACGAGTTGGCGGGGCTGATTCTGACGGCTTATACCAGTGAGGAAACGGACGATGGCAGTAACTAAAATCTGGCCTGTCAAGGACAGCCTGGCCCGTGTGGTGGATTACGCCCAAAACCCGGATAAGACCATTTACTCAGATTTACAAAAAGTTCTCCATTACGCCGACAACAGGGAAAAGACCGTTGAGGGTGAGGAACGGGTTATGTTCGTCACCGGCGTGAACTGCAACCGGGACACCGCCTTTCAGGAAATGCAGGCAGTCAAGGAGCGGTTTGGCAAAACCGGCGGTAACGTGGCCTATCATGCCTATCAGAGCTTCAAACCCGGCGAAGTCACCCCGGAGCTGTGCCACCAACTTGGGGTGGAACTGGCAAAGCGGATGTGGGGCGATGATTATCAGGTGCTTGTTGCCACCCACTTCAACACCGGCACCTATCATAACCACTTTGTCGTCAATTCCGTGGGCCTGTGGGACGGCAGAAAATTCAACTGCGGCAAGCGGGCCTACTATCAGTTTCGCCAGTTATCGGACGATTTATGCAAGGAATACCAGCTTTCCACCATCAAAAATCCGAAAGGAAAAACGCCCCGGAGCATTTACTTTGCTGAAAAGAACGGCGAACCCACCCAGTACAACCTGATGCGGGAGGCCCTGGACGCCGCCCTCAAGGTCAGCGTGGACGGCAACGACCTGCGGAAAGCCCTCCGGGAGCAGGGCTACGAACTGGACGCCAACCCCGCCCACAAGTACGCCACCCTGCGGCAGATCGGGAGCAAAAAGGCGGTGCGACTGTACCGGCTGGGGGAGGACTATGACCTCCCAGCCCTCCAGGAGCGCATTAAGGAAAACCGCCAGCGGTACGCCTATGACCTGGGCTATCAGCGGTACAAGCCTGTCCACATCCAGCGGCCACAACCCAGGCACTTACAGTTAAAAGACTCTTTCAGCACAGTGAAGAAGGTCGGCGGTTTCCGGGGCCTGTATCTCCACTATTGCTACTGCCTGGGCATCCTGCCGAAAGGGAGCAGCCACCGTCCGCTCTCTCCGGAGCTGCGGGAGGAGTGCCGCCGCCTGGACACTATCAGCCGACAGACACAGTTGATTTGCCGGGAAAAGCTGGACACAGCGGAAGCTGTTGCAGACTTTATCGGCGGAAAACAGGCCGAAATGAAAGAGTTGGGAGTCGCCCGCCAGAGATGCTATAACCGCCTGCGCCGCTGTGATGATGGGGCGGAGATCGCCCAAATCAAGGCCCAGCGTGACCGGCTGACGGCGGCGATGGCCATTTGCCGACAGGATATCAAAACTGCCGAAGGTGTACTCTCCCGGAGCGATAGGCTGAAAGAGAACTTAAAGCTGGAACAGGAGATGCAGGCCCAGCGCATGGGCCGAACTCAGGATAAGCACAGGGGAAGGAGCGTTGCCAGGTGGACACGATAATACTTGAATTGACCGAGAGAGAAGCAGAAATATATGATGAAGCGATGAAAAAGGTTGATGAAACGGCAGTTTTTCTCGCCGGACTGTCCCACGCTGACCGGCTGGACTGGCTGAAAAAGCACCAATACCCCCACCCCATCAGCTTTGAGCGGGAGATTGACGGGACAATCTATACCGTCAACGCTTATTTTAACAAGGACGCCGCCGAAACCGCAGAAGGAAAGGTCAGCCGCATTCTCAACCAAAATATCGCACTGTAAAGTGTTGAAGTTTTGCGCCGGGTGTGGTATGATAACAATACCCCGCAATTCATATCACACTCGGCTGCGGAAAGGAGCATATTTTGAAGAAAAAGCAGCCAAACAGTCAGAGAATTACAGCATTATACGCCAGATTGTCCCGTGACGACGAGAAAGAGGGTATCTCCGGCAGCATTCAGAATCAAAAGGCCATTTTGGAGAAGTACGCCAGCGACAACCGCCTGCCCAACCCAAAATTCTTCTTTGATGACGGCTACTCAGGCGTTTCGTTCACCCGTCCGGCTTTCATGGAAATCATGGAGCTGGCCGAACAGGGGCTTGTGGCAAACCTCGTTGTGAAAGACCACTCCAGGTTGGGGCGCAACCGTCTTGTGGTGGGGCAGCTTCTGGAAGAAGATTTTGTCCGGCTGAACGTGCGGTACATCGCCATTATGGACAACATCGACACCGCCAACGGGGTCAGTGACATCGTGCCAATGCAAGACCTTTTCAACGAATGGCACGCAAAAAATACCAGCGACAAGGTTCGCCGTGTCATGCAGAGCCGTGGCAATGCCGGAATACCCCTGACCACCAACGTCCCTTTTGGCTACAAGAAAGACCCGGGGGACAGGAACAAGTGGATCGTGGACGAGCCAGCGGCGGAGATAGTACGGCGGATTTTCCAGATGTGCGTCAGCGGCCTGGGGCCTACTCAAATTGCCAAGCGGCTGAAGGCTGACGGTGTGCTGACGCCCAGCGAATACCAGCGCAGTGTTGGTGTGAATTGCCCAACCAAGCTCCCCGAATATCCGCATAAATGGTGTTCGCACACGGTAGCGGAAATTCTGGACAGGCAGGAGTATGTGGGCGATACGGTGAACTTCCGCACTTGCCGCCAGTCTTTCAAGTTGAAAAGGCAGTTGGACAGGCCCCAGGAGGAATGGAAAATCTTCCCGGACACCCACCCCGCCATCATTGACCGGGAGACATACGCCCTGGTTCAAAATCTCCGCCAGCACCGCCGCAGGCCCACAAGGACGGGCGCTGTGAGTATGTTTTCCGGGCTTCTCTACTGTGCCGACTGCGGGAGCAAGCTGGGATACAGCGCCACCAACAACTACAAGCGGGAGCAAGCCTATTTTTTCTGTTCCGGCTACCGCAAGAATACAGACCTGTGTTCCGCTCATTATATTCGGGAGAAAGTAGTGGAACAGCTTGTCCTTGAGGGCTTGCAACGGCTTTTGTGGTACGTCCAGGTCTATGAAAAGCAGTTCGCTCAAGAGCAGATGGAACGGTTCGGTCTGCAAGAAAAGAAAGAACTGACTACCAAACGCCGGGAGTTGGATAAAGCCAAACAGCGGGTGGCGGAGATAGACCAGCTTATCCAGAAAAGCTACGAGGACATGAGCAAGGGCCTGTTGTCTGAGGAACGCTTTGCCACGCTGACGGTATCGCTGGAAACCGAACAGAAGCGGTTGAAAGCGGCAATTCCTGAGATGGAGGCCAGCTTAGAGGCCACCACGGACAAGGCCGCTGACTTACAGCGATTCATTGAGTGGGCCAGACAGGTGACACGGCTGACGGAGCTGACGCCTGAGATCGTCCACGAGTTCATTGAAAGGATCGTGGTTTCCAAGCCCGACAAACTGAATGGCAAGCGCCATCAGAAGGTGGACATCTATTACAACACCATTGGACTCTGGATGGCCCCGGAGCCGGAAATTATGGAACAGGATTATCTGGATTACTATAATTCAATGCAAAAGGACAAGAAAAAGACAGCGTAACCGAAGCTACGCCGTCCCAAATAGATAACTCGCTTTTTACTGCCCCCCGTTCTTGGGGCAACTTCCTTACGGGAGTTGCCCCAAGGGCGGGGAATTGCATGTTTGCTTTGCTTTCTTAATTAGTCTCGCGGCCATTTCATACCTTTCGGCAATCCCAAAATATAATCCGCAGATATATGGTAATATTCGCACAATTTTGCTATTTGGTCAACCCGAAAAGGTTTTTTGCCCAACTCCATACGGCTGTAATAGCTCTGGGTCATTTGAAGCAATTCAGCAGCTTGAGTCTGCGTTAGGTCTGCATCTTCTCGTGCCTGTCTTAAACGCTCATAGTATTCCATAGACTTTTCCTCCTAATCAAAAGTCTATCATAGTTCCTATAGGTACTATTGACTTTAGAACTTATAGGTTCTATAATGGCATTGATAGGAGGTAACAACATGAGTGTTCAAAACGATGTCCACATTTTTTGCCAAAATATACACCAGCGGCGGGATACAGCAGGGCTGTCGCTTTTAGAGCTGTCCCGGCGCAGCGGCGTGCCGCTGGAGATGCTGGAATCCCTGGAGCGGAACATCCTTCCGCCAGAGATGGACGTGGGCCACGCCCTTGCTCTGGCAAAGGTCTTTGGGTGCCAAATTTATGAGTTGTTCCAATAAAAGAGCGGGACGGCGAACCGTCCCGCTTAAAAACCACTTATTTGATGGGCTCTCCGGCCTCTTTCCGGGCCTTGATCTCCCGGAGGGCGTCCTTGTAGGACAGGTTGACCCGGCCCTTTTCGTCGATCTCGGTGACCTTCACCCAGATCATGTCGCCGATATTGACCACGTCCTCCACCTTCTCCACCCGGCGCTCGGCCAGCTTGGAGATGTGGACCATGCCGTCCTTGCCGGGGGCCAGCTCCACGAAGGCGCCGAACTGGAGGATGCGCACCACCTTGCCGTAGTACAGCTCGCCCACCTGGGGGACGAACACGATGGTCTCGATCATCTTCTTGGCGGCGTCGCAGGAGGCGGCGTCGGGGGAGGCGATGTGGATGGTGCCGTCGTCCTCGATGTCGATCTGGGCGCCCGACTCGGCGGTGATCTTCTGGATGACGGAGCCGCCCTTACCGATGACCTCACGGATCTTGTCGGGGTCGATCTTCATGGTAATCATCTTGGGGGCCCACTTGCTCACCTCGGCCCGGGGGGCAGAGATACAGGGCAGCATGACCTCATCCAGGATGGCGAACCGGGCGTCGCGGGTGATATCCAGGGCCTCTTTGATGATCTCATGGGTCAGGCCGTCATTCTTCAGGTCCATCTGGATGGCGGTAATGCCGGCCTTGGTGCCCGCCACCTTGAAGTCCATCTCACCGTGGAAGTCCTCCACGCCCTGGATGTCGATGAAGGTGGTAAAGCCGCCGTTATCGTCCTGAATCAGGCCGCAGGAGATGCCGGCCACCGGGGCCTTGATGGGCACGCCGGCGTCCATCAGGGCCAGGGTGGAGCCGCAGATGGAGCCCTGGGAGGTGGAGCCGTTGGAGGACAGCACCTCAGAGACTACGCGGATGGCGTAGGGGAACTCCTCCTCAGAGGGGAGCACCGGGGCCAGGGCCCGCTCGGCCAGGAAGCCGTGGCCGTACTCCCGGCGGTTGGTGGACCGGGGAGCCCGGGCCTCGCCCACGGAGTAGGGGGGGAAGTTGTAGTGGTGCATATACCGCTTCTCGGTCTCCTCCCAGATGGTGTCCAGCTTCTGGGCGGCGGAGAGGGTGTTCAGGGTACACACGGAGAGCACCTGGGTCTGGCCGCGGGTGAACAGGCCGGAGCCGTGGACCCGGGGCAGGACCCCCACCTCGGCGGCCAGGGGGCGGATCTCGTTCTGAGCCCGGCCATCTACCCGGTGACCCTCCAGCAGCCAGGCCTTGACGATCTTCTTCTGGAACTTGTAGGTGAACTCCTCCAGGTACTGGTCCATGTCGGGGTACTGCTCCAGATACTTCTCGTGCCAGTGCTCGATCATCTCGTTCCAGCGCTTCTCCCGGACGGTCTTGTCGTCGGTGTCCATAGCGGCCTTGGCCTCGTCCATGAAGTTGGCCACGATATCGTCAAAGAGCTCCTGGTTGAACTGGGCGTGGTCGTACTCCATCTTAGGCTTGCCGATCTCCCGGACAATCTGGTCGATCAGGTCGATCTGCTTCCTGATCTCCTCGTGGGCCTTGACGATACCGGCATACATGATCTCGTCGGGAATCTCGTCGGCCCCGGCCTCGATCATGACCACCTTCTCCCGGGTGGCGGCCACGGTCACGTCCATCCGGCTGGTCTTGCGCTGCTCCTGGTTGGGGTTGAGGACGATCTGGCCGTCGCAGAAGCCCACCTCCAGGCAGCCGATGGGGCCGGCGAAGGGGATCTCGGAGTAGCTCACGCAGGCGGAGGCGCCGATCATGGCGGCCACCTCGGGGGAGCAGTCGTAGTCCACGCTCATGACGGTGCACTGGATGCACACGTCGTTGCGGAAGTCGTAGGGGAACAGGGGGCGCATGGGCCGGTCGATGAGGCGGCTGGCCAGCACGGCGGGCAGGGAGGGCCGGCCCTCGCGGCGCATGAAGGAGCCGGGGATGCGGCCCACGGCGTACAGCTTCTCCTCAAACTCCACGGACAGGGGGAAGAAGTCGATGCCGTCCCGGGGGCGGGGGGAGACGGTGGCGGCCACCATCACGGTGGTCTCGCCGTACTTCACCAGGGCGGAGGCGGAGGCCAGTTCGGCCACCTTGCCCACCTCGATGGTGAGGGGACGGCCGCACAGATCCATGGTCCAGCTCTTGAACTTGGGGAACTGCTTGTGCTTGATAATCGTTGACATGTGGATTCTCCTTTTCATTGGTTTCCCCGGAGCATCTTCCTGCCCTTTAGCACTTGAATACGGGTTTGGAATGTTTTCCAAGCCCAGGTTCAACTGCTAAATGGACCGAAAAGCCGCCGGGGGTATATGCGAACATAGGGCGGAGCGCGAAAACGCCCGCCCTATGCGGCAATCGTGGTTACGCCTCGCCTGTTCGCAACGCTCCCCTTCCCTCCGTCTCGGGACACAAACAGAAACGCTCCGCGTTTCCTGGTTTGTATCCCTCGCTTCAGTCCAGGGTCGCTGCTCACGACGGCTCGGACGCTGCGCTTCTTACTTACGGATGCCCAGCTTGGCGATGATGGCGCGGTAGCGCTCGATGTCCTTCTTCGCCAGGTAGTCCAGCAGCTTGCGGCGCTTACCGATCATCTTGTACAGGCCGCGGCGGCTGTGGTTGTCGTGGATATGCACCTTCAGATGCTCGGTCAGCTCGTTGATGCGGGCGGTGAGAATGGCGATCTGCACCTCGGGGGAGCCGGTGTCGGTCTCGTGGGTGCGGTTGGCCTCGATCACGGCCGTCTTTTCGTCCTTGCGGATCATGGGAAATTCCACCTTTCAAAATGTTCTGTCCAGGGGCCGGGTATCGGGCGGGTGTGTCCCCGCGCACCCGCGCGGGCCATATCCCGAAACCAAGCGGCGGACGGCGCACATACATATCGTGCCCGGATAATATATCATAGTTTTTTCCTGATGTAAAGGGAAAATCCCAGGTTTTAAGAAAAATTTTATGTTCGCTCCAAGTCGGGCGGGTCGCCCATGCTCAGCTGGAGCTCTTCCAGCTCCCGCATGGCCCGTTCTGTCTGGCGGGCGATGTCCTCCAGACGGGAGAAGGCCCGCAGGTACAGAGTGTGGTACTGTTCCGTGGTAAGTTTGCTTTCTTTGTTTTCCATGAGAATCTCCTCCTTTTTATTTTTCTATCATAACTTGGATATCTTAGAATACCAAAGTTATATACAGTTTGTCAACAGCACAACATACCTTTGTTATATTATGTTATTCAAAGGGGTGCATTATATGGCAAAGACTGAAACACAGGTTGCAATCCGTGTCACGAACGAGCTCAAGGCGCGGCTGGAGGCCCAAGCAGAGAAGGAGCGCCGCCCTGTTGCCAACATGATCCGCAAAGTAATGGAAGAATATCTGGACAAACAGGAAAAAGAAGCGGAATAAATAGACAAACGGGCGTTTCGGCATTATAATAGACGAAAGGGAGTGAGAACCATGCCGAAAATTGACGCCCAATTGGGAATCCGTTTGACAAAAGATTTGAAAACTCGACTGACCGCCCAGGCCAAGAGCGAGATGAAAAGCGTCTCCACCTTGGTTGTGGAAGTAATGGAGGCATACCTGGAATCCAAAGGAAACGGAAAGAAAGCGTAAAAAATCCGGCCCGATGGGCCGGATTTTTCATGGTCAGATTTCGATTGCGGGCACAACTTTCGCGCACCGGGGGCAGAGGGTGGGGTGCTTGGAGTCGGAGCCCACAGTGGGCAGGACCTTCCAGCAGCGCTCACACTTCTGGCCCTGAGCGGGGAACACACGGAAGCTCAGCGTCTGTCCACCCATAGGGTCATCCTGACTCCGGGAAGTCCCCACCTGGGAGACGATGAACAGGTCGGCCAGCATCTCCTTGTCCATGCGGTCCACCCAGGCGAAGTCCTCGGGCAGGGTGACGGAGACAGCGGCCTCCAGGCTCTTGCCGATTTGCTTTTGGTTTCTGGCCCCCTCCAGCACTGCATTGACATTGTCTCGCAGATAGATGAGCTGTCCCCACAGTTCCATAGCGTCCTTGTCCAGAGCGTACTCCGTAAAGGGCTGGTTCATCTCGTTGAGCAGGACGTTCCGTCCATCGTCGCCGTCGCGGTGGGGCATGGCCAGCCAGATCTCATCGCAGGTGAAGGCCAGGATGGGGGCGAACAGCTTGGTCATGGTGTCCAGGATCATCCACAGGGCGGTCTGGGCGGAGCGGCGGAGGGTGCCGTCCTTCTCCTCGCAGTACAGCCGGTCCTTGATGATGTCCAGATAGAAGGAGGACAGCTCCACCACGCAGAAGTCGTTGATGGCGTGGCTCACCACGTGGAACTCGTAGTTGTCATAGGCGGCGAAGCACTTCTCGATGAGGCCGTTCAGCTTGGTGACGGCCCAGCGGTCCAGCTCCAGCATGTCCTGGGGGGCCACTAAGTTGTTGGGGTCGAAGCCGTCCAAGTTGCCCAGGCAGTACCGGGCGGTGTTGCGGAATTTCAGGTAGTTCTGGCTGAGCTGCTTGAAGATGGCGTCGGAGCAGCGCACGTCCACGTGGTAGTCGGCGGAGCCCGCCCACAGGCGGATCAGGTCCGCGCCGTACTTCTTGAAGATGTCGGCGGGGTCCACGCCGTTGCCTAGAGACTTGTGCATGGCCTTGCCCTCGCCGTCCACCGTCCAGCCGTGGGTGACGCACTCCTTAAAGGGCGCACCCTTGCCCAGCGCGCCCACGGCGGTAAGCAGGGAGGACTGGAACCAGCCGCGGTACTGGTCCAGGCCCTCCATATAGACGGTGGCGGGCCAGAAGCCCTGGTCCTTCTGCATGGAGGCGAAGTGGGTGGAGCCGGAGTCGAACCAGCCGTCCAGGGTGTCCTCCTCCTTGGTAAAGCCGCTCTTGGAGCCGCAGTGGGGGCAAACAAAATCCTTGGGCAGGATGTCCGCCGCCTCCATCTCATACCAGGCGTTGGAACCCTTCTCGCCGAACAGCTTGGACACGGCGGCGATGGTCTCGTCAGTGCAGATGGGCTTGCCGCAGTCTGCGCAGTAGAAAACCGGGATGGGCAGGCCCCAGCGGCGCTGGCGGCTGATGCACCAGTCGGCCCGCTCCTGGATCATGGACTTCATCCGGTCGATGCCCCAGCCGGGCACCCAGCGCACGTCCTCGCAGGCGGCCATGGCCGCGTCCTTGAAGGACTCCACCGAGCAGAACCACTGGGGGGTGGCCCGGAAGATGATGGGGTGCTTGCACCGCCAGCAGTGGGGGTAGGAGTGGACGATGTCCTCGCTGGCGAACAGGGCCCCGCTCTCCTTCATGTCGGCCAGGATGACCGGGTTGGACTCCTCGGTCTTCATGCCGGCGTACTTGCCGGCGTAGTCGGTGTGGCGGCCCCGGTCGTCCACGGGCACCACCATCTCGATCTTGTACCGCTTGCAGGTCTCGTAGTCGTCCGCGCCGAAGCCGGGGGCGGTGTGGACGCAGCCCGTGCCGCTGTCCATAGTGACGTACTCGGCGGTACACAGCTGGCTGGTCTTGTCCAGGAAGGGGTGCTGGGCCAACATATACTCGAAGTCGGAGCCGGTGAAGGTGGCGACGGTCTCGTAATTCTCGATGCCGCCCACCTTCATCACCTTGTCCCGGAGGGCCTCGGCCAGGATATACATCTCGCCGTTGTCCGCCTTCACCAGCACGTAGCTGTCCCGGGGGTGGAGGGCGATGGCCAGGTTGCCGGGGAGGGTCCAGATGGTGGTGGTCCAGATGAGAAAGTACATCTTCGACACGTCCCCGTACTGCCCCAGCTTGCCCTGGTCGTCCTTCACCTGGAATTTCACATAGACGGTGGTGACCGGGTCGTCCTGGTACTCGATCTCCGCCTCGGCCAGGGCGGTCTCGTCGTGGGGGCACCAGTACACCGGCTTGAGGCCCTTGTAGATATAGCCGTTTTTGTACATGGCCCCGAAAATCTTCACTTCCTCCGCCTCGAAGGAGGGGGACATGGTGAGGTAGGGGTTCTCCCAGTCACCGATGACGCCCATGCGCTTGAAGCCCTCCCGCTGTACGTCCACATAGTGCTGGGCGAACTCGTGGCAGGCGGTGCGGAACTCGGGCACCGACATGGCCTTGCGGTTGAGCTTGTTCTGCTTGATGATGGCCGACTCAATGGGCATCCCGTGGTTGTCCCAGCCGGGGATGTAGGGGGTGAGATACCCCCGCATGGCGGCGGTGCGGGTCATGAAGTCCTTGATGGACTTGTTCAGGGCGTGGCCCATGTGGAGCGCGCCGTTGCTGAACGGAGGGCCGTCGTGGAGGGAGTACAGGGGCTTGCCCTCGTTCTTTTTCAGCAGCTCGTGGTAGAGGTCCATGTCCTCCCAGCGTTTCAGCATGTCGGGCTCACGGGCGGGCAGCCCCGCCCGCATGGGGAAGTCGGTCTTGGGCAGGTTGATGGTCTTGTTGTAGTCCATTTTTGTGTTCCTCCTGGTATTATATAATGTTGTTTATTGATATTGAAACAGAACGGTTTTGCAGCTCCGGCAGATCAGGGCGGGATATTCGGGGAAATCGAAGGCGGTGTCCCGGGGTTCGGTGGAGCGCAGCTTCACCCGGTCCTTTCTGGGAAGGGGTAATTGGATTTGCCAGCGGCCAGGTGCCCATTCCAGGAAGCAGTTTTTATACGGTATCATCCAGCCGGCCTCCATCTCTTTCCCGCAGTTGGGGCAGTTCATAAAGCGTTCCTCCTTTGCTCTCCCGTCCCGCCCGTGGGCGGCAAGCCTCCTTTGGCAAAGGAGGTGGCACGGCAAAGCCATGACGGAGGATTGTATTTCGTCGCAGGCGAAATGTGCGAAGCAATTCAGTTCTCGGAAAACTTATTTACTCCGTATGTTTCGCCTCGCGAAACACAATCCCCACCGCCCTTCGGGCGGAGCCCCTTTGCCTAAGGGGCCTTGGGTATTCCCCCTAAACGTTCCAGTCGTTCCGCCCGCTATATATGCGCGTGTATCAGCCGCACGGGGGTATCTAATATTGTCTCCAGTTCCACGATACAGCCGGGGCTGATCTCCTCCGCCGGGTTCATGACTACGATCTCCCAGCGGGCAAACCCGCAGGGGAAATGATAATCCAGATCGTTCAATGAACGTTTCTCCCCGCAGCAGGGCAGGGTAGCCTCCAGCGACGCGAACCCATCCCCGGCGGCGGTGTCCATAGCCTCGCCCCACCAGTCGAAGGACAGCTCCTCCCCGCACAGGGGACAACGTATCTCCTCCAGATTGCTCCCACAGTCGATAAAGGCGGGGGTGTCATAGCTGTGGGCCTCTATACCGCCGGCGGCCAGCTTGCTTTCCAAACAGCGCACCGCTGAATCCAAAGCCGCATCCGCTATTTCCATCTGAGGGGATTTGGGAATGATCTTAACTGCATAGTCTGACATGAAACACACCTCCAAAGCTAAAATAAAAGCGCCCCTGTCCCCGTAAAGAGACAAAGGCGCAAACCTCTGCGGTACCACTCTTTTTGCCGGGGCGTAAATCCTCGGCCACTCAAAAGCTGCCCGGTAACGGGGGCGTCCGGAGGGGCCTACTTCTGCCGTTCAGCCCTCAGCTCCAAGGTGATCTTCGCCGCTCCCTCCCGTCCGCCTCGCACCAAACGGCGGCTCTCTTTGCGTCTCGGGGGCGGGTACTCGTCCTTTTCTGCGCATTTTCCATATGTGCCCCATATCTTATCCGGTTTTTGCGGGGTTGTCAAGTGGTGTTTTTGCCAATTACCGGTCAATTTTCCGCAAAACCTCCTGGAACCACTCCGGCAGAGGGCACTCCAGCTCCACGATCTCCCCGGTGGTGGGGTGGACGAACCGCAGCCGCCGGGCGTGGAGACACTGTCCCGCCAGCCCGGGGACGGGCTTCTTGGCCCCGTACACCGTGTCCCCCAGCAGGGGGTGGCCGATGGAGGCCAGGTGGACCCTGATCTGATGGGTGCGGCCGGTCTCCAGGCGGCACTGTACATGGGTATACCCCGGATACCGGGCCAGAACGGCCCAATGGGTCACCGCCTCCCGGCCGTTTCTGCGGTCGACGGCCATCTTCTTCCGGTCCACCGGGTGCCGCCCGATGGGGGCGTCCACCGTGCCGCTGTCCTCTGTGAACCCGCCCACCGCCACCGCCTCATAGGTTCGGGCCAGGCTGTGGTCCTGGAGCTGGGCGGCCAGGGCCAGGTGGGCCCGGTCGTTTTTGGCGGCGATGATGAGGCCGGAGGTGTCCCGGTCGATGCGGTGGACGATGCCGGGGCGCAGCTGGCCGTTAATTCCAGACAGTGAATTTCCGCAGTGATACAACAGAGCGTTGACCAACGTGCCGTCGGGATGGCCGGGGGCGGGGTGGACCACCAGCCCCACCGGCTTGTTGACCACGATCACGTCGCCGTCCTCATAGACGATATCCAGCGGGATATTCTGGGGAAGGACATCAACGGGCTCCGGGTCGGGGAGGGCCACCTCCAGCACCTGGCCGGGAGCGGGCCGGTCGTTTTTCCGCACCGGCCTCCCGGCGGAGGTGACCGCCCCCCGCTCCAGCAGCTTCTGGGCCCCGGAGCGGGTCAGCCCGGGGACCAGCCGGGCCAAGAACGCGTCGGCCCGCTCCCCCTCCCGGTCAGCGGTCAGCTTCAGCGTCGTCATTTGCACGCTCCTCGTGGGGCTCCAGCTTGTCCCACAGAAACAGATAGTACAGCCCGGCGGCGATGCCCCCCACCACCACGCAGATGTCGGCCACGTTGAACACGGCGAAGCGCATGAACAGCACGTTGAACATATCCACCACAAAGCCCCGGAAGGCCCGGTCGATAAGGTTGCCCACCGCCCCTGCCAGCAGCAGGGTCAGGGCCAGCCTGCCCAGAGGGTGCTTGAACAGGCCCTTCCACAGGGCCAGCGCCAGTACGACGGACATGACCAGCGAGACGATGGCCAACATCCAGGTGTGTTCTGAGAAGATGGAGAAGGCCGCCCCGGTGTTGGTCACATAGGTCAACTCCACGATATAGGGGATGAAGGGGACATGCTCCCCCGGGGGGATGTTGGTCATCACCAGGTATTTGACAAGCTGGTCCACAGCCACCAGGGCCGCGGCGATGATTGCGTAGATCATGGGTGGTTCCTCCGTCAAAAAGCAGGGGCCGCATCTCTGCGGCCCCTCTTATCTGGTTCTGATATAGAGAAACGAGACGGCTTTGGCCGGAGCGTCACTCCCGGCATCTCTTTTGCCCATTGCCCTGAGACATGCGGCGTATGACGACGCACTTTTCACCTCAAAGCCATCCCTCTTAACTCTATATGTCAATTATAACCGCATTATTCTCTTTTGTAAAGAATTTTTTTGTTATGGATCGTCTTTTCCCATGTGGTCTTTCCGATACACCAGAAGCTGATGACAGAATTTTTATACTCCTTTGGCACATCCGGAGTTTTCAAACGAAGAATCAATTTAAATTTTTCTCCGTTCTCTGTGAACTCTTTTAATAAAACAGCGGTATTTGCCTTGTTTGCCTCCACAATATAGTCCGGGTCCGCGATAATCAGCGGTATATAGGAACAATATTTTTCATAATCGTCAGGGTGATGTTCCTGTATATGCTTGATCCGCTCCTCGGTGATGATAACCTCGCTCGTTCGGATATCCGGCGAAACGCACTGATAAAGCGCTATATTCAAATCGCATATTTTTATCATAAGGGCCGCTCCACGAACTTGAAATTACATAATTAGGGTCTCCGTCTCTATCATCCTAGCGATTTCGGGGTCGGTCTCGCTGAGCTTTCCAGACACAAGTCCGAGATAATTTTTGAGATTTATTATGTCATTGCGATATATCGCAACCGAGAGGTAATTGGAGATGGGCCCCGAAGCTCCAATGTAAATCCTCCACTCTGCGGATATATCAACGGTTTCACAGCCCGGTCTGACATAAATCGTCCCTGGTCTGGACCACAAATTCCACTTTGGCTGAAGGACAAAGAAAAAATCCGGTTCCGCAAATTCGATCTCTGTCCTCTTTTTCAGCTTTCCGCACAACAGCTGGTCAAGCGCGCTGTAAAGCACCCTGACCTCGTCGGATAAAATGACCCCGTCGTCATGTTCCACTCTATAGTTAAGCCACGGCTCAGAGACAAAGGAGTAATCTGTTTCACACCAGTCATGTTTCCAATCTATTGCTTCACCGGGGCTCCAATCCCGATATCCCCGAATTTCAAGCTGAACAATAATGTCATCCAAATTCAATTTGAGCCGCAAGAAAATCCCCCCTGTTTCATCAGATCCGGTTCTTTCTCACCAGCCGGATATCGTCGCCGAAGAAGTGGAGGACGTGGTACTCCCCCTCCAGCCGGGAGGCGATCTGGGGGGCGTAGCGCCGGGCCACCTCCTCCATGGACAGGTTGGAGGAGATGACGGTGTGCTTCTCCCCCACCAGCCGGGTGTTCACCAGTTCATAGAGGGCGGACTGGGTAAACTGGGTGGTCAACTCGCTGCCCAGGTCGTCCAGGATGAGCAGGTCACAGTTGAGGTAACGGCGGGTCTCGTCCCGGGCGTCCAGGCCGTCGGGGCTGTCCCGGAGGAACTTCCGGGCCTCAAACTGGGCAAAGACGTTCCCGGCGGTGTCGTAGACCACGGAGAAGCCGTTTTCCGACACGGTGCGGGCGACGCAGGCGGACAAAAAGGTCTTGCCCAGCCCCGGCGGT
Organism: uncultured Bacillota bacterium; assembly: GCA_947649625.1. Taxonomy (GTDB): domain Bacteria; phylum Bacillota; class Clostridia; order Oscillospirales; family Oscillospiraceae; genus Lawsonibacter. The sequence goes on along the minus strand of CANSSJ010000004.1, from coordinate 45,837 downwards.
CCGGAGAGAAACAGGTTTTTCAGCGCGAAGCGGCCGAATTTTGTGGCGTAGTTCAAACACACGTCATAGACCAGCTCCATATTCCCCCGGGGGGAGTTTCCGTGGGCGGGCCAGGGAGTCTGGCTGTAGTAATCCATGCGGAAGGCGTCGAAGGACTGCTCCCCCAGGTCCAGCAGCTTGGACAGCTCTTTGATCTGCTCCTGGGCGCACAGCTCCTTCAGGCACCGGCACATCTTCGCCCCCTGCCAGCCGGTGTCCCGGCACAGGGGACAGGCGGGCCTGTCGTCCAGGGCGTCCTCGGGCAGGCCCAGTCCCCCCAGCAGGACGGCCCGCTCCCTCTGCAAGTCCTGATTCTCCTCCCGCACCGCCTGAACGGCGGCGGCGGCGTTGCCCCCCTGGCGGAGGGCGGCGGCCACCAGCCCGGCCATGGTGCCCTGGATGCGGCGGTCCAGCCGCTCCAGCCGGGGCTCCCTGCGGTAGGCCTCCAGCCGCGCCCGCTCGGTCTCCTCCCTGCGCCGGCGGCTCTCCTCCTCCAGCCGCCGGGAGGCCCGGCGCAGCACATTGGCGTCGTATGGCATCTCAGCTTCCCTCCTGTTTCATCTGTTCCATCAGCCGGCGCATCCGCTCCATATCCTCCCGGGCCCGCTGCTCCTGCCCGGCGGAGGGAGGCGGGGGCGTCTTCTGTCCCCCCGCCCGGACGGGCCTGGGGTCCCGGTCGCCGGTGCGGACGGCGGCGGCGGTGTGCAGCCCCTTCTCGTGCCAGCGGCGGAGGATGCCGTTCATATAGCCCCAGTCCATGGACTGCTTCTTTAATACCGTGCGCTCGTAGGCCATGCGGAGGGTCTCGTCATCAAAGCCCATGCCGTCCCAGGCGGCGATGTAGTCCTTCTCCCGCTGGACCAGGGGGCGGGGGGAGATGTCCAGCAGGCGGAGCACCTCCGCCTCCCGGGAGCGCAGCCGGGTGAGGCGGGCCACATGCTCCTCGGCCCGCTCCATGGTGTCCACCCCCCGACGGGCCCAGATAAAGCCCTCCCGCTTGATCTGGGACAGGAAGGGCCTCCGGCCCGGACCGTATTTCCGCTCCTGTTCCTCGATGCACCACCCTGTCAGCATGAGGATCACCTCTGTCGGGAGGGCCAGATGGTCATAGAGGGTGTACAGCGATTTCAGATCGGCGGCAGACAGCCGCTTGCCCAGCCGCCGCTCCACCTCGCCCGCCAGAGCGGGGAAGGTGGAGGTGCTGTCCGCCAGGGCCTGGGTGATGTCCTCGGTGGAGTACTCCGGGGGCGGGGCCTCTGGAACGGGGGCTTCCGGGGCGGGTACAGGCTCATTGGGGGCCAGCCCCTGGGCCCGCAGTCCCTCCAGGGCCGTCTGGAGACGGGCCTCCGGCCACCGCAGCCCCTCCAGTCCGCCCCGGCGGAGCAGGTGCAGGTAGAGCAGGGCGGCGTCGCCGCTGTCCAGCTTCAAAAGCCGGTCGGCCGCCTGGACCGTCATGGCCAGCGCCTGACCGGGAAAAAGTGTCTCGGACAACTCCCAACCGCCCCCTTTCTTAATTGATCTCCCCATCGTTTTTGCGTTTCTTTTGCGAAAACAGTCCTTGTGCTTCCCGCCCCTGCGGGGCGGGAAGCGGAAAAGGAATTGGGATTTTAGTCTGTCTCTTTATTCTACAACAAAATTCCCTCCGCGTCCATCCCCTTTCCGGCGGCGGAAACACAATAAAACCCCTGAAAAACCGAAAACCCTCTTGACAACCGGGCAGATTCGGATATAATAGGTAAGCCTGTCTTTATAAAAGGCGGGCATATCCTTGCTCCCGGGGCAGAACCGGGGGCCATATGTCCATAAGGAGGTGCAAAAACATGGCAAAAATCAATGCGAACTACGAGGCGGTCTACATCCTGAAGCCCGACCTGAGCGAGGAGCAGATCGCCGCTCTGGTGGAGCGGTTCAAGGGCGTGGTCGAGGCCAACGGCTCCGTGTCCGAGGTCAACGAGTGGGGCAAGCGCCGGCTGGCCTATCCCATCCAGGACCTGATGGAGGGCTACTACGTGCTGATGACCTTCACCGCCGCCGCCGCCGTCCCCGCTGAGCTGGACCGTATTTTCCGGATCACCGACGGCGTGATGCGCTCCATGATCGTCTGCAAGGACGAGTAAGGAGGCGCGGCAATGCTGAACAAAATCTTCATTATGGGCCGCCTCACCCGAGACCCGGAGCTGCGGCGCACCCAGACCGGCACCCCGGTGGCCTCCTTCTCCCTGGCCGTTGACCGGGATTTCAAGGACAAGTCCACCGGCGAGCGGGCCACCGACTTTATCGACGTGGTGGCTTGGCGCCAGACCGCCGAGTTTGTCAGCCGCTACTTCTCCAAGGGCCGCATGGCCGTGGTGGAGGGCCGGCTCCAGATTCGGGACTGGACCGACAAGGAGGGCAACAAGCGCCGCTCCGCTGAGGTTGTCGCCGACCAGATCTATTTCGGCGACTCCAAGCGCGACGGCGACGGCGGAAGCTACTCCCCCGGCTACAGCCAGGGCGGAAGCTACAATCAGGGTGGGAGCTATTCCCCCGCGCCCGCCGCTCCCTCCGACCCCTTCGGCAGCTTCGGCGCCCCCCCCGCGGACGGCGACCAGTTCGCCGAGCTCTCGACAGACGACGGCAACCTGCCGTTTTGACTTTGACCAAATGGTCGTAAAAGGAGGTTAATCTCATGGCTATGGAACGCGACAACAAGCCCATGCGGGGCCGCAAGCGCCGCAAGGTCTGCGCCTTCTGCGCCGACAAGGTGGAGCAGATTGACTACAAGGACGCCGCCAAGCTGCGCCGGTTCACGTCCGAGCGGGCCAAGATCCTGCCCCGCCGCACCACCGGCACCTGCGCCATGCATCAGCGCCAGCTGACAGAGGCCATTAAGCGGGCCCGTCAGATCGCCCTGCTGCCCTACGTCACCGACTGATTCACAAGCTCACGCCCCCGCCTGACGGCGGGGGCGTTTTTTACGCCCTGGGATAGGGCTCCCGGACGTTGGTCAGGCCCAGCAGATAGTCGATGCTGGTATTGTGGATTTTCGCAAGGGAAATCAGAATTTCGGGAGGAATTGTGCGCTGGCCCAATTCGTAATTGCTGTACGTCTGCTGAGAGCAGCTCAGCATTTTTGCCATTTCCGTCTGGTTTTTGTCGGAATCTTCCCGCAAATCCCGTATTCTCTGATACATCAGGCTCACCTCAAAAGGAGTATAGTTTACTACAAATTGTTGTATTGACTTTTACAACAATTTGCAGTAAAATACCCCGGAGGTGATTCATATGATAAGCGGCCCCAAGAAAACCGTAAGCGTTCTGATGCCCCTGGAGCTGTACGAACGCGTCAAAGAGCAGGCGGAGCAAAAAAATAAAACCGCACCGGGGTATGTCAGGCAGGTATTAAAACGCTACCTGTGGCACGTGGAAAATGCCCCGGAGGCTCTGACGGACAAGTGGAACATCATATAAGCAGAAAGCGCGTCCCGGCGGCCTGGGGCGCGCTTTTTGCTGGTTTGTTTCAGCGGTGTGCCCCCGCCTTCAAGGGGACGGGTCGGGCCTCTGGAAGCTCCTCCGGCTGGTTGGGATAGAGCCGGCGCAGCCTGGCGATGCAGGCGGCGCTGGCCGGGATGAGGAACAGGTCGGCGCACACCCAGGCGGCGGGGGAGGCGAAGCAGGCGGCGGTGTAGCCGAAGGCGGGCACCAAAATCAGGCCCACGCTGGTGCGGGCGGCCATCTCCAGCACCCCGGCCAGGATGGCGAAGGGGCTGAAGCCCATCCCCTGGATGGAGAACCGGACGATATTCACCAGAGCCAGGGGGAAGAAGAAGGCGGCGCCGACGATGATATACCGGGTGGTCAGCTCCACCAGCACGACCGCATCCAGCTCCCTGGCGTCCAGGAAGAGCAGGGCGCACTGGGGGGCGAAGCGGAGCATGGCGCACAGAGCGATCACCGAGTAGCCCAGCCCCAGCAGGGCGCAGGAACGGATGCCCTTGGACAGCCGGTCCAGCCTGCACGCCCCCACATTCTGACCGCAGTAGGTGGCCATGGTGGCCCCCATGGCGTCGAAGGGGCAGGCCAGCAGCTGATATACCTTGCTCCCCGCCGCCACGGCGGTCACGTAGAGGCTGCCCAGGGCGTTCACCGAGGACTGGAGCACAATGGAGCCGATGGCGGTGATGGAGTATTGCAGCCCCATAGGGATCCCCATGGCGCACAGCACCCCGCAGGAGTGGAGGTCCGGCCGCCGCTCCTCTTTCGTCATACGGAGGATGGGGTATCTCTTCACCATATAACACAGGCAGGCCACGCCGGACACTCCCTGGGAGGCCACCGTGGCGATGGCCGCCCCGGCCACCCCGGCCTGAAAGCCCAGGATCAGGGCAAAGTCCAGGGCGATGTTCAGCACGGAGGACAGGGCCAGGAAGTACACCGGGGTTTTGCTGTCCCCCAGAGAGCGGATGATCCCGGCCAGCAGGTTGTAGAGGAAGGTGGCGGGAATGCCCATAAAAATAACGAAAATATAGGCGTAGGCGTTGTCGAAGATGTCCGCCGGGGTGAGCATCACGGTAAGGATCTGCCGGCACAGCAGGCCGGTGGCCGCGGTGAGTACCAGGGCAAACAGGATGGACAGCCAGGCGGCGTTAGCCACGTAGCGGCGCATCCTGGAGGGCTCGTTGGCCCCCATCCGCTGGGCCACCGGGATGGCGAAACCGTTGCACACCCCCATGCAGAAGCCGATCACAAAGAAGTTGATGGAGCCGGTGGAGCCCACCGCGCCCAGGGCTGCGGAGCCCAGCAGCTTACCTACGATCATAGCGTCCACCATGTTGTACAGCTGCTGGAACAGCATCCCGAACAGGGTGGGCAGGGCGAAGCCAATAATCAGCCGCATAGGGCTGCCGGTGGTCAGGTCCTTGGTCATAGGGGTTCCCTTCCTTCTGGAAAATCTCCGCCCTATTATAGCCATCCGGCCCCCGTCTGCCTAGCGGCTTTTTGACGGTTTTGTTCCCCTTCGGGGAAGGAATTTTCATCAAAATTTTACGCGTTCCTCGCCATTCTCCGGCAGGCCAGGGCGGTGGCCAGGAAGTATCCCCCGTAGACTGCCAGAATGACTCCTGCGGTAACGGCGGCGCTGGCGGCGCTGTCCACCTTGCCCACAGTGAAGATGATATCGTTGGCCGCTTTCATGCCCACTGCGGAGTGGACCAGGGCCAGGGCCAGGGGCAGGAGGAAGGCCAGGGCCACCTGCTGGGTGGCGGACCGCTTCACCTGCTTCTCCTCCGCCCCCAGGCGGCGGAGGACGGCGTACCGCCCGGTGTTGTCCGCCCCCTGGCTCAGCTGCTGGAGGGCCAGCACGGCGGCGGCGGCCAGCAGGAAGGTAAAGCCCAGGTACAGCCCCAGGAACAGAGCCAGGATCTTGCTGCCCATCATGTCGCCGTAGATGGACAGCCGGGTCTCCGGCCGGACAGACAGCCGCTCCCGCAGCGGGGTAATCAGCCGGATGAGCTGAGTTTCCGTCTCCCCTTTGTTTTCCCCGGCGTAGTCGGCGGACCAGACCTGACGGCGGACCTCCAGCTGCTGGGCCATGTCGTCCGGGATGACCACGCACCGCAGGCTTAAATTCCCGGTGGTGAGCTGGTCCTCCAGCGTCTCCAGCAGGGCGGGCAGGGGGCCGGAATAGGTGCTCTTTCCCTGGCGGGCCAGCAGAGCGTCCAGGTCCGACACCTTAATGGCGCCGCTAGCGTCCTCGATGCCGGTGACCTCTTTTTCGTTGTAGTAGAACAGTGTGTCGTGGCTCCAGGCCAGCTTCTCGTCCGGGTCGAAGCCCCCCTCCCGGAGGAGGGCGTCAAAGTCGATGAGCTCGGTGTCCCCCGACTGATTCTGTACCGTGATATCAAAGGGAGCCTCCCCGTCGGTCATGGCGGACAGGGTGGAGTTGAGGCCCAGGGAGCTGGCGGTGATGCCGATGGCCAGCAGCAGGAGGATGCACACCACCGTCTGGGCCAGGTAGGTGGTGTGGACCTTGCTGATCCACTGCCGCAGGGTGAACACGTTCAGGTTTTTGAAGTACAGCGCCGGGTGGCCCTGGACGAACTTCATCACAAAGCCGGACAGGGAGCGGAAGATGAGCAGGGTGCCCAGGGTCCCCAGCCCCAGCATGGGGAAGCACAGGAAGGGGACAGCAATGGACAGGGCCATGCCGAAGATGAGCAAAATGGCGTAGGCGGCCAGCAGGCAGATGACCCCCAGCACAAACTGGAACACCGCCACCCCCAGGGGCCGGGGCTTTAAGATTTCGTTTTTCCGCTCCCCGTGGATGAGGTCGATGAGCTTCGCCTTGGACACCTGCACCCCGCTGAGGGCCATCACCAGCAGGAAGATGACGCCGAAATACACCGCTGTTTTCACCGCCGCCCGGGGGGAGAAGTTGACGGCCAGCATGGCGGACAGGTCCATCTCGAACATGGACAGGGTGAGGGCGGACATCCCGAAGCTGGCCGCCACCCCCAAAGCCAGCCCGGCGATGAGGGAGATGAGCCCGATGAGGCCCGTCTCCAGAAACAGCAGCCGGGACACCTGCCCCTGGCTCAGGCCCAGCAGCAGGTAGGTGCCCAGCTCCCGCTTGCGGCGGCGGAGGAGGAAGCGGTTGGCGTAGAGGATGAGGCAGGCCAGCACCACCGCCACAAAGACGGAGAACACATCCATCAGAGTGGTAATGGCTCCCACGATGGGGTTTTTGTTCTGGGCCAGGAAGACCATGGCCCCCTGACCGTCCAGGGAGTTGAAGGTGTAGAACAGGCACACGCCGAAGGTGAGGGTGAGCAGATACACCCCGTAGTCCCGGAAGGACCGGCGCACGTTGCGCAGGGCCAGCTTAGAGAACATCGGCCATCCCTCCCCCCATCTCAGTCACCACCCGGATGATCTTCTGAAAGAAAGCCTTCCGGCTGTCCTGGCCGCGGTGGAGCTCCAAAAAGAGCTGTCCGTCCCGAAGGAAGACCACCCGGCGGCAGCAGCTGGCGGTGAATGCGTCGTGAGTGACCATAAGGATGGTGGCCCCCAGCTCCATGTTCAGCTCCTCCAGCCGGTCCAGCAGCAGCTGGGAGGACTTGGAGTCCAGCGCCCCGGTGGGCTCGTCGGCCAGCACCAGGGCCGGGTGGGTCACCATAGCCCGGGCGGCGGCGCAACGCTGCTGCTGGCCCCCGGACATCTGATAGGGGTACTTGTCCAGGCAGTCAGCGATGCCCAGCAGCTCCGCCATCTCCCGCACTCGCCGGTCGATTTTCTGAGCGGGGGCCCGGATGATGGACAGGGACAGGGCGATGTTCTCATAGGCGGTGAGGGTATCCAGGAGGTTGCAGTCCTGGAAGATGAACCCCAGCCGCTCCCGGCGGAATTTTGCCAGCTCCTTCCCCTTTAATCTGGTCAGCTCCTTCCCGTCGATGACGATGGATCCAGCGGAGGGCCGGTCAATGGTGGACACGCAGTTGAGCAGGGTGGTCTTGCCCGACCCCGAGGGGCCCATCACCCCCACGAACTCCCCCGCCTCCAGAGACAGGGACACCCCGTCCAGGGCCCGGGTCAGCGACCCGCCCTTGCCATAGACCTTTTTCAGGTCGGTTACTGTTAAAATCTCAGCCATAGTAAGCTGCTCCTTTCCTCGAACTGTACTAAAGCATATCATACAGTCTGGCAAAATGCTCTAAAGGAAATATGAGGATTTCATTAAGGTTTCTTTAAAATGACCCCCTCTTGATTTTCTCCCCCAAATATGCGATACTGATAAAAAACAGAGGGGGAGACGGAGCCATGCTGGAGATATGCGGCCTGTGCAAGAGCTACGGCGGGCGGCAGGTGCTGGAACCCATCCGCTTTGTCCTGCCCCCGGGTCAGTGCCTGGGGCTGGCGGGGCACAACGGCTCGGGCAAGTCCACCCTGCTGCGGCTCATCGCCCAGATCGAGGGCCCGGACAGCGGGGATGTCCTCTATGAGGGGCGGAGCGTACTGGGGGACCGGCGCTTTCTGCGGGAGGCACTGGGCTACGTCCCCCAAAGCCCGGAGCTGGCCCGGGAGCTGACCGTCAAACAGCAGCTGGTCCTGTGGCAGAGCGCCTGCGGGCTGTCCGGCCCCCTCCCGGGGGACGTGCTGGACCTGCTGGGGCTGGAGCCCCTGCTGAAAACCCCCATCCGCGCCCTGTCCGGGGGGATGGCCCAGCGGGTGAGCATCGCCATGGCCCTGCTGAACCGCCCTAAGGTGCTGCTGATGGACGAGGCCGCCTCCGGCCTGGACGGCGGCTACGTCCCCAAGCTGCTGGACTGGCTTGAGACAGTTTATCTGCCCGGCAACGGCAGTCTGATCTGGTGCAGCCACCACCCCGAGGAGCTGGAGCGGCTGTGCGGCGCGGTGCTGACCCTGGAAAACGGAAGGGCAACGTCATAACGGCATAACAGGAAGAGGAGGAATTGAAATGATTTGCAGAAACTGCGGAAACGAGATGCGGGAGGACGCCCGGTTCTGTCCCCACTGCGGCGCGGTGAACGGTGAGATCCCCGGTGCCGCCCCATACGCCGGCCCCGAGGCCCCTGTGGGCGGCGGAAAGAAGAAAAAGACCGGCCTGATCATTGGCATTGCCGCGGCGGTGGTGGTCGTGGCCGCGGTGATCGTGGTCATGATGAGCGGCCTGTTCTCCAACCCCAAGAAGCAGGTGGAGGCCGCCTTTGTCAAGAGCGCCGCCGACTATTCCCAGGCGGAGAAGGCCCTGAACCTGCCCGACACCGCCCAGTGGCAGAAGGACCAGAACATCAGCCAGCGAATGCAGCTGGAGCTGAAGAGCGTCAACAGCGACCTGATCGGCTACGACCTGTCCGCCCTCAACGGCCTGGGGGTGGGTTTTGGCGCCGACTTCAGCGGCGCCGACCGCACGATGTCCTGCGAGCTGGCGGCCCGCTGGGGCGAGGAGGAGCTGATCAACTTCTGGATCAAGGCAGAGGATGATGAGCTGTACTTTAACTCCCCTCAACTCACCGGCGGCACCCACTACGGCGTGAACACCAAGACCTTCGGAGCCGATATCGCGAAGATGAGCGGCGACGACTCCATGAAGGATATCAGCTTCAACCTCTTCGACCTGGTGGATACGGTCCTGGAGAAGATCGACCCGGAAAAGCTGGAGCAGGACCTGAAAGAGGCCAACAAGGCCCTCTGGGAGGCGGCGAAGGTTAAAAAGTCCGGGGCAAAGACTCTGGATCTGAACGGGACCGAGACCAAAACTACCGCCTACCGGGTGACTTTCCCCCAGCAGTCCCTGGAGGACTATGCGGACGCCCTGGTGGAGGTCATGTCCGCCATGAGCTACTACGACCTCTACGAAGAGGTCTACCAGTCCATGGGGATGCCCCAGGACCAGATCGACGAGATCATGGACACGCTGGAGGAGCTGGACCCCTATAGCGCGCTGGCCGACAGCCTGGATGATGCCATCGCCGAGATCGGCGACCTGGAGCTGGAGGTCTGCCTCAGCGGCGGCTATGTGTCCGCCGTGCTGTACGAGGGCGAGATCGACGGCTCCGACGTGGCCCTGGCTCTGTACCTGGGCGGCGGCGCGGAGTACGTGGACGACCTGAGTCTGGAACTGGAGATCGACGGCGTCAGCATGACGGTAAAATCCACCGGCGACCACGGCGGCAAGAGCGGCGTCTTCACCGACAAGACCACCGTCAAGGGCGACCCTCTGAAGGCGGCTTCCCTGTCCTCCATCAACTCTGAGCTGCGCTATGAGCCCAAAAAGTCCGGTGACAACTTCAGTTGGAAGCTGTCCATCCCCGGCGCCGGCTCCCTGGACATGACAGGCCAGCTCACCGCGGAGACCGACTATATCATGCTGGGTCTGGAGGATATCACCCTTAAGGTTGTGGGCATGGAGATCTGCTCCCTGTCCTTCGAGTACTATGCGGACTGCCATCCCGGCTCGGCGGCGGTCGAGGACCCCAAGATCATCACCCAGATGGATGAGCAGGAGCTGATGGCGATGGTGCTGGACACTCAGCAGAATGCCCTGGACTGGGCCAACCGGATGGAGCAGCTGTTCGCCTCCCGCCTGCCCGCCGAGCTCCTCTACGGCATGATGTATTGATGGATACCCTCCGCTTTTTTGCTATTTATCTGAAACTGACACTGGGCAGGCTCTGCCAACAGCGCTGGCTGCTGGCAGGGCTGGCCCTTTTGTGCCTTCTGCTCCCTCTGGGGGCGGGCCGGGCGGCGGAGGTCCTGCTCTCCCAGGGGGTGGACTTCGCTCCCGTGACCTTGGCAATTACCGCCCCCGAGGGGGACGCCGTCCCCCGGCAGCTGGAGCAATACATGGGGGACATGGAGGATATCGCCCAGTACTGCCGCATCGTCTCCATGGACGAGGGGGCGGCGCTGGCCGCCCTGGCCCGGGGGGAGGTCACCGCCGTGCTGGCCCTGCCGGAGGACTTCATCCGCGGGGTGATGTGGGGGACCAACCCGGACCTGCGCCTCATCGTGGCCGGGGACCGGCCTCTGGAGTCCCTGCTGCTGCTGTGGGTGGGCCAGAGCGCCTGCGACATTCTCTCCGCCTTCCAAAGCGGAGTCTACGCCGTGCTGGACCTCTACCAGGAGTCCCCGCCCCCCGGCCTCACCCGGGACCAGGTGGTGGTAGACATCAACCTGCGCTACATCTCCCTGGCCCTGGACCGGACGGGCATGTTCCAAACCCGGGAGGTCCCGGCCGCCGGTGCCCTGCCCGTCCCCCTGCACTACGCCCTGGCCCTGCTCTCCTATTTCGCACTGTCCACCGCCCCCCTGTTTGTCCCCGTCTACAGCGGGGACTGGGTGCGCCCACAGCGCCGCCTGCGGGCCGCCGGCCGGGGCGTTTTGGCCGGATATCTGGGCGGAGTGGCCGCCGGGACGGTCTTCCTGCTCCCCCTGCTCCTCCCCGCCCTGGCGCTGGCGGGGGGTAGATTCTCTCTCCCCCTGGCGGGAGCGGCCCTGGAGATGGCCCTGTTCTGTTCCATTTTCTCCTCCCTGTGCTGCCTGGTCTCCCGGAGCGCCGCCGGCTGCGGACTGCTGGCCTTCACCGTCTCCCTGGCCGCTCTGGCCCTGGCCGGGGGTATCGTCCCCCCGGTGCTGCTCCCCGGCCCGGTGCGTAAACTGAGCTGGCTCTCCCCCATCACCTGGCTGAGCCGGCTGGCCGCCGGACCTATGGGATACGCCCCCTCCCCCTCCGCTCTGATCTGTCTGACCGTCTCCGGGGCGGTCCTGGCCGTCCTGGCCCTGGCTCTCTACCGCCGCCGGGCCGATAGCGGGGAGGTGGGCCTGTGAATTTTTCCTTTGCCCTGTTCAGGACCGCCCTGCTGTCCCGCCGGCGGGGCTGGTTCCTGCTCCTGCTGCTGCCCCTGATCACCTTCGGGGCCCGGGCCCTCCTCCCCCCGGAGGAGGTGTCCACCCCCGTCCAGGTGGGGGTGGTCCTCCCGGAGTCGGGGGGCGAGTCCTTCTGGGAACGGCTGGAGGAGCGCTCCGGCCTGGTGGTCACCTTCCGCCTCTCCAGCCTGTCCCGGGCGGAGGGGCAGGTGGCGTCGGGCCGGTGGGACTGCGCCCTGGTCCTCCCCGAGGACTTCGATGCCCGGCTGGCCCGGCTGGACGTAGACGGTCTGTTCACCCTGCTTACCGGCCCCGGCTCCGCCGTCTACCCCATGGTGCGGGAGACGGTCTCCGCCTGCGTGGCCGAGCTGGTCTCCCCCTCCATGGCGGAGGAGTACCTGCTGGACAGCGGCATTGCCGCCCCGGAGGGGCTGGAGGACGTCCGCCCCCGGCTCCATGAGGTCTTGCTGGACCAGGACCGGGTGCTGGTCTCCATGGAAACGGCGGACGGACGGCCTCTGGACCCCCTCACTCTGGCGGACAGTGGGGTGTCCGCCCTGCTCTCCGGGCTGACCGCCATTCTGCTGCTCATCTGGGCCCTGCTCACCGCCATGGACCTGGGCCGGTGGCTGGACGCCCCCTTTGCCCGGCGGCTGCTCCCCCTCCGGGGAGGTCTGGCCCTGCTCCTGCCCCGATTGGGGGCGGCTCTGGTCCCCGCCCTCTGCGCCGGGGCGCTGGCCCTGCTGGCGGTGGAAAGGCCTGTCCACTGTATTCTGTCCCTGATCCCCTACCTGCTGTTCTGGGGGGCGGCCGCCCTGGCCATGGCCCGGCTGCGCCCGGTGTGGAGCGCCCTGCCCGCGGTGGTCCCCTTTGTCCCGGTGCTGGGGATTGTCCTGTCCCCCATGCTGCTGGACCTGTCCGCCATCTTCCCCGCTCTGGAGCCCATCATCCGCTGGAATCCCGTCACCCTCTACCTCCGTGCCTGCGGCGGCTCCTGGGCCGACGGCCTGCTGCTGGCGGCGGCGGGGCTGGTCATCCTGGCCGTCCTGCTGGCCGCGGATCGAAAAAGAACATGACAAAGCGGCCCGGCGGACTCCCCGCCGGGCTGCCAGTATTATGAGGAGGAAAAGAAGAAAACCTCTTATCCTTGGTGGAAACGCCGCTGAGGCGCCCGGACCGGGGGCCGCCAACCGCCCCCGCACTCCATACTATGCGCCTGCCGCCCGATGGTCACAGCAGAAACAGCCACAGGGCCCAGCCGACAGAAGCCAGCGCCGCCCCCAGGGCGCCCCAGGCAGGGGCGGGGACACGCTCCAGCCGCCGGTTCCAGGCCTTGCCCTGTTTGAGATAGCCGTCGGCGGCCTGCCGGGCCTCCCGGAGCACCTTGTCGGCGCTTACCCCCTCCCGGGCCAGGGCCTCCTCCTTGACGATAAAGATGGCCTCCTCAAAGAGCCGGGGGTCGGGGGACTTTACCAGGATCACCTGCCGGGTGATGCCCTTTACCATTGCGATCACATCCTTTGCCAGTGTTTTCCTTTAGTCTGCCCGGATTCTGGAAAGTTATTCTCAGCTCAGCAGCAGGTCCAGTTCCTCCAGGGAGATACCCGGCTGGAGGGCCATGCTGATGCCGTAGCCGATGACCTTGGCCAGGTCGTTCACCTGGCTGTCGATGTCCTTGGGGGTGACCAGCAGGTCCCGGCCCTCGTTCAGGTCGGGCAGGTCGTCGGTGCCCATGAGGTCGGCGGCCAGGGTGGCTCCGTCCACCACCGTGGGGACCCCTACGGCCACAACGGGCACGCCCAGGGTGTCCCGAGTGAGGCCCATGCGGTGGTTGCCCACGCCGGAGCCGGGGGTGATGCCCGTGTCGGCGATCTGCACGGTCCTGCACAGCCGCTTCAACGACCGGGAGGCCAGGGCGTCCACCGCCACCACGCAGGCGGGCTGTATCTTCTCACAAACCGCCCGGACGATCTCGCCGCTCTCCACCCCGGTGGTCCCCATCACCTCGGCGGCCAGGGAGGCCACCGGCCGCAGATGTCCAAAGTGTTCCGGCATCTGCCGCACCAGATGGCGGGTGATCAGCACATTTTCGTGGACTTTTGGCCCCACGGCGTCGGGGGTGATGGCCCGGTTGCCCAGCCCTGCCACCAGCACCAGCCCGTTTGGAGGCACCTCCCGGATCAGGGCGGACAGTTCTCCCGCCACCGCCTGGACGGCCCGCTGAAAGATATCCTCCTCCCGGCTGGCCAGCCCCTCCAGAGTGAGGGTGACATAGGCGCCCCGGGGCTTGCCCAGGGCCTCCTCCCCCCGCCGGTCCAGTATTTTCACGGTGTTCACCGGGATGCCCTCCCGAAGGCCGTCCCGGGCCTCCACCCCGGGCAGGGCGGTGAGCGCTCCTGCCCCCTCCTGCCACAGCTCCCTGGCCTCCAGGGCCAGATCGGTCCGCCTAACGCGCATTGACCGTGCCCCCCTCTATACAAAATGCAGTGGAATATTTTTCATGCGCCCCTAGCTTTTGCGTCTTTTGAAAAACTATCCGGAGAAAATAAAAAAAATTGAAAAAACAGTTGATTTTTTTTGTGAACGATGGTACAATACAAATCTGCGTGGGCGCTGTGCCGCCCAAAATCAAAAATAAAATCGGAGGAGGTGTTTGGTTTGCCGAATATCAAGTCTGCCAAGAAGCGCGTTCTGGTGTCTCAGGCCAAGGCCGCGCAGAACAAGGCCGCGAGATCCGCGCTGAAGACCGACATCAAGAAGTTTGAGGCCGCGGTGGCGGAAGGCAACCGCAGCGAGGCCGATGCCGCTTACAAGGTGGCCGTCAAGGCGGTGGACAAGGCCGCCGCCAGGGGTCTGCTGCACCGCAACAATGCCGCCAACAAGAAGAGCAAGATGACCGTCAAGCTGAGCAAGCTGGCTTAATCATGCGCGAATGGAAAGCCGTCTGACTACAGACGGCTTTTTTCGTATTTGTTTCGACGGGGATATGTGGTAAAATCATTTTTGTCCCCCGCAGGAAAAGAGCCTCCCTTGAAAAAGGGAGGGGGACCGCCGCTAAAGGCGGTGGTGGAGGGTTTAAACCCCCAGTCAGCCTGCGGCTGACAGCCCCCTTTGCGAAGGGGGCCTTAGGCGCGCGAAAGGAGGCCTTTCTGTGAAAAAAATCCTCTCATTTCCCCCGGTCTCCTTCGTGGTGGAGACGGCGGAGCGCTACATGTCCATCGGGGCCCCCCGGTCGGCGGCGGCCCTGTCTTACTTCCTGATCCTGACCCTCTTCCCCCTGCTGGTGTGCGTCAACTACTTCATCGGCCTGTTCCACCTGGACCTGGAAAACCTGCTCCGCTCTCTGGATCAGCTCCTCCCCGCCGGGGCGCTGGCCGTGATGGAGGATTATCTGGGCTATGTGGCGGGCAGCCAGTCCGACGCCCTGCTGCTGGCCAGCATCATCACCATCCTCATCTCCGCCTCCGCCGGGCTGCGCACCCTGCTGGCCACCCTGGACAGCCTCCACGGGACGAAAAACGTCCATATCGTCCGCCGTGTGCTGCTCAGCGTGCTGCTGTCCGCCCTGTTCCTGCTCACCATCTATCTGTCGGTGGTGGTCATCTTCACCGGCGAGTGGTTTTTCTGGCTTCTGGAAGAGCGCCTGCCCGGTCGCATCGCCGAGCTGCTGCCCCTGGAGGCCCTGTCGGGACTGTGGCGGTGGATGCGCTACCTGCTGCTGTTCTGCTTTGTGCTGCTGCTGGTGCTGGTGGTCTACCGGGCGGGCACCCCCCGCCGGGCCATGCGGAACAGAATGGTGATCCTGTCCTCCCTGCTGGCCGCTCTGGCCATCGCGGCTGCGTCGGCGGTGTTCTCCTGGTTCATCGGCATGTCCTCCCGGTACGCCCTGGTCTACGGCTCGCTGGCCTCCCTCATCATCCTGCTGGTGTGGCTCTACCTGTGCGGCTGCATCCTCCTGCTGGGGGCGGTGGCGGGCCGGGTGATGGAGGACAGGCTGAGACATTGAAAAGGCAGCGCCGAACCCGGCGCCGCCTTTTTCCGTTACTGTTCTGTTTCGGAGTGTTCCGGCTCTGATTCCGCCTCGCCGGAGGAGATATACAGCTCCTCACACTCCCGCTGAGCTTTAATCAGGAGATTTACGGCTTCTTCATTGGCCCGAAACATCTTCAGGTACATTTCCCTGTAGTCCGCCATACCAACACAACCATTCCGAGAGACAGCTCCGGAGCTGTCTCTCTGTTTTCTCAACGGTTCCGCCCGCGGGAGGAGCGCACAGGAGGGTAAGGAGTTTGGCCTCCCCCCGCAGGTTTTCCCGTCGAGACAAACAAAAGCGGCACGGGACGTAATAACCCCACACCGCATATCTCAGACACAAACTCTCAAACGGGGGCTTGAAAAGGGGGAAGGCTTCCGTTATAATGAGAGATGGTGCAGCAATGCTGTTGTGTGGGTGCTCGCTTCACCCGTACAGGGACGCGGGGGGCCTAGACCCCGCGTCCTGCCCTTTTATTTGCCTCTGAAATCATTGTAGCATATTTTGTCGAATAACACAAGGGAATTTTTGCTTTTCCCCTTGCATATACTGAACATGCTGTGGTATAATCACAGCAGAAGTTAAAAGTGGTGTCTAGATGTTACCCAAAGAACAATTCCCGGAGAGCGGCTACTCTCCGGGAATTGTTTTTGCTGGGGCGGGCTTACTGTCCCTTTCGGTGCCGGTTAAGCCACTTGCAGATATAGTGGCTGGTTATACCTGCTCCAACCGACAATAAGAAGTTTAAGATGGTGTCTATGATGTCCACCCCCTTTTGCTGCCAGGTGTGGGTGGGGACAGCACAATCAGTATACCGGTATCCCTCAAAAACTGCAAGCGCGGAAGGTATCTTCTGCGGCCCGGCAAAATCCTTTTCGCTCTTTCCAAACGGGTGAAAATGTGTTATCCTTAATATGAGATAATTTTGCCGTCCTGGACTTCCGGGCGGCTGATGGGGTGACGGTATGAACAAAATGATCCGCCAGCTGAACCGCGAGATCCTGGATTCCCTGGCCGCCCGGCATCCGGGAGGGGGCCCCGCCAACCGCCGGGCGGCGGCCGACCTGATGAAGGCCCCCGCCTGGACCGACGGTCTGGCCGCTCTGTTCCCCATCCGAAAACGGCTGAGCTGCGCCCATATCCTGGAGCTGTGCGCCCCCATACTGAACGCGCTGTGCCCCGCCCCTCCGGAAAAGGGCTGGGGGCCCTTCACTTACCAGTACGTCTGCCACATCATGTTCCCGGAGGGCGGCTTCGCCCCTGAGGCAGACCGGTGCGGCGGGGGGGCGGAGTTCTACCTTGTGACGCTCCAGGTCCTGCTGGACCACGAGCGGGCCGCCTTGCCCTTCGACCCCATGCTGGACTTCCGGTTCCTCTCCGAAGAGGAGTATGAACAGTGCGACAAGGCCCGGGAGTACCGCCGCTTCCTGGCCGCCTGGCGGGGGGAGTTCCTCTATGAGCTGATGCGGCTGGGGATGGAGTTCACCCCCTTTAAGACCCTGAGCCACATCGCCGGCGTCCACCACATCGCCATGACCGCCGCCCGGGGGCTGGCCCGGGCCGGGGTGGAGGTGGACCTGGCCCTGATCTCCGGGGCCGCCGCCGCCCACGACGTGGGCAAGTTCGGCTGCCGCCCCGGGGAGCGGGTGCCCTATCTGCACTACTACTACACCGACCAGTGGCTGCTGGACCGGAAGATGGAGGACATCAGCCACATCGCCTCCAACCACTCCACCTGGGACCTGGAGCTGGAGTCCCTGTCGGTGGAGTCCCTGCTGCTCATCTACGCCGACTTCCGCTCCAAGTCGGAGCGGGACAGGGACGGCAACGAAATTGTGGTCCTCTACCCCCTGGACCAGTCCTTCCAGGTGATCTTGTCCAAGCTGGACAACGTGGACCGGAAAAAGCGGCGGCGGTATGAGTTCGTCTACGGCAAGCTCCACGATTTTGAGGACTACATGCGCCGACTGGGGGTGGACGTGGAGCTCACCGGCCGGCGGCAGGAGCCCGTCCCGGCCAAGGACCCCGCCCTCATGGGCCAGGAGGAGACGCTGAACGGGCTGATCCTGCTGTCGGTGGAGCACAACCTGCAATTGATGCACATGCTGTCCAACGAGCAGAAATTCGGCAACATCATCGAGGCCGCCCGCTCCACCAAGAGCTGGCAGCAGCTCCGGGCCTACCTCAATGTGTTTGAGGAATACTTTACCTACCTGTCAGTACGGCAGAAGACCCAGGCCTTGAGCTTCCTCTATGAGCTGCTGATGCACCGTGAGGGCGACATCCGCCGTCAGGCCGGCGCCCTCATCGGCCAGATCATCGCCCGGTTCCACCTGGTCTACCGCAAGGAGGTGCCCGCCCACGCCCAGAACGACCCGGCGGAGGAGGTGCCCTTCACCCTGTGGGGCCAGTATCTGGACATGATCATCTTTCCCGACCACAAGACCACCCCCCAGCAGCGCTCCCACATCAGCTACACCCTGAAGCTGGTGGTGGAGTCCATGCTGAACCACGCTCGGCCCAACGATATTCCCCGCTTTCTGGACGCCCTGCTGGGCTACTACAACGACCCCGCCCACACCGACGACGACACCGCCTTCACCCTGCTGGACGCCGCTCGCTATCTGCCCCCCAAGCACTACGGGGAGGAGACCCGGGAGAAGCTGGTGGACTTTGCCGCCCACTTCGCCGCCTCGGAGGACCCCCGGCTGGTGACCGCCGCCCTCCAGTTCCTCCGGGAGACAGTGCGCAACCTCCCCCGCAGTCACCCCCAGATGGCCCGCATCGCCGATCTGGTGGAGGAGGTCCCCTCCAGCCAGCTGACCACCGTGTTCCTGAAATGCCGCATCCTCCGCCGGGCGGGGCGGGACGTGTCCGCCCTGGAGCGCACCCTGTACCACACCGACATCACCAGCGAGGTCTTTCTGGACAACCTGAAGATCGCCACCCCCTGGGTGGTGAAGGTGGCCGGCGTGGAGCTGCTCCGGGATCAGGTGGAGCACGGGCTGGACAGACATATCCTCCACATCGCCACCCACTTCTCCAACCTGGTGAAGGTGTCGGAGCGGGTGGTGGTGCGGCACACCGCCGGCTCCGCCCTGGTGCACACCCTGTCCCTGCTGCGCCGGGAACAGCGCAACGAGGTGGTGGTGGAGCTGGGCAAGGGGCTGGAGATGGGCCAGTATGAGATCTCCAAATACATCCCCCAGTATCTGGGGGAGGCCGCCCTCTACCTCCACCCCAGTGAGCTGGATGAACAGGTGCTGTGGCTCAAGACCCTGCTGGGCTCCCCCAACGACTCCGCCGTGGCCGGGGCGCTGAATACCATCGCCGTCCTCCTCCAGCACTACCCCGCCTATCAGCAGCGCTTCCCGGAAAAGGCCCACGTCTATGAGGCGCGGCGGCAGGAGCTGCTGGGCCTGCTCCTCCAGGGGCTGGCCCACTACCGGGAGACGGTGCGCCAGGAGGCCCTGCTGGTCACCGGCAAGCTGCTCTTCGAGAGTCCCATCCTGGACATGGAGGAGAAGGCCCGGCTGTTCTCCCTCAGCTACCGGAAGCTGCTCTTCCTCACCCAGGAGTCCTCCTCCCGGCGGGACGGCCTCACCTTCTTCTACCGGGCGGCCGCCCTGGCCCACATCAACCGCTTTATCGCCCTGCGGCGGCTGGACCACGGCCCCTTTACCTTTGAAAAACCCCGGAAGGTGGCCTTCTTCCCCGGCACCTTCGACCCCTTCACCCTGTCCCACAAGGGCATCGTCCACGCCATCCGGGACCTGGGCTTTGAGGTCTATCTGGCGGTGGACGAGTTCTCCTGGTCCAAGAAGGCCCAGCCCCATCTCATCCGCCGGCAGATCGTCAATCTGTCCATCGCCGGAGACTTCCACGTCCACCTGTTCCCCGACGATATTCCGGTGAATATCGCCAACCCCGCCGACCTGCGGCGGCTCACCGAGCTGTTCCCCAACCGCCAGGTGTACATCGTGGCGGGCAGCGACGTGGTGGCCAACGCCTCCGCCTACAAAGCCGAGCCGGCCCCCTTCTCTATCCGCCGGATGAATCACGTCATCTTCCGCCGGCCGGGGGAGGCCGAGCTGCCCGCTCCCCTGCCCATCACCGGCCAGGTCATCCAGCTCCAGCTGCCCCCCCACCTGGAGGACATCAGCTCCACCCGCATCCGGGAGAACGTGGACCTGAACCGGGATATCTCCAACTTCATTGACCCGGTGATCCAGGACTTCATCTACCAGAACGGCCTCTACCTTCGGGACAGCCAGGAAAAGCCCATGCTGGGCGCCGGCGACCTGGAGTTCCAGTGGGTGGGCCAGCCCGACTCCCTGCTGCTGGAGAGCCTCACCGCCGGCCTGCCCGACCGGGAGACGCTGCGCACGGCCATCTCTGACCGGGGCGACTGGGTGCTGCTGCTGCGCCGGGCGGGGAGAGGGGACATTCTGGGCTATATCGCCTACCGCTCCCTCACCACCTCCCAGCTGTTTACCGCCCTGGGGGACACCGAGCTGGCCAACCGCATCCGCCTGCGGGCGGCGGGCAAGACCCTGCTCATCACCGCCCTGTCCGCCAGCGTCAGCCAACACTTTAAGGACTATCACCAGCTGCTCCTGTGCGAGCTGCTGGCCCGGTCGCTGGAGGAGGGCTGCGTCTACGGGGTGTTCTGCCCCCACGACGGCAGGCTGGACGACCGACTGGAGGACGTACTCATCCGCACTGGTTTCCTGGTACGGGAGGAGGGGCGCCCCATCTGGGAGACCGACATGCACGCCCCCGCCACCCTCATCCAGAACCTGGAGACCACCATTCAGGAGCCCCTGGCCCAGAACCCCCGGGTGCTGGCCGCCATCCGCCGCAGCCACCAGAGCCTCCAGCGGGCCCTGGCCCGGCTCTACCCCGGCTCGCTGATGCTCACCCTGTCCGCCGACATCATCCACCAGCGGCTGCTGGAGAAGATCACCGCCTATAACAACGTCCCCGCCGTCCCCACCACCCCCCGGGTGCTGGGGGAGAATATGTGCGTCCCCTACGGCAAGCTCCTCCGGGGCAAGACGGTGCCCAACACGGTCACCAAGACCATCCACACCGACCGGGTGTACTCCCCCGACCTGTCGGAGAGCGTGATGGAGCCCTTCCCCTACTACGCCCCCATCCCCAGCCAGATCAGGACCATCAAGTCCTTCGACCGGCCGGTGATTCTGGTGGACGACCTGATGCACCCCGGCTTCCGCTTCAAGGCCCTGGACCCCATCCTCCGGCAGGAGGGGGTGCCCATCCGCATGGTGCTGGTGGGGGTGCTGTCCGGCTATGGCAAGGACCTGATGGACCACTGGGAGCGGCCGGTGGACTCGGTGTATTACCTGCCCACCCTGCGGCAGTGGTTCATCGAGGCCACCCTCTACCCCTTCATCGGGGGGAACACCGTCCGGCGGCCCAGCTCGCCGGTGCCCGGCCTGCTGCCCGGCATCAACCACATCCTGCCCTACGCCCAGCCCGTCTATCAGGAGCCCTGCGCCCGGGAGGCGGTGTTTGAGCTGTCCCGCACCTGCCTGGAGGGGGCGCTGGACGTCATCCGCACCCTGGAGCAGGAATACCGCATCCTCTACGGCCGCAACCTGACCCTGGCCCGGCTGCCTGAGGCGGTCATCCTCCCCCTGTGCCCCGACAAGGGCACCTGCCTGCACTACGACCCCACCCTGTCTGCCTCCGTCTACCTAGAGAACGATTTGGAGCAGCTGCTGCGGCAGAATCAGTGACGAAAAGGAGGGTGAAAACTATGGCAAAGAAACAGAAATGGCTGATTGCCGGCGGCGCCGCACTGGCCGCCATATTACTGTTTTGCGGCTGGCTGTTCGGCTGGTTCCGGGGGGACATCAATATGATGCGGTTCTCTCCGGACGAGGTAGACCGGATCGAGCTGTCCAGCACCGACGTCCGCCTTGGTCTTCATACAGCGGTCGTGTCGGACAGGGAGGATATCCGGGCTCTTGTTGAATCGCTGAACTCCTTTCAGCACACCGGAAGCGGGCTGAAGGAAATTTTCAAATACGGAATCGGCGCAGGAGGCAGCACCCTGTATGTCTGTGACGTCTATCTCCTGAGCGGGGAGAATTTTAACCTGCAGTTTGCCTCAAAAAACGGCGAGCGACCCTGGTCCGACATGGAGCTGAGCTACTGGGTCTGCCAGCCGGGGGAAACCCCTCGGTCTTCCTATACCTGCCGCGGCTCCCTGGAGCTGTTCAATGAGCTGTATGAGAAATACCGTCCCGCGGACCAGGCAGCCCGTTAAGCGGGGCAAATTATACAACAGGATGTGATATCACCATGTATTATTACAATGTCAACGGCGCGGCGTTGGCTTCCTTAATCCCTCTGGAGGGCCTCGGGCCCCAGACCGAGCCCGCCGGAAGCTGGCGGCTGTTCGCCGCCGTCCCCGGGGACCCGGTGCTGGGCCGGGGGTCCTTCAAGGTCAACCATCCCGGCCAGCTGCTGGCCGGACACGGGCTGGCGGCGCTGGACGCCTCCCGCCTCCCCGATTTTGACGACGGCCCCACCAGCGCCGTGGTCAACGGAGAGGCCCTCCCGCTGGAGCTGGACGAGAACGTGCGGCAGGCCATCGCCGACGGCCGGCTCACCGCCGTCAACACCGCCCGCCCGGGCTGGGAGGAACTGCTCCACTGGTCCCCCGGCTCTGGCAAGAAGCGGGTGAATATCCTGGCCATCGGCGACGTGGGCTCCACCCTGCTCACCGGGCTGAAGCTGCTGGGGGGGGACGTGATCTCCTCCATCGGCATCTGCGACCTGTCCGACCAGATCACCGCCCGGTGGGAGTTTGAGATGGGGCAGATCAGCCTGCCCTGGCATTACGGCCTGTTCCCCGAGGTGGAGGTCATCACGCCGGACCAGCTCTTTGACTGCGACATGTTCGTCTTTGTGGCCTCCAAGGGCATCCCGCCGGTGGGCTCCCAAGTGAAGGACGTGCGGATGTATCAGTTTGAGGCCAACGCCGGCATCGTGAAGCACTACGCCAGAATGGCGAGGGAAAAGGAGTTCAAGGGCCTGTGGTGCGCCGTGTCCGACCCGGTGGATCCCCTGGCCAAGACCGCCTATCTGGAGAGCAACCGGGACGAAAACGGCGCCTGGGACGGCAAGGGCCTGCGGCCCGAGCAGGTACAGGGCTTCGGACTGGGGGTGATGAACGCCCGGGCGGCCTACTTCGCCAAGCGGGACCCGAAATTGGCCTCCTTCCTCACCGGGGGGCGGTCCTTCGGCCCCCACGGGACGGGGCTGTTTATCGCCAACTCCATCGAACACTACGACGAGGAGCTGTCCCAGGAGCTGACCCGGCTCACCGTTACCGCCAACCTGAAAATGCGGAAGATCGGCTTCAAGCCCTACGTGGCCCCCGCCCTGTCCTCCGGGGCGCTGTCCCTGCTGCTCACCCTCCGGGGGGAGTGGCACTGCGGATCGGTGTTCCTGGACGGGGTGTATATGGGGGTCAAAAACCGCTACACCCCCGCCGGGGTGGAGACCGAGCTGCTGCCCCATATCCCCGATGAGCTGTTCGGCCACATCCGGGAGGCGGCGGAGCATTTGAAGGGGATCATTTGATATGTCTGTTGTTTTGATCCACCCCGCCCCCGATTCCGGCTGGGCGGGCCAGCGGCTGGACGGCGTTTTGAAGCACGCCCTGGCCGGCCGGGAGGCCCGCACAGTGCGGAGAGCGGAGGAGCTGTCCGGGCTGGAGGGCCAACGGCTCCTGCTGGCCCTGCCCCTGGGGGACACGGGGGTCAATCTGGAGTACATGCGGATGCTGGCCCGGCTACGGAAGGAGCCGGGGCTCCTCCGGGGTTGCACCGGCGGACTCATCGTGGACGGGGCGGGGGAACTGTACACCAAATCCGCCGCCGCCGAGGGGGCTCTGGCCCTGAATATGGCGGGCTGCGCCCTGGTGGGCCGGCCTCTGGTGGAGGGCACCGGCTCCCTGTCCAACTTCGCCGTTCAGGCCAGGAACCTGGGGACCGAGCTGATGGGGGCCTACCGCCACGCCGCCCGGGAGCTTGCCGATCAGGTGGAGGGCTTCGCCTTCCCCAAAAGGGAGCTGCCCCAGGTGCTGGTCCTCCACGCCTCCAGCCACCACACCTCCAACACCATCGCGCTGTGGTCCCAGGTGCAGGCAATGCTTGGGAACCGGTGCGCCGTCCATGAGATCGGCCTGCGCAACGGCACCCTGTCCGACTGCTCCGGCTGCCCTTACACCATGTGCCTCCACTTCGGGGAGCAGGGGGGGTGCTTCTACGGCGGCGTGATGCGGGACGAGGTGTACCCCGCCGTCCGGGCCGCCGACGCCCTGGTGCTGCTGTGCCCCAACTACAACGACGCCCTGTCCGCCAACCTCACCGCCTTCATCAACCGGCTCACCGCCCTCTTCCGCCAGACCCGGTTCTATGACAAGGCGGTCTTCGCCATCGTGGTGTCCGGCTACTCCGGGGGGGACACGGTGGCCCGGCAGGTGATCTCCGCCATGAATATGAACAAGTCCTTCTACCTGCCCCGGAATTTTGCCCTCATCGAGACGGCCAACGACCCCGGACAGGCCCTGGCCCTCCCCGGGATTCAGGGGCGGCTGGAGGGTTTTGCCCAAAACATCCTGGACACCCTGTGCCTGTGACGGAAAGGCGGATGCTGATGATGAACAACTCTTTTACCGTATTGATCTATCCCCACCAGCGGCTCAGGCATCTCCAGCCCGCGGTGGACGGGCTGTCCGACGCCGTCATGCGGCTGTATGGGCTGGATATGTCCGCCCTGCGCTGGACGGAGTGCCGGGAGGGGGCGCTCGCCCTCTTTGAGGGGGGCGTCTGCCCCGAGATGGCCGCCCGCATCCCCTCCGCCAAGCTGGACTGCGCCGCTCTGCTCCTCTACCGCCGGGAAGGGGGCGGCTGGGGCTATCAGCTGTGCTTCCGGGGCTCGGTGGAGGACGCCTTCGAGGCCGGGGCCGTGCCCGACGCCGGCGAGGCGGAGCGGCACGCCGCCCGGCTGGTCCGGCGGTTCAAGGCCGGCCGGGAGAAACTCCTGCCCTGGCTGGCAGGGGAGGAGGGCGCTCAAACGGAGCCTTTGGAGGGCCTTCTCGGCGAGCTCGCCCCCTGGGTCCGGGAGGCCCTCTCCGCCGGACAGCTGGCTCCCGCCCCCGCCGCGCCCGTCCTGGACCCCTCCTCCCCGGAAGAGAACGCCCCCGACCGGGCGGCGGGACAGCGCCCGCCGGAGAAGGAGTCCGGGCCGGGGGCCTGCCTGCCCTTCCTCACCGGGGTGAAGGTCCTCCGCCGGGGCTGGCCCTTCCCCCTGTCCCTGCTGTACGCCCTTTTCCCCAAGAAACGCCCCGCCCCGGAGGCGGTCCCCTTTGCGGGCTGGACCGCCCGGGAGCTGGAGGAGGCGCTGAATGGATTTTACACCGGAAAGCTGGCCCGGCTGGAGCTGGCGTTCACCCTGAACGGGGCGGGGACCTATGTGCGCCGCCTGAAAAAGACGGTGTATCACCCCTTCCGGCTCACCCTGGAGCTGATCTGGGAGCGGGGCCGGTGCGTATGCCTGCTGCTGGACGACCAGCAGCCCACCGTCTACCGGCTGGTGGCCGACCGGGACACCTATATGAATGTGGACATCAAGGATCTGAAAAAGACCGTATTTTGCGGCCAGACGGTGGAGGAATACACGGTCTTCCCCAAAGGGGACCTCCAGCCCCTCCGCCGGGAGCTTCCCCTCCTCCTGTCCCGGCTGGACCGGCGGGACGGGGTGCTCAGCGCCACCGCCCGGATGGGGGTGTGGAGCTGCGACGGCCTCAATTTCAGCCGGGAGCAGCATCAGCAATTCCTGGACGCCTGGACACTTTAAAAGGACTGCCTGAAGCCAGCGGCTTCAGGCAGTCCTTTTACTCCAGATTCAGCTTGTGTTCCAGAATCCAGCACACCACGACCAGGAAGGCGGCGGCGGGAATGAGCATAATGGCGCTGGCGGTGAGCAGGGAGCCGTAGACGTTTACGGTGGCGATATTCATCAGCCGCTGAATAAAGCGGACGGAGAACACCCTGCCATATATGTTGAAGATCAGGATATACAGCCCAATGAAAGCGGCCACGCTGATGAGCCGGCGGTGGCGGGAAAACAGGTGTCCGGCGGCCAGGGCCAGATAGATCATGGCGATGGACTGAACGGTTGTCGAGAGGATCAGCAGGCAGAATTCCAGCACCAGCACAATGGCGTCCGGATGTTTTACGATCCCCCGGAAAAGTTCTCCCCAGAAGGGAAATTGTATCAGCTCAGCCCAGTTGATGGGGGTCATGACAAAGACCGAGGCAACGGCCACCACACCGCAGCCTATCCAGGTGACCGCCCCGCAGATCAGCTTGGAGGCCACCAGCTCCCAGGGGCGGACGGGGAGGGTGTGCATGAGATAGCCCTCGCTGCCCAGCAGCCCCTTGGAAAACCGGTTGACCACAAAGATGACGGCAAGGACCAGCATGGCCATAATTACAGCCATAAAGGCAAACATGAACAGTTCGGAATTGCTGGTGACATTGCTGGCCGCGTCCCGAAACACGGTGAACCGGTTGACCAGGGCCAGGGCCAGCGCCGCCCCCCAGACCAAAGAGAACTGCTTCCACATGGCCCGGAAGTCGTATTTGAGCAATTTCAGCAGCATCAGAATCCCCCTCCTTCCATGGGCTGGGCCCGGAAAATCTCCCGGAAGAGGGCGTCCACGCTCTTGCCCTCCCGCTCCCGGATGTCGTCCACCGTGGCGTGGAGCATGATCTTTCCCTCTTTCAGGAAAATGGCCTCGTCCAGCACCTTCTCCACATCGGAGATCAGGTGGGTGGAGATGAGGACGGTGCCCTCCTCGTTGTAGTTGGTCAGAATGGTGCGCAGGATGAAATCCCGGGCTGCCGGGTCCACCCCCGCGATGGGCTCATCCAGCAGATAGAGCTTTGCCTGCCGGGACATGGCCAGCACAAGCTGGACCTTCTCCTTGGTGCCCTTGGACATGGATTTCAGCCGGTCCCCCGGCTCCACCCCCAGAGAACGGCACATGGCGATGGCCTTCTCATACTCGAAATCGGCGTAGAAGTCCCGGAAGAGGTCGAAGAGGTCCACGGCTTTCATCCAGTCGGCGAAGTACATCCGGTCGGGCAGATAGCTGATTACCGACTTGGTGTAGGGGCCGATAGCTGAGCCGTCCACCGCCAGCTCCCCCCGGGTGGGCTGGAGCAGGCCGCACAGCAGCTTGATGAGGGTGGTCTTGCCGCTGCCATTGGGCCCCAGCAGGCCCACGATCCGCCCCGGCCCCACCTCCAGATCCACCCCGCTCAGGGCGGGGCGCAGGCCGTAGGACTTGTACAGCCCCCGGCACTCAATCAAAAAGTCGCTCACTGAAATTCCTCCTTCAACAGCTCCACCGCCCGCTCCCGGTCATACCCCAGGGCGGACATGGCCTCGAAATAGCTCCTGATGACGGCCTGGGCCTCCCGCAGGCGGGCGGCCTCCAGAACGGCGGCGTCCTGGGTGACCAGACGGCCCGCCGTCCGGTCGGCCCGGGCCAGCCCCTCCTGCTCCAGCTGGGCCAGGGCCCGCTGCATGGTGTTGGGGTTCACCCCCGCCTCCGCCGCCAGCTCCCGCACCGAGGGCAGCCTGCTCCCGGGGGGGTACTCCCCGGCGATGATCCGCCGGGCCAGCTGCTGGCTGAGCTGGGGCCAGATGGGCCGCCCATCGTCCAGCTTCCAATCCATGGCGGTGACCTCCTGCTCTTTTTGTATTATGCGCTTAATACAATAATACATTCGGGGCGGTTTGTCAACCCCCCGCCGCAAAAAATTTTCGCCCCGCCGGAGCCTTTCGGTCCAGCGGGGCGGTTTCTTCACTTTCCGACGCAGAACTTGGAAAAAATGCGGTCGGTCACGTCCTCCCGGACGCTCTGGCCGGTGAGCTCCCCCAGAGCCTCCAGCGCCTCCTCCACGTCGGTGAGCAGGGCGTCGGGGGTGATGCCGGCGGCCAGGGCCTCCCGGGCCCGGCGGACCGCCTCCCGGGCCCGTTTGGCCGCCTCCTCCTGCCGGGCGTTGGTGAGGAGCTGGCCGTAGGGGACGGTCTCCTCTTTGGGGAACAGCTCCGCTACTGCCTCTTCCAGCAAATCCAGGCCCTGGCCGGTCTTGGCGCTTACCCCAACAACAGACACGCCGTCCGGCAGGTCTAAAAACGGGGCAGATTCGTTGGGGGAGCCTCCTTTGGTCAACACCGAAATCACACCGCTCAAGCGGGCAGCGTCTTGAAACACAAACGGAACAGGCGCGTCGGGCAGATCGCCTTTGGTCCACACCAGGACGGTGGGGGCCAGGGACATGGCCTCCTGGAGGAGGGCAAAATCCTCGTCCTGGGCGGGCCGGGATGCGTCGATGAGCACCAAAATCAGCCCGGCCTCCTCCATAGCCTTTCGGGAGCGCTCCACCCCCAGCTTCTCCACCGGGTCGGCGGTGTCCCGCAGGCCGGCGGTGTCGATGAGCCGCAGGGGGACGCCCCCCAGCTCGCACCGCTCCTCCACCGTGTCCCGGGTGGTGCCGGGGATGTCGGTGACGATGGCCCGGTCCCAGCCCAGCATGGCGTTGAGCAGGGAGGACTTGCCCGCGTTGGGCCGGCCCACAATGGCGCAGGGGACGCCCTCCCGCAGCAGCTTCCCTCGCCCGCAGGTGGACAAGAGGGCGGACAGTTCCCCCTCCTGCTCCTCCAGCGTCCGGGACAGCTCCTCCAGGCGGAAGGGGTCGATGTCCTCGTCTGGGTAGTCCAGCACGGCGTGAAAATGGGCCATCACGTCCACCAGGGCGGAGTAAATGTCTCCGATCTTTTTGGACAGCGCCCCCGCCAGCTGGCCCGCCGCGTGGCGGGCTCCCTCCCGGCTCCGGGCCTCCAGGAGGTCGCCCACCGCCTCCGCCTGGGCCAGATCCAGCCGGCCGTTGAGAAAGGCCCGGCGTGTAAACTCCCCGGCCTTCGCCTGCCTCGCCCCGGCGGCAAACAGGGCCTCCAGCCCCAACGTGAGCACCATGGGGGAGCCGTGACAGTGAAATTCTGCCGTGTCCTCCCCGGTGTAGCTGGAGGGGCCCAGACTGTAGGTGCACAGCACCCGGTCGATGGGCGCGCCCCCGCTGTCCAGCAGATCGCCGTAGACCAGCTCCCGGGGACCGTGGTCCCGCAAAGTCTTGTGGCCCAAGGGCTGAAAGCATCTTTCCACAATGGAAACAGCCGACCGTCCGGACAGGCGCAGGATGCCGATGGCCCCCGGTCCCGGGGGGGTGGAGATGGCGGCGATGGTATCAATATGAAAGCACATTGAAATGCGCTCCTTTCACGGTGCGGTGGAAAATTCACTTTCTCCTGCGAAAATACCGCCGGGAGAAACTTTGTATAAAATTCAGCCTTGACAGATATTATGGAAACCGGATGGGTGCATATTCTCACTCAAAGGGTTGACATAACCGATGTGGAAAACCCTGTGGACAATGTGGAGAATCCCTCTGTTTCAAGGCGAAAAGCTGTGGAAAGTCCGGTGGGAAAAGTGGATAAAAAATTGCATAGAGGGTGACAAAATAATTTTTGATTCTGCTGGACGTATGGAATATTCTGGGCGGCGCTTCCGGCGTTTTGCAGGATTGCCGCCGCGGAGGTCAGAGCCAGATGCCCCACCCGTCATATTGGAAGACGCCCGCGCCATGGCGGAGCTTCCCCTTTCTCTTCAGCTGACGGAGGGCGTCCCGCATTTTCGCCGGGGTGTCCGGCGGGACGTTCATGGAATGGTGGGCGGGCAGCACCCGCCGGGCTGGAAGGACGGCGATGGCCTCCAGAGAGGACAGATAGGCCTCCGGGTCGGTGGAGGGGTAGTAGGCGAAGAGGGTGTCTAAATACACCAAATCGCCGGTGTACAGGTCCCCCCGGTTCTCCTCCCAAAAGCAGAGATGGCCGGGGGAGTGGCCCGGCGTGTGGAGGACCTGGACGGTCCGCCCGCCCAGGTCCAGTTTTTCTCCGCCGTAGAGGATGCGGGAGGGCTCCCCCTGGAACATCTGATATTGGTTCACGTCGAAGTCCTCAGGCGGGTCGCACCGGTCCAGTACCATCTCCCGGACCGTTTCAATGGACAGGGGAAACTCCCCCCGGAGCCAGGGCAGCTCCGCCTGGTGGGCGTAGAAATCGGGGAAGTATTTGTGTCCGCCGATGTGGTCCCAATGAATATGGGTGGCTATTGCGGTAATGGGCTTGTCGGTAAGCGGACGGACCTCGTCGTAAATATTGCAGATACCCAGCCCGGTGTCGATAAGCAGGGAGCGGTCTGTGCCGATGAGGAGGTAGCAGTGGGTCTCCTCCCAGTGGCGGTACTCGCTGATAATATAGGTATCGGGGTCCAGCTGTTCGGTGGTAAACCAGGGGCGCATAGAAGCTCCTTTCTTATTCGTCAGGAAAAGCCTCCCTTCGCAAAGGGAGGTGGCATTTGCGAAGCAAATGACGGAGGGTTTCCCCTCGAAACCCCCCAGTCACGGCTCCGCCGTGCCAGCCCCCTTTGCGAAGGGGGCCTTTTGGTGCAAACCTTTGGCCTTACAGTCTTTTACAGACGGCCCGTGCGGCCTGGACGCCGGAGGCCCCTGCTTGAGCAAGGCCCCTGGTGACTCCCGCGCCGTCGCCGGCGGCGAAGAAGTTGGGCAGGGCGGTCTCCAGCTCTTCGGTGAGCTGGAGGCGGGCGGAGTAGAACTTCACCTCGGCGCCGTAGAGCAGGGTGTCGTAGTTGGCAGTGCCGGGGGCGATCTTGTCCAGCTGGTAGATCATCTCGATCAGGTCGTCCAGCTGCCGCTTGGGCAGGGTGAGGGACAGGTCACCGGGCACAGCGGCGGTGAGGGTGGGCCGGACGGTGGACTTGCCCATGCGGTGCTCGTTGGTGCGCCGGCCGCCCACCAGGTCGCCGAAGCGCTGGACCAGCACCCCGCCGGCCAGCATGTTGGACAGGGAGGCCACATGCTTGCCGTAGCGGTAGGGCTCGTTGAAGGGCTTGGTGAAGCGGTTGGAGACCAGCAGCGCGAAGTTGGTGTTCTCAGAGCGCAGGGCGGGGTCGGCGTAGGAGTGGCCGTTCACCGTGTTGATGCCCTCCACGTTCTCCGCCACCACGTGGCCGTAGGGGTTCATGCAGAAGGTGCGCACGCTGTCGCCGTACCGCTTGGTGCGGTAGACCAGTTTGGACTCGTACACCACGTTGGTGATGTGCTCGAAGATGACGGCGGGCAGCTCCACCCGCACGCCCACGTCCACCTGGTTGTTGAGCAGCTCCAGCCCCAGGGCCTTACACTGGTTGGAGAACCACTCCGCTCCGGAGCGGCCGGGCGCGGCGATGAGGTACTTGCACTGCACCTCGCCTCCCCTGGCCAGAACCAGGCGGTAGCCGCCGTCAGCCTTCTCAATGGAGGCCACCTCGGTGTGGAAGGCGAACTCCAGCTTGTCCATCAGGCCCTCATAGATGTTGGTGAGGATGCGCAGGTTGTTCTCGGTGCCCAGGTGCTTGCACCGGGCCTGGAGGAGGTGGAGGTCGTAGGCCAGGGCCTGGCGGGCCAGCTTCCGGGCGGCCTCGCTTTCGGTGGAGTAGACCTCTGTGGTCGCCCCGTGGGCCACGTTGATGGAGTCCACATAGTCGATGAGCTCCATCACCCGGGCGGGCTCCATGAAGTCGGTGAGCCAGCCGCCGAACTGGGTGGTAAAGTTGAACTTTCCGTCGGAGAAGGCCCCCGCTCCGCCGAAGCCGCACATGGTATGGCACACAGGGCAGTGGATGCACTCCTTCACCTTCCCCGCCACAATGGGGCAGCTGCGGTGGTAGATGTCCGCGCCCTGGTCCAGGGCCAGCACCTTCAGCTCGGGGTGGAGATGGGCCAGCTCGTAGGCGGCGAAGATGCCCGCCTCGCCGCAGCCCAGGATAACGACGTCGTATCTGGCGTTCATAGAGGGTTCCTCCTTTATGCTGTGTGCTCTGAGTATACCACACCCACGTGCAAAACACAACGGCCCGCCGGGAATGGCGGGCCGGATCAGGGGAAATATTCAGCTCTTTTCCTGGAAGCTGGCGCCGCAGGACCGGCAGGTAACGGTGATCTTGCCCCGCCCCCGGGGGACCCGCAGCCGCTGGCCGCAGCTGGGACACTTGAAGTAGACATGCTCCTTGTCCCGGTGCATGTTGCGGCGCAGCCGGAGCCAGCTGATGACCGGGCCGGCCGCCCGCATGAACCTGGCGTTTTCCACCCGCCGCCGCTCCATATTGCGGGAGAGCAGGCGGAACAGCACCACAAACAGCAAACCGAAGCTGACCATATAGAGCAGTTCCAGCCTGGTAAATATAAACACCAGGTAGAGCAGCAGATAGAGGCCCATCAGGAACAGATTCAGTTGGTCGTTCCCATAGCGGCCATACATAAACCGCTGGATCGCGTTGCGGATCATAGAGCGCCTCCTTGGCTGAACAGGGACGGCAGGCGAGCCCGCCTGCCAAAAATATAGTTTATATGATACCTCTTCCGGCCCGGTCCGTCAAGGAGAAAATCGTAAACAATATGTAAATTTAACACCTTTTCCCCACTTTTCCGGCCATCTGACCCGGTTTTATGGGGAGCCGCGCCCTTTACAGCTCGATGCGCTCCGGAAAGGCCTCCCGGCGCAGGACGCCCCACATTTTGTCGATATAGGCCAGGGTGTAGTAATTCTCATAATAGTGGTAGAAAAAGGCCCCCTTCAGAGTCATCTGCCAGACGCCGCCCTGCTCCGTCACAAGGCCTAGCAGTCTGGCGGTTTTCAGCTCCAGGCCGTACATCTTCTTCAGCGGGACGCCGAAGAACCGCGCAAAGTCCCTCTCGTCCACCCGGGTGCTGTAGGCGGTCCAGAACAGGTAATACACCATCCGCTGGCGGAGGGTGAACCGCAGGGTCAGGCAGGAGGGGAGCTGTCCGCCGTCAACGCGGCGGCAGTAGGCCTCCACCGAAAAGGTGTTGATCTTGAACCGGTCCCGCAGAAGGGTGGCGGCGGAACAGCCGAAACCCAGAAAGTTATCCCGTGTCATGGAGGAGTAGCAGGCCCCCGCTTGGCTGGAGAAGGTCCAGATGGAGGTGCGGACATATCCCCGCTCCAGGCAGTAATGGGTGATTTGGTCCAGCAGCCTGCGCTTCTCCCCCTTCGGCATGGCCTGAACAGGGCTGTCGGTAAAGGTGAAGTCGATAAAGGGGTAGATGGCCACATGATTGGCCCCATGGGCAAAGGCCAGGTCGATATCCGTCTTCAGGTCCTCAAAGGTCTGGCCCGGCAGGGCGAAGATGAAGTCCATGGACACCGTCTCGAAGGGGACCTGCGCCAGGGCGGCCGACAGGGCGGGCAGGTCCACCGCCCCCCGCCCCAGAAGGTCCTGATACTTCCCCTGGAAGGACTGTATCCCGATGCTGATTTTTGTCACGCCCGCCGCTTTCAGGGTCTTCAGGAGGGGGACGGTCACGTCCTTTGGGTGGAGCTCCACGCCGATCCCCTGGGTGACGGCAAAGTGCTCTCCCACCGCTCCGATGATCTCCCCCAGCCGCCCGGCGGCCAGGGCCGGAGTCCCGCCTCCGAAGTACAGGCTGGTGACCTCCTTTTGGCTCCCCGACTGGGCTCCCACCATGTGGATCTCCCGGATGAGGGCGTCGATGTACCGGCCGCACAGGTCCGCGTCGTAGACCGTCTTGCAGTAGGGGCAGAAATCGCACAGGCTCCGGCAGAAGGGGATGTGAATGTACAACCCCAGTCTTTCGCAGTCCTCATAGGGGAGGGTCCGGTCAAATTCCCCGGTGAATCGGAAGGGCCTTACGGACCGGGTGAGCCACATCCGCGTTACATTTGTAATGATTCCCATAGGTCCGCTCCTAAATGTATTTTAAGTAAGTGCGCAGCATCTCCCAGACAATTTTGACGTTCCCTCGGAAGAGCACGGTGTACTCCGCCACGAAGAAGTAGCCGCACCGCTGGCACAGGCCGGGCACGTGGATACACCGCCCGCAGATGCTGAGCCGGCCGTCCTCCATCACCACACACTGGCGGCATGGGGTGGGGAAGCGGTTGTCGATGAGGTAGGGGAAGGCACTTTTCAGGTTGAAGACGGGCGCTCCCTCCTCCATCATATCCTCAATGACGGCACAGCAGCGGGCCTTCTCCTCCCGGCTCAGGGCCAGCGCCTCGGTATCCGGATAGGGGGTGTGGAAGTTGAAGGAGACCGCCCGGACGTTGGGCTCCTCCCGGGCCGCCCGGCATACATGCCGGATGGCCCCCTGGTTGATCCGGTTGATGGCCATATAGAGGCAGATATTGTCCGAGGGGGCCCTACGGATATTCTCCAGGATCAGGTCGTAGGTGTCCCCCCGGATGGCGTTGTGCCGCTCCCGGTCCCCGTCCAGGCTGAGAAGGATCAGGTCGGCCTCGGGCAGGTCCAGCGGAAAGGTACCGTTGGTGACCACGTTGACAATGAGAAAACCCATCTCCTTGGCCTCAGCCACCAGGTCCCGCAGCCCCTTCTCCCCGTCCCGCCAGAGGAAGGTCTCGCCGCCGCAGAAAAACAGGATGCGCACCCCCATGGCGTACAGTTCTTCCATCTCGCCCCGTATTTGGCCGTATGGGTGGACAACGGCGGTGATGTTGTTCACCGAGCAGTGCTTACAGCGCAGGTTGCACTTGTCCGTCAGGATGATGGTGCCCAATATGGGGTCCTTCTTCCGAAACAGGATGGTTTTCACGCCGAATCCGGCCAGATGGGCAAACGCTGACAGCTTCATGTCTCTTCCCTCCCTTTTCCCCAGTATAGCCGCCCGCCCCCGTCCTGTCTACGGTTCTGGTATAGTCGGTCGTTTTTGAGGGATAATCGGTCAGAAACGGAAAAGGAGCGCCCCGAGGGGCGCTCCTGAATTGGTGCTGTAATTGGAATCAGGCCAGGGCGGCGGTGATGATGGCCATGGAGTAGTTCCCACGGGATGGCATCCCGTGGGAGCCCTGGGTTTATTTTAACGCTCGGGTGGGCAAAGCCCACCCTACGCAAATTCTTCGCTTCGCTCCGAATTTACGGCGCTTGCGCGCCGCCCCATCTGCGATGGGGCCCCGAGGTCTGCTCCATGGCTTAATCAAAAGGAGCATCCCGCAGGATGCTCCTTCTGCTGTCACACTGTATCAGGCCAGAGCGGCGGTGATGATGGCCATGGAGTAGACCTCCTGGGCATTGCAGCCCCGGCTGAGGTCGTTGATGGGGGCGTTCAGGCCCAGCAGGATGGGGCCGTAGGCCTCGAAGGAGCCCAGGCGCTGGGCGATCTTGTAGCCGATGTTGCCGGCGCTGATGTCGGGGAAGATAAAGGTGTTGGCGTAGCCGGCCACCTTGGAGTCGGGGCACTTGGTCTGGGCCACACGGGGGGAGACGGCGGCGTCGAACTGCAGCTCGCCCTCGATGGGCACCTCGGGCATGGCGGCCTTGGCCTTCTCGGCGGCGTTGCGCATCTTGTCCACCACGGGGCCCTTTCCGGAGCCGAAGGTGGAGTAGCTGAGGAAGGCCACCTTGGGGTCCACGCCGAAGATCTGGGCGCACTTGACGGTCTCGGAGGCGATCT
The DNA here is from genome assembly GCA_947649625.1 of uncultured Bacillota bacterium. Lineage (GTDB taxonomy): Bacteria > Bacillota > Clostridia > Oscillospirales > Oscillospiraceae > Lawsonibacter. Next base: position 10,722 of record CANSSJ010000004.1, on the reverse strand, counting down.
CCACCAGCTCGTCCTCGTTGGGATCGATGTTGATGGCGCAGTCGGCCATAGCCAGCACCATGTTGCCGCCGGTGGCGTAGGGCCGCACCAGGATAAAGCAGGAGGAGACGATCTTGTTGCCCGGCTTGGTCTTCACCAGCTGGAGGGCGGGGCGCACGGTGTCGGCGGTGGAGTAGGTGGCGCCGCCCAGCAGGGCGTCGGCAATGCCCATAGCCACCAGCATGGTGCCGAAGTAGTTCCCTTTTTTCAGCATGGCCCAGCACTCGTCGGCGGTCATCTTGCCTTTGCGCAGCTCCACCATCTTCTCCACCATGGCGTCCATCTTCTCATAGTTCTCGGGGTCGTAAATCTCGGCGCCCCGGATGTTAAAGCCGGCGTCCTCGGCGGCGGCGCGGATCTCTTCCTCATTGCCAATGAGGATGGGGGTAAGGAATGTTCCGGACAGCAGACGGGCGGAGGCCTCCAGAATACGGGGGTCGGTGCCCTCAGTGAAGACGATCTTCTTGGGACTTTTCTTCAGGATGTCAATGAGTTTTCCAAACATATCGCATCATGCCTCCAAATCAAAATCGGTGTTTCCCACCGGATGCTCAAGTATCATGGTAGCATTTTCCGGCCGGAAATGCAAGGGCCGCAGGATAGTTTTCTGCTCCGGGACCGTGAAAAATTCCCCGGTGTTTTTAAATTTTTCTCTTTACGTCACGTAATGCTTTCTGGTATACTATACAAAGCGTATTGCACACTTCCGTTGAGGTGAGAGAACATGAAAACAGAAAATGCGGAATTCTCCCGCTCCCTGTCCCTGCTGCGGCAGGAAAAGAAGGTGAGCCAGCGCACCGCCGCCGATGCCCTTGGCATCTCCCAGGCCCTGCTCAGCCACTACGAAAACGGCGTCCGGGAGCCCGGCCTGGCCTTTGTGGTGAAGGCCTGCGACTACTACGGCGTGTCCGCCGACTTTTTGCTGGGCCGCACCCTGAACCGGGACGGGGTAGTCATTGCCGCCGAGGAGCTGTACGACATCAGCGACGAGAAAAACACCTCCATCAAGGGGGGCGTGCTGGCCCTGCTGAGCAAAAAGCTGCTGGTCAACTCCATCGGGGTGCTCTTTGGCCTGCTGGGCAGGACGGGCAGCCGGGAGGCCATCCAGGCCGCCGCCGGCTACCTGTCCACCGCCGTGTACACCATGTACCGCCGGCTCTACGACGCCAACCCGGACAACAATCCCGATTTCTTCTCAGTCTCCCCCCGGCACTTCCAGGCCGGCCTGGCAGAAGCCGACATGAAATGCTGCGAGGCCGAACTGGCCGACGCCCTGGCCGCCCATGTGAAGGTCAAGGGACCCATGCCCGAGATGAACCACGACGCCCTGGCCCGGGACTACCCGGTGCTCTACCAGTCCATTTTCCAGATCATCCACTCCACCGGCGAGCGGGTCAACGCCATCAGCGCCGGCCGGAAGGACCAGGGGAAGAAATGATCCTGTAGGGGCGGCCTGTGGCCGCCCGCCCTCCCGCCCGCAGGCGGCAAAACCTCCTTTTGAAAGGAGGTGCCCCAGTGCGCACACTGGGGCGGAAGATTGCGTTTTGCGAAGCAAAACATACGAAGTAAACGAGGACTTTGCAAATCTGGATTTATTTCATACGTTTCGCCTGCGGCGGAACACAATCCCCACCGCCCTGCGGGCGGAGCCCCTTTCCAAAGGGGCCTTTCCGCTGCGGGGGGACGGAGGTGGAAGTATATGGACAATCACAGGATGCAGGAGCTGATTCGGGTCTATGACGAAAAAATGGAACTCCCAGACCCGCCGCATTGCTATATGCTCCGATGCTTAACAGAAACCTCCGCCTGGATCAAGAGCTTAGACGACGAAGAGCAGAGCATGGTCTTTGAATATATCCGCTACATCCTGAATCGGCCGGGGGACAGCGCCCTGAAAGAAAAAACTGTCATGCTGCTGCGGCAGCTCCCCGATTGGGACAGATACCTCAAGGAGGCACATCTATGACCGACCAAAGTAAAATCCGGAATTTTTCCATCATCGCCCACATCGACCACGGCAAGTCCACCCTGTCCGACCGGCTGATCGAGCTGTGCGGGGCGGTGGAGCAGCGGCAGATGGAGAGCCAGCTGCTGGACAACATGGACCTGGAGAAGGAGCGGGGTATCACCATCAAGGCCCGGGCGGTGCGGCTGGACTATCAAGCCCAGGACGGGGAGGTCTACCACCTGAACCTCATCGACACCCCGGGCCACGTGGACTTCAACTATGAGGTCAGCCGCTCCCTGGCGGCCTGCGAGGGGGCGGTGCTCATCGTGGACGCCTCCCAGGGCATCGAGGCCCAGACCCTGGCCAACACCTACCTGGCCATGGAGCACGACCTGGAGATTCTCCCGGTGGTGAACAAGATCGACCTGCCCGCCGCCGACCCGGCCCGGGTGAAGGAGGAGATCGAGAATGTCCTGGCCCTCCCCGCCCTGGACGCCCCGGAGATTTCCGCCAAGCAGGGCATCAACATCCCCGCTGTGCTGGAAGACATCGTCCACAACATCCCCGCCCCGGAGGGGGACCCCAAAGCCCCTCTGAAGGCTCTCATCTTCGACAGCCAGTACGACCCCTACGTGGGGGTCATCGTCTACTTCCGCATCATGGAGGGCTCCCTGAAAAAAGGGATGAACGTGAAGATGATGGCCTCCGGGGCCAGCTATCAGGTGCTGGACTGCGGCTATCTCAAGCCTCTTGGGATGGAAAGCGCTCCCGAGCTTACTGCCGGGGAGGTGGGCTGGTTTACCGCCTCCATCAAAAACGTGAAGGATACCAGCGTGGGCGACACCATCACTGGGGCGGAAGCTCCGGCAGCCGAACCTCTTCCCGGCTACCGCCCCGCCCAGGCCATGGTCTACTGCGGCATCTACACCGAGGACGGCTCCAAGTACCCCGACCTGCGGGACGCCCTGGAGAAGCTCCAGCTCAACGACGCCTCCCTGTCCTTTGAGCCGGAGTCCTCCGTGGCCCTGGGCTTCGGCTTCCGGTGCGGCTTTCTGGGGATGCTCCACATGGAGATCATCCAGGAGCGGCTGGAGCGGGAATTTGATTTGGACCTTGTCACCACATTACCCTCGGTAATATACGAGGTCACGAAAACCGATGGTACTGTGGTCCGGGTGGACAACCCCCACAACTACCCCGATCCGGGGTCCATCTCCGAGGCCAAGGAGCCCTACGCCAAGGTGTCCATCATCTCCCCTCCGGACTACGTGGGCAACATCATGCCCATGTGTCAGGACCGCCGGGGGGTGTTCAAGGACATGCAGTATCTGGACACCAATCTGGTGGAGCTGCACTACTCCATGCCCATCGGGGAGATCATCTACGACTTTTTCGACGCCCTCAAGGCCCGGACCAAGGGGTACGCCAGCCTGGACTACGAGCTGGAGGGCTATGAGCCCAGCGACCTGGTGAAGGTGGACCTGCTGCTTAACGGGGACCAGGTGGACGCCCTCAGCTTCATCGTCCACCGGGAGAAGGCCTACGGCCGGGCGAGGCGCATCTGTGAGAAGCTGAAGGAGAACATCCCCCGCCAGCTCTTCGAGGTACCCGTCCAAGCGGCTATCGGGGGCAAGATCATCGCCCGGGAGACGGTCAAGGCCATGCGCAAGGACGTGCTGGCCAAGTGCTATGGCGGCGACATCACCCGGAAGAAGAAGCTCCTGGAGAAGCAGAAGGAGGGCAAGAAGAAGATGCGCACCCTGGGCACCGTTCAGCTGCCCACCGAGGCGTTTATGGCTGTACTCAAACTGGATGAGGAATAAACGATTAGCCCGCCGTCTTTGAGACGGCGGGCTGAAATTTTAACCTTTAGAGGGCAGTACGGAGGAGATGGCCCCGGCAAAAGCGCTGATCGGCATGGTCTGGAGAAGGATACGGCCCGGACCGGTGACCACGGTGTTGAACAGGCCCTCGCCGCCGAAGAGAACATTTTTGACCCCCTTGACGCTCTGGATGTCGATGGAGCAGGTGGCGTCCATCATGGCCAGATTTCCGGTATCCACGATCATCTGCTCTCCGGCGCCCAGGGTGTACTCCACGCCGTAGCCGTCAATCTCTAAAAAGGCCATACCCCGGCCGGACAGCTTCTGCATGATGAAGCCCTCGCCGCCGAAGAAGCCGGCGCCTATCTTTTTCTGGAAGAAGACCGACAGCTCCACCCCCTGCTCCGAGGCCAGGAAAGCGGACTTCTGGGCCACAATGGGCTTGTCGGGGGTGATTTCCACAGGCAGGATGGCCCCGGGGAAGCTGGAGGCAAAGGCGATCATCCCCGGCCCGCCCTGGGCAGTGTAGAAGTTCTGGAACATGGATTCCCCGGAGAACATCCGGCCGAAGGCCTTGCCGAGGCCGCCGGCGGAGGTCTCCATCTTCATGTTGGGGGACATCCACACCATGGAGCCCTTCTCGGTAATCATGGTCTCGTTGGCGTTCAGGTCACAGATGACTACAGGGGTGGGCTCGCCTTGAATTTTGTACTGCATATGTATCCGCTCCTTTTACCTGTCACACTGCCTGGAGACAGCGGTCTGTCTGTTCCCGCAGGTTTCGGGCGGCCTCTATCAGAAGGTCAGCGAGAAGATAAAAGCCGTCCGCATAGGGATCATCCACCCGATCCAGTCCCCTGGACATGGCGGCAATCGCGTTAATTCCGCTGGAAACCTGATTGACTGCTGTGTCCAAATCAATCAATTCTTCTCGTATATTCATCGTTTCCTCCTTGATTTTTTCCCGGCGGTGTGGCATAATCAGATTTGCCAGACCTCCGGGCTTGGTTGATATAGAGTGTTGGTGTTGCTTGCTACGGCGGCCAGCACTCTATTTTTTTATGCCTTCTTCCACAAGGTCAATTCCCTTTTCAATCACCTCTGTCCGGGATATTCCAAGCATATCCGCACAGTGCTGCAGCTTCTCTGCTGTTTCCTCAGTCAAACGCAGTCCGAGATTTACGCTCTTGGTAATTTCCTTGCGGGGCCGGCCTGTACGAGGAGACATTTGCTCACCTCACTTTTTGCTCCTGCATTAAGTTAATTATAGTGTTGCTCGGGCAAAAAGTCAAGAGGATTTTAAAAAAAGAAAGCCGCCTGTGCGCTTAAATCAGTTTTTATTGCATTTCGTCGACTGGTATGATATGCTGGACACAGGAAAGAATTATCTTTCAGCGCTGCTCGTAACGGTATGCGGTTGGCCTCCTTGACAGGGGGCAGCTTCTTGCCCCCTGATCTGACGAAAGGGGGCCTGCCCTATGGTGACTTACTCTGATATGTTTACATACAGCCTGGTTATCATTGGCATTATCGGTCTCTTTATTGCGGCCAATAACAAAAAGAAGTAACCGCATCGCTTCCCCAAGCCACGGTTACTTCTTGTAACTAACGGGGGGCCAACCGCTTACCGGCAGCGCCCTTTCTATGATTTATTATAGCTGAATACGTTCAAATTGTCAACACTCCAAGCTACTTTGTTTTAGCGGGGCATTGATCTGTTATTTCGTCGCCCAATTTCCGGTGGCCTCGGCGGTGAGGTAAGCGTTAACAAAGCCGTCCAGGTCGCCGTCCATCACGCCGTTGATGTTGCTGGTCTCGAAAGCGGTGCGGTTGTCCTTCACCATCTGGTAGGGCATGAAGACGTAAGACCTGATCTGGCTGCCCCACTCGATCTTGAGCTGGACCCCCTTCAAATCGGAGATCTTCTCCGCCTTCTCCTGCATTTGCAGCTCCACCAGCTTGGCCCGGAGCATCTTCATGCAGTTGTCCTTGTTCTGGAACTGGGAGCGCTCCTGCTGGCTGGCCACAACGACCCCGGTGGGCTTGTGGATGAGCCGGACGGCGGAGGAGGTCTTGTTCACGTGCTGGCCGCCGGCGCCGCTGGCCCGGTAGACCTGCATCTCGATGTCCTCGGGGCGGATCTCCACCTCCACATCCTCGGGCAGGTCGGGCATGACCTCAACCGAGGCGAAGGAGGTCTGCCGCCGGGCGTTGGCGTCGAAGGGGGACACCCGCACCAGCCGGTGGACGCCGTGCTCCCCCCGGAGGTAGCCGTAGGCGTTCTCCCCCTCGATCATGATGGTGGCCGACTTGATGCCCGCCTCGTCCCCCTCCTGGTAGTCCATGATCTGGTAGGTGAAGCCGTGGCGCTCGGTCCAGCGGGTGTACATCCGGTAGAGCATCTGGGCCCAGTCCTGGGCCTCGGTGCCGCCCGCCCCGGGGTGGATGGTAAGGATCACGTTGGAGCGGTCGTACTCCCCGGTGAGCAGGGTCTCCAGCCGGGCGGTCTCCATGTTCCGCTCCAGAGTCGCGAAGCCCTCCTCCAGCTCGGGGATGAGGGACTCGTCCTCAAACTCGTTGCCCATCTCGCACAGGGCCATCAGGTCGTCCCACTGGCCCTGCCGCCGGTTCTGGCTGTCCACCTTGTCCTGGAGGTTCTTAATGCGCTGCTGCACCTTCTGGGCCTTGGCCAGGTTGTCCCAGAAGCCGTCGGCGGCGGACTCGGCCTGGAGCATGTCCAGCTCCCGCTCCGCCCCCTCCAGGTCCAGGGCCTGGGCCAGCTCCTTCAAAGCGGGGGCCAGGTTGTTCAGCTTTACCTTGTATTCGTCAAATTGGAGCATGTGCTTCCCACACTTTCTCACTGATATTGATTCATTTTATTATACAGGAGCGGCCCGGAAAAGTAAAGAGCTACTGGACCTTCTGGCTCTCCAGGTACTCGTCATAGGTCATCTTCCGGTCGATGAGCCTGCCCCCGGCGGTGAAGTCGAAGACCCGGTTGCACACCGTCTGGATGAGCTGGTGGTCGTGGGAGGCCACCAGCACGTTGCACTTGACGGCCTCCAGCCCCTTGTTCAGGGCGGCGATGGACTCCAGGTCCAGGTGGTTGGTGGGCTGGTCCAGCATGAGGACGTTGGCCCCGGACAGCATCATCCGGGACAGCATGCACCGCACCTTCTCGCCGCCGGACAGCACCTTCACCGGCTTGTGGACCTCGTCCCCGGAGAAGAGCATCCGGCCCAGAAAGCCCCGGAGGTACTGCTCCTGGGGGTCGGGGGAGAACTGGCGCAGCCACTGGACCAGGTCGTCGTCGTTCTCCTGGAAGTAGGGGGTGTTGTCCTTGGGGAAGTAGGAGAAGGTGGCGGTCTGGCCCCACTTCACGGTGCCCTCGTCGGGCTCCAGCTCCCCGGCCAGGATCTTGAACAGGGCGGTGTGGGCGTTCTCGTTGTCCCCCACAAAGGCGATCTTCTCGTCGTGGCCCACGATGAAGGACACCTTGTCCAGCACCTTCACCCCGTCGATGGTCTTGGACACGTCGGTGACAAAGAGGATGTCCTTGCCCACCTCCCGGTCGGGGGAGAAGCCCACCCAGGGGTAGCGGCGGGAGGAGGCGGGCATCTCCTCCACGGTGAGCTTGTCCAGCAGCTTGCGCCGGGCGGTGGCCTGCTTGCTCTTGGACTTGTTGGCGGAGAAGCGGGAGATGAAGTCCTGCAATTCCTTGATTTTCTCCTCGTTGCGCTTGTTCTGGCTCTTGATGAGCTGCTGCACCAGCTGGGAGGACTCGTACCAGAAGTCGTAGTTGCCCACGTACATCTTGATCTTGCCGTAGTCGATATCCACGATGTGGGTGCAGACGGTGTTCAGGAAATGGCGGTCGTGGCTGACCACGATGACGGTGCCCTCGAAGTCCAGGAGGAAGTCCTCCAGCCAGTTCACCGCGTCGATGTCCAGGTTGTTGGTGGGCTCGTCCATCATCAGCAGGTCAGGGTTTCCAAAGAGCGCCTGGGCCAGCAGGACCTTCACCTTCAGGCGGGGGTCCAGGGTGGCCATGTCGTTGTAATGGTACTCGGTGCCGATGCCCAGTCCCTGGAGGATGCGGCTGGCGTCCGATTCCGCCTCCCAGCCCCCCAGCTCGGCGTACTCCTCCTCCAGCTGACAGGCTAAGAGCCCATCCTCGTCGGTCATCTCCTCCTTGGCGTAGAGGGCCTCCTTCTCCTTGCCGATGTCGTACAGCCGCTGGTTGCCCATGATGACGGTGTCCATCACGTTGTAGGCGTCGTAAGCGTTCTGGTTCTGCTTCAAAACCGACATGCGGACGTTGGGCAGGATGGACACCTGACCGGAGGTGGAGTCCAGTTCGCCGGACAGGATTTTCAAAAAGGTGGACTTGCCGGCGCCGTTGGCGCCGATGATGCCATAGCAGTTGCCCCGGAGGAACTGCAAATCCACGTGGGAGAACAGCGGAGTGCCGCTGTAGTTCAGGCTCAGGTCGGTGACTGTGATCATGGTCGTACTCCTTTTTTGATGCTCAAAATATACGCTGACAATCATACCATACAACCGAAAAAAAAGACAGCGTTTTTTTGTAAAACGCCGTCTTTTTTCATTCACTCCTGCCCGCCGCAGCGGTCAATTTTAATATCCAGTTCCTGAAAAAACAGCCGGATGAGATTTTCCACCCGCTGGACACACTCCGGATCGGTCAGCCTGTCATTCTCCAGAACACAGCGGATGGCCTCCAGGGTCTGGACCGCCCGGTTTTCCACCGCCTGGGAGATTACCGCAGGGTGGACCCGCTCCATGTGCTCCAGCACCATTTTCCCCACGACCGCGTGGTAAAGCGCCTTGGGTGTGTCAGGCTCGTTTGGGCTGCGCACTGCCGTCACCTCCCTCCAGTGTGTAATGTTCCAGGGCATACGCCAGAAACAGGCCGATCAATTCGTTCCGGCTCCGTCCCGTCTCTCTGGATATATCATCCATCTGGCTGACTATTGATTCCCTCAGTCGGACGGAAAACGTTCGATATCCGTCCTCTCCCCTGGGGTGCTTTATTGTAACAATCAGCGCGTCTCTTGCCACAGTACCACCTCAATTCAACTAAATTCTACAATAATCTCGGCACCGCGGCTATGCTAAAACAGATGTTATAATTTATGTTCTTTTTTTAACATAAACCCAGTTTTATTCGGAATTTTCCCCAAAATAATACAATTTCCCTCTTGCCAATACCTGGATGCTGTGATATGCTGTCCTTGGTCGAAAGACCGCCTGTGCATATTTGTCTCCGCACCGGCGGCCGGGCCTCCTCCCGGCCGCCAATCAAAACGCATCGGAGCCCCGGAGAATTTCCTTCTCCGGGGCTCCGTTTTGACCTTACAGTCCCAATCCATAAATTCGATCTGCATTGTGAAAAAATACCTTTTCCCAATGCCGCTCCGGTACCAGACGCTGGACAAATCGGATGTATTCCCCCAAATTGACGATGGGCCAGTCGGTGCCGTACATGATATCGTCCCACCGGCCGATGGCGGTGAGCCAGGTGGTGAGCAGTCCGGCGTAGCCCGCCTGTTCCCGAAAGTAGCGGTCCAGGTCTACCCGCCCCTCCAGTAGGCCGGACAGGTCGGCGGCCACGTTGGGGTTCTTCTCCACCACCGCGGCGGCGCTCTCCAGGAAGGGGTTGCCAAAGTGACACATGACGAACCGGGTCCGCTTGTGGTCGGCGGCCACCTCGTCCAGGGTGAGGGGGTGGGCGTATTTCAGGTGGGCCCGGGGGAAGGCGGTGAGACCCATGTGGACGGCCACCGGCTTGTCGTACCGGGCGGCCAGCTCATACACCGGCTCATACACCGGGTCGGACAGCCACAGCCGGTTGTAACCGGGGTACAGCTTCACCCCGCAGCAGTTCTCCCGCCTGAGATTCTCCTCCACCCGCTCGGCCAGGTCGGGGACAGGCTTCTCTCCCCGCCCCATCAGGGCGCTGTCCAGGCCGATACAGTAGTGGAACAGGTCGGCCGGGTAGTCGTGGTAGGCGGGGTCCAGGCTGCGGTTGCCCATCACCACCCCGTGGACGACGCCCAGCTCTTTGTAGACCTTCCGCAGGTGATCTGTGGAATTTTCGTGCCCCACGGCCCGGGCCATGGCGTCGGTGTCCGGGGAGGCGGGAAACAGGTGCAGATGCGCGTCAACGATCCTCATGCGGATCACCTCCTGAGCTATGATGAGAAAATCCCGTTCCGGTTGGAACGGGATTTTTTCTTCTGTTACACCAGCTGGATAATGGCCATCTCGGCGGCGTCGCCGCGGCGGGGGCCAATGCGGACCACACGGGTGTAGCCGCCGTTGCGGTCGGCATACTTGGGCCCGATCTCCTTGAACAGCTTATTGGCCACGTCCTCCTTGGTGATGTAGGACAGGGCCTGGCGGTAGGAGGCCAGGGTGTTGGTCTTGGCCAGGGTGATCATCTTCTCGGCCACGGGAGCCACTTCCTTGGCGCGGGTGACGGTGGTCTTGATCTGGCCGTTCTCCAGCAGATAGGTGACCATGGCGCGGAGCATGGCCCGGCGCTGGTCGCTGGTACGGCCCAGTTTACGGTTCTTCTGAGACATAAGAAACACTCCTTCGACCCCGCGTGGCGGGATCAGTCTAAATTCGTTCAGTTCTGACGGCAAAAGCCGCAGGAAAGGCGGAACGTTACATACACCTTGCCTTAGTTATCACGCCTCGGTCCCCTCGCGACCGGGTCGCTTTCCCTCCGTCTCGGACTCGAAACAGCCGCCTTCGGCGTCTTGGTTTCTCCTCCTCGCTCCGGTCCAAGCTCCCCTGCTCGGGGATTCGGCGCTTAGTTATTCTCCTCACTCGCCAACGACAGGCCCATCATGGACAGCTTGTTGATGACCTCCTCCAGGGACTTGC
>CANSSJ010000003.1 GCA_947649625.1 uncultured Bacillota bacterium | reverse complement strand
TCGGCAAGGCGGGCATCATCACCCGCTTCCTGCTGGGCATCTATGACAACAGCGTGTACGGCTTTTGGGGCATCGTCATCGTCCAGACCCTCACCTTCTTCCCCGTGTGCTACATGATGCTCAAGGGCCTGCTGAAGAATATCGACCCCTCTTTGGAGGAGGCCGCCCGGGATATGGGGGCCAGCCGGTGGACGGTGTTTACCACTGTCACCTTCCCCCTCCTGCTCCCCGGACTGGGCAACGCCTTTCTGGTGACCTTTATCGAGTCCATCGCCGACTTTGCCAACCCCATGATCATCGGCGGCTCCTACGACACCCTGGCCACCACCATCTACCTCCAGATCACCGGCGCCTACGACAAGCAGGGGGCGGCGGCCATGGCTGTGGTGCTGCTGTGCATTACGCTGGCTATGTTTATCGTCCAGAAGTACTACCTGGAGGCCAAGACGGCGGCTACCCTCACCGGCAAGGCCAGCCGGGGGAGGATGCTCATTGCCGACAGGAGTGTCACCATCCCCCTGACCCTCCTGTGCTCGCTGGCCACCATCTTTGTCATTATGATGTACCTCTGCGTGCCCATAGGGGCCCTGTTCCCCACCTGGGGCTACAAGTTTACTCCGCTCACCTTCAAGTGGTTCGGGCAGGTGTTCAGCCGGTACCACGGCCTCCAGGCCTTCCGGGACTCCTTTGTGCTCTCCCTTATTGCCGCCCCCATCACCGCCCTGTTGTCCATGATTATCTCCTATCTGGTGGTGAAGCGGAAATTCAGGTCCAAGGGCTTCATCGAGGCGGTGTCCATGCTGGCTATGGCCGTCCCCGGGACGGTGCTGGGCGTGGGGTATATCCGGGGCTACTCCGGCGGCCTGTTCCACAGCGCCAACTGGCCTGTCTTTGCCGACGCCGTAAAGGAGGGCGGAAAAGTGATCCAAGAGGCCGGCGCCCTGCACAGCCTGTTCCCCAACGGCCTGTTGGGAGGCATCTACGGCAGCGCGGCCATCCTGATTATCGTCTTTATCGTCCGCTCCCTGCCCACGGGTACGCGGAGCGGCATCTCCGCCCTGCGGCAGATCGACAAGTCCATTGAGGAGTCGGCCTACGATATGGGTGCGGACAGCTTTAAGGTGTTTATGACCGTCACCCTGCCCCTCATCAAGGACTCCTTCCTCAGCGGGCTGGTCACCGCCTTCGTCCGGTCCATCACCGCCATCTCCGCCATTATCCTGCTGGTGACACCCAGCGTCTACCTCATCACCGTGCAGATCAACGAGTTCGCCGAGAAGGGGGCCTACTCCATCGCCTGCGCCTTCGCCACCATCCTGATCCTGATTACCTACGGCTCGGTGCTGCTGATGAACCTGTTCATCAAGTACTTCGGCACCAGTCGGAAGATGAAGCCGGAAAAGGTCAAGAAGGCAAAAATCAAGCGGATCAACATCCAAGTTGTCAAGGAGGGTTAAACATGTCCAAAGAGAAAAAGGGGGTCCGTCTGGACCACATCTCCAAAATCTATCAGGACCCCAAGACGGGCAAGGACTTTTACGCGGTGAAGGACACCTCCCTGACCATCGAGCCGGGTTCCTTTGTCACCCTGCTGGGCCCCTCGGGCTGCGGCAAGACCACCACCCTGCGGATGATCGCCGGCTTCGAGAGCCCCGACGAGGGGGAGATCTACCTGGGGAATGAGGCCATCAACGCCCTCACCCCCAACAAGCGGGACACCGCCATGGTGTTCCAGAGCTACGCCCTGCTCCCCCACTACAACGTGTTTGACAACGTGGCCTACGGGCTGAAGCTGCGCAAGGTGCCCAAGGACGAGATTCAGAAGCGGGTCATGAAGATTCTGGATCTGGTGGAGCTGTCCGGCATGGAGGGCCGCATGACCAACCAGCTGTCCGGCGGCCAGCAGCAGCGGGTGGCTTTGGCCCGGGCACTGGTCATTGAGCCCAGCGTGCTCCTCTTCGACGAGCCCCTGTCCAACCTGGACGCCAAACTGCGCGTCTCCATGCGGACCGAGATCCGTCGTATCCAGCAGGAGGTGGGCATCACCGCCATTTACGTCACCCATGACCAGAGCGAGGCTATGGCCCTCAGCGACAACATCATTATCATGAACCAGGGCGTGGTGGCCCAGATGGGCTCTCCTCAGGACATCTACTACCACCCCAACAGTGAGTTCGTGGCCGACTTCATCGGCGAAGCCAACTTCCTTAAGGGCGTCATGGAGCAGATGGACGGCGACCATGCGGTTTTGAAGGTGGAGGGACACCCCGCCCGGGTCCCCGCCAAGGAGGGGATGGCCCAGGGCAAGGAGTATACCGTGGTCCTCCGGCCTGAGTCCGCCGTGCTGGCCGACCAGGGCGGGCTGCCCTGTGAGGTGACCCTGTCCTGCTTCATGGGCTCCTACCAGAACTACCACGTGAAGGTGGGGGACACCCTGGTGAAGCTCACCGACTACAACCCCAAGAACAAACGCATCTACCAGGTGGGGGAGAAGTGCAGTCTGGTGTTTGATCCGGAGTCGGTACACATTTTGTAAAGAGAATTGCTTCAGAGCGGGAAAAGACCCGCCGCAAGCCTCCGGCTTGCGGCGGGTCTCGCCGTTTTATATCAGTACACGCGCAGGACACAGATGGACTGAGCGCTGATCTGGGGCGGGATACTGGCGGTCATAATGCCGTCATAGACGATCCGCACCTGATCTCCGGCAGTCAGATTGCTGGTGGAGTTGTTGGTGTTGACCAGAACCTCCTGCCCGTTTGCGTTGTCAGTAACCAGCACCTGGGAGCCCCAGGCCCGGACGACGGTGGCGAGCATAGTCACCATGGAAGTCACCTCCTGTTGGATCAAGTCCGTGCTATCCTATGCGCGGGAGGAAAGCGGGGTTACTCCGAGCAGTACAGCGCGTCCCACTGGGTCATACACTCCTCGATATCGGCCCCGGTGTCGATGGGGTGAAGGTCGGGAAACCGGGCCAGCCGCTCTTGGGAAAAGTCCTCCTGGTCGGCCAGAAAGCGGCGGCAGAGCTCGGTATAGTCGGGATACGCCTGGTGCTCTTCCCGCTTCAGGCACCGCAGCAGCCGGGTGTGGTCATCCACATGGAGATAGACGATCCGTACCTTGTCCGGGCCGTAGCAGTCCATCAGGGCCGCGGCGCCTTCCAGGGTGGTGATGAGCAGGCAGTGGGTGTCCAGGGCAAAGCGGAGAGTGAAGTAGGTCCACAGCCCCTGAACGGTGCGGTACTCCCGCTTTTCGATCACCCGGCCCTCCGCCTCATATTGGCGCAGCTGTTCCTGGGTGACAAAGTGGTACTGCTGCCCGTCCGCCTCCCCCGTCCGCCGGGGGCGGGTGGTGTGGGGAATAACCGGAAACAGTTCCGGGTGGCGCTCTAAAATATGGGTATAGAGGGTGTCCTTTCCGGAGCAGCTTTTGCCCACCAGACAGAAAATGCGGTTCACAGCAGATACACCCCTTCGCTGAAGATGCGTTGAAAGAAGGCCTCGATTTCCTGCCGGGACGCCTGGACGGAACCCTGGACGAAATCCGGCTTGCCGCCTCCCCGGCCATTCAGAGCCAGATTCAGCTCCTTGACAAAGCTCCGCAGGTCGCCGTCCAGCTGGCCGGCGGCGTATTTGTACCCGGAGTCGTCGTCTCCGGAGAAGCAGGCGCACCGGCCGCCGCAGCTGTGGAGCACCGCCCCGCACAGCCGGCGCAGTCCGTCGGGGGACAGGCCGTCCTCAAAGAGGACCACATCCCCGGCCCCGGTGTACTGTGCGGCCAGGGCGGCAAAACGGGCCTCCTCCAGGGACATGAGCCGGGATTTCAGGGACTCGTTCTCCGCTAAAAGCCGCTCCACCGCTGCCCCTGTCTCAAAGACCTTGGCGGACAGCAGGTGGGATACCTGGGCGTTTTGCTCCAACGCCCGGCTGAGATACCGGAAAGCCCGGTCGCCGCACACCAGCTCGATGCGCACCCCCTCCCGGAACTTCTGCATGGACAACAGCTTCACCAGCCCCACCTGGGCAGGTGATTTCACATGGGTGCCGCAGCAGGCGCAGCAGTCCGCCCCGGGGAACTCCACAATGCGCACCTGTCCGGTGAGCGCCTTTTTGCTCCGGTAGTGGATGTGTTCCAGCTCCTCTGGGGAGGGGTAGGTGATCTCCACCGGTGAATTGATTTGCCAGAGGTGCCAGTTGGCGGTCTTCTCCAGGGTGACAAACTGCTCCTGGGTGAGGGGGCGGTCTAAGTCGATGGTGACCACCTCCGCCCCCAGGTGGAAGCCCACGTTCTCACAGCCCCACAGGTAATGGGCCAGGCCGGAAACGATGTGCTCCCCCGAGTGCTGCTGCATCAGGTCGAACCGCCGGTCCCAGTCGATCACGCCGGTGACGGCTGTACCCTCCTCCAGGGGGTGGTTGCAAATGTGGACCACCTCGCCGTCCCGGCTGTGGACTTCAAGCACCTTGACCCGGTTCCCGTCTGCCTCCAGCCGCCCGGTATCCCAGGGCTGGCCGCCCCCCTCGGGGTAGAAAGCGGTGCGGTCCAGAACAATGTCGAAGCCCTTTTTGCCCTTCTCACAGGAAATTACTTTTGCCTCAAATTTGACGAGGAAGGCGTCCTGTTCATAGAGTTTTTCCGTCATAGATAGCTCTCATCCCGCTCGGACCGCTTGGCCCGCTGCATCAGGTTTTCTACGACGGTATGGACGTCCCGGCCCTGGTAGAGCACCTCGTAGGCCGCCTGGGCAATGGGCATCTCCACCCCCGCCTTTTGGGCCAGGGTGCGGGCGTTGGCGGCGGCGTAGTAGCCCTCCACCACCGCACCGATCTGTTTTCTGGCCTCGTCCACCGGCACGCCCTGGCCGATGAGGATGCCGCAGCGGCGGTTCCGGGAGTGCATGGAGCAGCAGGTGACGATCAGGTCGCCCACGCCTGCAAGGCCTGTAAAAGTGTCTTTCCGGCCCCCCAGGGCCACCCCCAGCCGGGCCATCTCCGCCAGCCCCCGGGTCATGAGCAAGGCTTTGGTGTTGTCCCCGCAGCCCATGCCGTCGCAGCAGCCGGCGCACAGGGCGATGATGTTTTTCAGAGCGGCGCAGATTTCAGTGCCCACCTTGTCGTCGCTGGTGTACACCCGGAACCGGTGGTTCATAAACAGGTCCTGGACCTTCTCGGCGATCTCCGGGTTTTCGGAGGCCACCACTACCCCCGTGGGGATGTTCCGGCCCACCTCCTCGGCGTGGGAGGGCCCGGACAGCACCACCACCGGACACTTGCCCTGAACCTCCTCCTCGATGACCTGACTCAGCCGCAGGGAGGAGTCCTTCTCGATGCCCTTGGAAACGGAGACCAGGATGGTGCCCGGATCGGCCAGCTCCTTGAGCTGCCTTGCGGTGGACCGCACCGCAAAGGACGGCGTTGCCACCACCACCAGGCCGCAGCCCTTCACGGCGGCCATGTCGGTGGTGAGCTTCAGCCCATCGGGCAGGGGAACTCCCTTCAACATGGGGTTCTCCCGGGTCTCCCGCAGGACCTTGGACTCATCCTCAGTGTAGGACCACAGGGTCACGTCGTTGCCGTTTTCCAGCAGCAGGAGCGCCAGGGCCGTCCCCCACGCGCCGCTGCCAAGGACTGTGATTTTCATTACATTACCTCCCAAATCATTTTGTAGGGGCGCACATTGTGCGCCCGAAATAAAGACAGACTATGCGGGCGCACAATGTGCGCCCCTACGCCTTCTTATGCAGGCTAAATTTACTCTCCGTCCCGGTCAACAGCCGTTTAATATTCCCCCGGTGCATGTAGAGGATGAGCCCGCCGATGACGATGGACAAGACCAGGAGAATCACGTCCTGGTAGACAAACCAGGTGGCGAAGGGGAAGGACGCCCCCGCCCAGCAGGAACCCAGGGAGACGTACCGGGTCAACACCGCCAGCAGGATAAACCCGCCCCAGACGACGAGGGCGATCCGCCAGTCGATCATGATGGCGATGGTCCCGCCGGACAGAATCCCCTTGCCGCCCTTGAAGTGGAACATGCAGGGGAACATATGGCCCAGCAGGCACCACAGGCCGGCCCAGTATTTTGCGTATGCGCCGTACATCCCATTGCTGCCAATGGTCATAGAGACAATCAGCACGCCGATCAGAATGGACAGGACCGCCTTAATTACATCGCACAGGATGACGCCCAGCGTCAAGGGCCCGCCAAAGGTGCGGTAGAAGTTGGTCAGCCCGGCGTTTCCGCTGCCGTGGGTGCGGATGTCGTCCCGGAGGATATATTTGGAGACGATCACCGCTCCGTTGAAACAGCCCAGAAGGTAGGCGGGAACGGCGATCAACGCCATAATCCAGAGAAGATACGCCGCGCTGACCGCCATGATAAAGGCATAAACGGGACGAAAAAGCTCTGTCAGCTTATCATACATATCTACCCCTCCTTCTCGCCCCGCTCCCGGACGGTGAGGCGGACGGGGGTGCCCTCCAGGCCGAAGGTGGAGCGGATCTGGTTCTCAAGATACCGCTGGTAGGAGAAGTGGAACAGCCGGGCGTCGTTGCAGAAGCAGACGAAGTGGGGGGGCTTGACCCCCACCTGGGTCATATAGTAGACCTTCAGCCGCCGGCCCTTGTCGGTGGGGGGCTGGACCCTGGCGGTGGCGTCGGCCAGCAGGGAGTTGAGCATCCCGGTGGTAATCCGCATGGCGGCCTGGTTGTTCACGTAGTTGATGAGCTCAAACAGCCGGTCCACCCGCTGGCCCGTGAGGGCGGAGATGAACACAATGGGGGCGTAGGTCATGTAGGACAGGTCCCGCATCACGTCCTGACGCATTTTATCCATGGTCTTGCCGTCCTTCTCGATGGCGTCCCACTTGTTGACCACGATGATGCAGGCCTTGCCCGCCTCGTGGGCCAGCCCGGCCACTTTCGTGTCCTGTTCCGTGACCCCCTCCTGGGCGTCAATCATGATGAGGCACACGTCGCTGCGCTCAATGGCCATGGTGGCCCGGAGGACGGAGAACTTCTCAATGCGGTCGTCCACCTTGGACTTCTTCCGCATCCCGGCGGTGTCGATGAACAGGAACTTGCCCTTGTCGTTCTCGAAGAAGCTGTCCACCGCGTCCCGGGTGGTGCCGGCCACGTTGGAGACGATGACCCGCTCCTCCCCCAGAATCCGGTTTACCAGGGAGGACTTGCCCACGTTGGGCTTGCCGATGACGGCCACCTTGATGACGTCGTCTTCCTCTTCCTCCTCGTCTTCGGGGGGGAAGTACTCAAAGCAGGCATCGAGGAGGTCGCCGGTGCCGTGGCCGTGGACGGCGGAGACGGCGATGGGGTCCCCCAGACCCAGGTTGTAGAACTCGTAGATGTCCGGGTTCTCCCGGCCGGTCTGGTCGGCCTTGTTCACCGCCAGCACCACCGGCTTGCCGGAGCGCAGCAGCATGTTGGCCACCTCCTGGTCGGAGGCGGTCACGCCCGTTTTGATGTCGCAGACAAAGACAATCACGGTAGCGGTCCCAATGGCGATTTCCGCCTGCTCCCGCATAAAGGACAAAATTTGGTCGTCGGTGCCCGGCTCGATGCCGCCGGTGTCCACGATGTCGAAGACCCGGTTGCGCCACTCACACTGGGCGTACAGCCGGTCCCGGGTGACGCCGGGGGTGTCCTCAACAATGGACAGCCGCTGCCCGCACAGCTTGTTGAACAGCATGGACTTGCCCACGTTGGGCCGGCCCACAATGGCGACTAAGGGTTTCATAGGTCTCACTTCCTTTACGGATTATACCGGTAAAATTCCTCATTCTCCCAGGCTAGGCGCTGGGTCTCGGGGGTGAGCGCAATGCCACAGATGGCGTCCAGCAGCTCGTAGCCGTCCTGGGGGACGGGGACCACGGGCACGCCCAGCTCCCGCTCCACGTCATCGGTGGTCACGTCGTCCAGAAAGACGTTTTCCCCCGACCGGAGCATGGAGGCGGGGATGAGCAGGCGCTGTCCCAGCTCCTTCCCCCGGAGCTGGTCGATCAGGTCGCCCCCGGTGACCAGCCCGGCCACGGTGATGGTCTCCCCGAAGAAGCGGTTGACAATGGCATAGACCTTACCCTCTATTGTACCACATTTTTCACGGGCCTGTCCCACCAATTTTGCCAAAAACGGGGCGGCGGAAACGCCGGTGGCAATGGAGAAGGGGACGGCTCCCGCCAGATCCCCGGGCTCCATCAGGTCCAGGGCCCGGCCGAACTCCTTCATCAGGAGGGTGAGCATCCCTACCCCGTTGTCCAGCTGGGTGAAGTCCTCAAAATAGTCCTCGCCGGGCAGCTCCCGGCCGGCCAGCAGATAGAACTCGTCGGAGCACCAGACCAGCCTTGTTCCATGCTCCTCCAAATGCCGGGCGGCGAAAGCCTCCACCTGGTCGATGAGGGCGGAGGCGGTCTCCTGGGTATAGGTTTTGAGGGGATACAGCCCCTCCCGGTATTTGGTCACCCCCACCGGCACCACCGATACACTGTTGACAGAGGGAAACATCGCAGCCAGGTCGTTCAGGGTTTTGTCCAGGGCTGGACCGTCGTTGACGCCGGGGCAGGAGACGATCTGGCAGTTCATGGTGATGCGGTTTTGAGCGAACCGCTCCATGATGTCGATGCCCTCCCCGGCCCGGGGATTTTTCAGCATCTCGGCCCGCAGCGCCCGGTCGGTGGTGTGGACGGAGATATTGATGGGGGAGATGCGCAGGTCGATGATCCGCTGCACCTCCCGGGGGGAGAGGTTGGTCAGGGTGAGGTAGTTGCCCAGCAGGAAGCTGAGCCGGGCGTCGTCGTCCTTGAAGTAGAGGGAGGGCCGCATCCCGGGGGGCATCTGATCCACAAAGCAGAAGATGCACCGGTTGGCGCAGGACCGGGCCCGATCCATCAGGTAGGTCTCAAATTCCAGCCCCAGATCCTCCCCCTCGGACTTCCGGACGCGCAGGGTGCGGGATGTCCCGTCCGCCGCGCGCAGAGTCAGTTCCAGCCGGGGGTCGTAGCTGTAAAATTTGTAGTCCAGCACGTCCACGATTGGATGGCCGTTGATGTGGGTAAGGGTATCCCCCGCCCGGACCCCTGCCCGGCGGGCGGGACTGCGGGGCTCCACCGACTTCACGGCCGTCATGCTCATGGATACGCTCACCTTCTTTTGCCAATATCGCTTTATTGTACTATAAATGTGCAGGGATTGCAAGGGGGACGGGGAAGACCTGCCCCGCATAGGATAGAGCGGACGGCAGACTCCCGGAGGAGTCTGCCGCAGGAGGTACTTTAACTATGCAAGCAACAGGAACCTTAAGTGTCCGGGTGTTCACCTCCCGGGCGCAGATTCCCCTGGAGGGAGCCACGGTGGTGGTGGCCGCGCCGGGGGAGGAGGGCAAGTGGAAGCTGCTCTCCATACAGAACACCGACAGCAGCGGGCTGATTCGCCCGGTGACCATCGACGCCCCCGTCCCGGCGGAGAGCACCTCTCCCGGCGGCCTGCCCGGTCCCGGCCTGCCCTTCGCCCTGTGCGACGTGTGGGCCGAACAGCCGGGCTACGCCATGCTCCGGGTAAACGGCGTGCAGATTTTCCCCGGGGTGGAGACCATGCAGGATATGGAGCTGATCCCTCTGCCTCAGGGGCTTTGCAGCCTGCAGCAGCGGGACGAGCGGGATATCCCAGCCCAGAACCTGTGAGGGGAGCGCCATGCCAGTTATCATTCCATATGTCCCCCGCACCATCACCGTGCATCTGGGCCTGCCCAGCCAGTGGGCGGAAAATGTGACGGTCACCTTTCCCGACTACGTGAAGAACGTGGCCTCCAGCGAGATTTACCCCACCTGGGAGCCCGCCGCCATCCGGGCCAACGTGCTGGCCATCATCTCCTTCGCCCTGAACCGGGTGTACACCGAGTTCTACCCCAGTCAGGGCTACGACTTTCAGATCACCTCCACCACCCAGTACGACCAGAAATTTATTCCGGGACGGAACATCTTTGAAAATATCAGCCAGCTGGTGGACGAGATCTTCAACGACTATATCCGCCGCCAGGGCTTTGTGGAGCCCCTGGCCGCCAAGTTCTGCAACGGCACTACCTCCACCTGCGACGGCCTGTCCCAGTGGGGCAGCCAGGAGCTGGCCCAGGACGGCCTGAACTCCATGGAGATCCTCCGCTACTACTACGGGGACGACATCGAGCTGGTGGTGGACGCCCCCATTCAGGACCTGATTACCTCCTATCCCGGGACTCCGCTGCGCCTGGGGTCGGCGGGGCCGGAGGTATCGGTGGTGCAGGCCATGCTGAACCGTATCTCCCAAAACTACCCCGCCATCCCCAAGGTGCCGGCCACCGGCGCCTTCGGAGCGGAGACCGAGTCCGCCGTGCGCACCTTCCAGCGCATCTTCAGCCTGGCCCAGGACGGCATCGTGGGCAAGGCCACCTGGTATAAGCTGGTATACCTCTATGTGGGGGTGCGGCAGCTGGCCGAGCTGGTGAGCCAGGGGCAGACCTTCTACGCCTTCCAGTTCCAGTTCCCCGGGGTGCTGGCCCAGGGGGACTCCGGGCCGGAGGTGGAGGTGCTGCAATATATGCTCTCCATGCTGGCCCAGTTTTCCGACACGCTGCAGGCCCCCGCCATTGACGGCGACTTCGGCCCGGTCACCGACCGGGCGGTGCGCACCTATCAGGTGTGGGCGGGCCTCACCCCCGACGGGGTGGTGGAGGAGCGCACCTGGAACTCGATCTATGACAGCTTTGTGACGGCGGATTATCAGTTCCGCCGGGATACGGTGCGGGCCCAGTCCCTGGGGGAGGATGCCGTTCCCGTGATGGGGCAGGCGCTTCCGGAGCAGGGCCCGGACCGCTGGGCCGCCACCCCCCGGCTGGGCCAGTACCAGGGCAGCCCCATGAGGCCGGGCCAGAGAGACGGCCCAAAAGGCAGACGGAGAGGAGTGGAGGTATGAATTTTGATTTGAACCGGGAGCTGCTGGAGCGGGAGATGGTAGCCAACCCGGTTATGAGTCTTCAATATATGCTGCGTCAGCTATCCAAAACCTATAAATTCCTGCCCCAGGTGGCGGTGGACGGCGTGTTTGGTGAACGGACCCTGGAGGCGGTGATGTGCTTCCAGCGGGAGGCGGGCCTGCCCGTCACCGGAACGGTGGACCAGGCCACCTGGGAAGCCATCCGGAACTGCTGGCTGGCCCAGCGGCCCAGGACCGGCTACTCCCGGGCCACCCGCATCTTTCCCTCAGAGGGTATCCAGGTCCATGAGGGGGAGACCAAGGAGTACCTGATCGTCCCACAGACCATGTTCAATATACTGGCCGGTCAGTTTGAGGGGGTCACCCCCTGCCCTGCCGACGGCTGTAACGGCCCCGCCTCAGCCGACAACATCCGCTGGCTGCAAAAGGCGGCGGGCCTGCCCCAGACAGGCTGTATGGACACCGCCACCTGGGACGCCCTGTCCCATCTCTATGAGATTTTTGTGGTCCAGGACACCGACTGCCAGCCCGCCTTTACCGGCGGCTGGGGATAAAAAATTTCCCGCCCACAGGGCGGGAAATTTTTTAGAGCGATGCGCTGGGCAGGTTGTCCACAAAGGCCCGCAGCTGGGACTGGCTGGTCACCTGGCCCAGCTGGAGCAGGATGGCGTTCCGCTGCTCGGGGGTGCAGCGGTCGTAGTAGGCGGCGGCCTGGGGGTTCTTTTGCAGCAGTTCCCCGAAGGTAACGGCTGCATTCATATTGACGTCCATACAATCACCTCGACGCCAGTATGCCCCGTTTTTTAATATGTATGCGTGCAGACCTCCCGGATCTTGGCCTGGATGGCCTTCAGGTCCTCGAAGGTCTCGGGGCGGCGGCGGGGGTCCCGGAGGATGGCGGCGGGGTGGAACAGGGCGGTCATCCACACGCCGTTTTTCTCAAACCACTGGCCGTGCTCCCGGGTGATCTTGAAGTCCTCTTTAATGAGCTTGCAGGCGGCAATGCGGCCCAGGCAGACGATGATCTTGGGCCGGATGAGGGCCACCTGGCTGCGCAGGTAGTCGATGCAGGCCTCCTGCTCGGTGTTCAGGGGGTCCCGGTTCTGGGGCGGGCGGCACTTGACCATGTTGGCGATGTAGACATTCTTCTCCCGGCTCAGGTCTACCATCTCCAGCATGTCGTCCAGCAGCTTGCCCCCCCGGCCCACAAAGGGCTGGCCCTGGAGGTCCTCGTTCTCTCCGGGGCCCTCGCCGATGCACATCACCTCAGCGTCCCGGGGGCCGGTGCCGAAGACCACATTGTGCCGGGTGCCGGCCAGGGCGCACTTCTGGCAGGACAGACAGGCCTGTTCCAGCGCCGTCCAATCGTTGTACAGCATATTGTTTCCTCCCGATGCAGATTTTGACTCAGTATACCATATTTTTTGCCGCTGGGGAAGATTTTTTTAATAAAAACGGGTGTGTAAAAAAATATTTATAACTTTTTTGGCGGCTTTTGGAATATAGGGGGGACGATGGGCTTTGGAAGAGGATACAAGATGTTGACGGCCTGGAGATGCATGTAACACATATCTTGTATCCGGAGAAGAAAAAGGAGGATTTCCGAGAGAAATAGAACATACGTTTTTGATGAAAAAAACGCAAGTTTTTCGTGGAAATTGCGGAGTTTGAAACAAAAGAGGCAGAAAAAAACACTTGCTTTTTATGTCAACACGATTTATACTGGAGAAGCAAAGTGGAGCAAAGTGGAGTAAAATCCCTGAAAATAATGCCAGAGTGGGGAGAGGTGAGGAGCGGTGACCGGCACATATGAGCACAGCATCGACGCCAAGGGCCGGTTGTTCATCCCCTCCAGACTCCGGGAAGAGCTGGGCGTGTCCTTCTATCTGGCCATGGGCGTGGACGCGTGCCTGGCCGTCTATCCCCAGTCCACATGGGACCGCTTTACCGAAAAGTTTGCCTCCCTGCCCATGAGCCAGTCCAAGGCCATGCGCCCCCTGTTTGCCAACGCCGCCAGGTGTGAGCCGGACAGCCAGGGCCGCATTGTCATCCCCCAGAAGCTGCGGAAATACGCCGGGCTGGAGAAGGACGCCGTTATCATCGGCGTCCACGATCGGGCGGAGATCTGGTCGGCTGCCGCCTGGAACGCCCAGGAGGAGGAAGAGATGACCCCCGAGAAGATGGCCGCCTGTATGGCTGAGCTGGGGTTCTGACATGAGTGAGTTTACCCACCGCCCGGTGCTGCTGGACGAGTGCATTGAGGCGCTGAACATCCGCCCGGACGGGATCTATCTGGACGGCACCCTGGGTCGGGCGGGCCACAGCCGGGAGATCGCCCGGCGGCTGACCGCCGGACGGCTCATCTGTGTGGACCGGGATCAGGCGGCGCTGGACGCCGCCCGGGAGCGGCTGGCCCCCTGGATGGACTGGGTGACTCTGGTCCACAGCAATTTTGACCGGGTGGACGGGATATTGGACGGGCTGTCCCTGCCCGGTGTGGACGGGATGCTCTTCGATCTGGGGGTGTCCTCCCCCCAGCTGGACGACGGGGCCCGAGGCTTCTCCTATATGACCGACGCCCCCCTGGACATGCGGATGGACCGGGGGGAGGGACTCACCGCCGCCGATATTGTCAACACCTGGCCTCAGGAGGAGCTGCGCCGGATCATATCCCGGTACGGGGAGGAGCGGTACGCCCCCCAGATCGCCGGGGCCATCGTCCGCCGCCGGGAGGACAAGCCCATTACCACCACCCTGGAGCTGGTGGAGGTCATCAAAAGCGCCATGCCGGGAAAGGCCCTGCGGGAGAAGCAGCACCCCGCCAAGCGCACCTTCCAGGCCATCCGCATCGCCGTCAACGACGAGCTGGCCTCGGTGGAGCGGATGCTCCGGCGGGCTGTCCCCCGGCTGAACCGGGGCGGACGGCTGGCCGTGATCACCTTCCACTCCCTGGAGGACCGCATTGTCAAGACCGGTCTGGCCGAGTTTGCCCGGGGCTGCACCTGTCCCCCGGACTTCCCGGTATGCGTCTGCGGGAGGACCCCGGATATCAGACTGGTGAATAAAAAGCCCATCCTGCCCAGTGAGCGGGAAATTGAAGAAAATCCCCGGGCCCGCAGCTCCAAGCTGCGGGTGGCCGAGAAACTGTAAAGGAGAACACACCATGGCCGCCAACCGACGCCGTACCACAACTGCATACAGCACATACGGCAGCGCGGCCTACTCCCCCCTCTACGACGGAAACGCGGCCCGCGTCCCCCGCAGAGAGGAGGAGCTGGATCGGCTCCCCGTCCCCCAGCCCAGACGGCGGGAGCAGGTCCGCCGCCATGAGCGGGCCCGGGTGGAGGTGCGGCAGGCGGGACAGATCGCCCCCTTCGCGGTGGTCGGCTTTCTCGCGGTGGCCGTCTTCGCCGTGATGCTGATTACCAGCTATGCCCAGCTGACGGTGGCCAACGACGAGATGGTCTCCCTGCGCCGGGAGCTGTCCGAGCTGAAAGAGGAAAATGTGACCCTGTCCGCCCAGTATGAAAAGGTCTTTGACCTGGCCACTATCCAGAAGGCGGTGGAGGACACCATGGTGCGTCCCACGGGGGATCAGGTGGTCTATATCGACCTGTCCGAACCGGATACCGTAATCGTTTTTCAGGAGGAAAAGGGAGGCTCCGGCTTCCAGGCCATTGTGCATGGGATCGGAAGCATTTTTGTCAGTATTACAGAATATTTCCGCTGACCCGTACATAGAGTGGATACGGGCGGTTGGGCAGGCGCGCAAGCTCACCGGTAAATAGAGAATTTCGGGCGCAAGAAAGTGTGTTTCTTGCGCCCTTTTCCGCAAAGGGAGGGGATTGCCCATGCGAACCAGAAGAAAATACGAGCAGGGTATCGGCTGGGCGGGCGCGCCCACGGGGGCTACCCGGGGAAGCCATTCCAAACGGGCGATCTTCCGGCGCACCATCTTCCTGATGGGGGTGTGCGGCGTGCTGATGTTCATTCCGCTGGCGTGGCGGCTGTGGGATATTGCCATCGTCCACCACGACGAGTACCAGAAGCTGGCAGCCCAGCAGCAGACCAAGGACTATGCCATCTCCGCCCGGCGGGGCAACATCTACGACCGGAACGGCAATATGATGGCGATGTCGGCCACGGTCTATAAGCTGATTCTGTCCCCCCTGGACCTGATGAAGAGTGTGTCCAACAAGGACGAGGACGGCAAGCCCCTGCCCGAGGAGATATACCAGGCCAGGGTGGCCGCCCGCCAGGACCAGATGGTGGAGGAGCTGATGGCCCTGGTGCCCACGCTGGACCGGGAGCGGGTGACCAAACAGGTCCACAACACCAAGGCGGCCTACTGGGAGGTCAAGACCAACATTGAGGAGGAGGAGGCCGAGGCCCTGCGGGCCTACATCGCCGAAAACAAGACGGCCTCCTACCTATATCTGATTACCAGCACCAAGCGCTATTACCCATACTCCGGCCTGGCCGCCCAGGCCCTGGGCTTTGTCAACGACAACGGGGGGGCCTATGGCATCGAGGCGGTGTACAACGAGCTGCTGGAGGGGACCGCCGGCCGGGTATACACCACCCGCACCGCCGGGGGCACCGAGCGGTTCAATACTTACGCCCAATATATCGACGCGGTGGACGGCTACGACCTGACCCTCACCATCGACGCCACCATTCAGTCCTACCTGGAAAAGACCCTGGAGGAGGGGATCGTGGACTTCGACGTGCAGGAGGGGGCCTTCGCCATCGCCATGAACCCCAAGACGGGGGCGATCTTAGGCATCGCCAGCTCCCCGGAATTTGACCCCAACAGCTATTCCAAGGTCACCGACGAACGGCTCCTCGCCCAGATGGAGACGGACAAAAACGAGATATTTGAAAAGCTGAAGGCGGCCAACACCGAGAATCTCACCGACAGCGAGCTGATGAGCAAGGCGGAGGCCCAGGCCTACTCCAACGCGGTGAACACCCAGTGGCGCAGCCGGGCCATTGACTCCCGCTATGAGCCGGGCTCCGTCTTCAAGGCGGTGGTGCTGGCCTCCGCCCTGGAGGAGGGGGTGGTGAAAGAGAGTGACCATTTCTTCTGTTCCGGCGTCAAAAAAGTAGCGGACCGGGAAATCCAATGCTCCAAAAAAAGCGGCCACAAGGACCAGGATCTGACCAGAGCGGTGGGCAACTCCTGCAACCCCGCCTTTATGGAGATCGGCCAGCGGCTGGGCAAAGATAAATTTTACCAGTACTTTGAGGCCTTTGGCCTGATGGAAAACACAGGCATTGACCTGCCCGGCGAGGCCAGCCTGAAGGGCGCCATCTGGGATAAGGACAAGATGGGCGAGGTGGAGTTGGCCACCGCTTCCTTCGGCCAGCGTTTTGAAGTGACCCCCCTCCAGATGATCTGCGCCTTTTCCGCCGTCATCAACGGAGGCAACCTGGTAAAGCCCTATGTGGTCCAGACAGTGGCCGCTCAGGACGGCACCGTCATCCAGAACACCCAGACCGAGGTGATTCGGCAGGTGATCAGCCAGCAGACCAGCCAGCGGGCCGCTGATATTCTGGAAAAAGTGGTGTCTGAGGGGACCGGCGGCAACGCCTATGTGGCGGGCTACCGCATCGGCGGCAAGACCGGTTCCTCCGAGGTGGGTGTAACGGGCGACCACACCCTGGTCTCCTTCATGGGCTACGCCCCCGCAGACGACCCCCAGGTGATCGTCCTCCTGGCCTATGATCGGCCCCAGCCCAAAGAGCCGGGGAGCGACTGGTCCACCACCGGCGTCTACATCAGCGGCGGCAACATGGCCGCCAAGAAGGCCGGCCCCCTCATCGCCCAGATTTTGGACTACATGGGCATCGAGAAGGTGTACAGCGCCGACGAGTCGGCCGCGGTGGATGTGTCCATGCCCAAGGTGACCGGTATGTCCCTGGCCAACGCGGAGAGCGCCCTGAAAAAGAAGAACCTGAAATTCCGCACCATCGGCGAGGGGGACGCCGTCTCCCGGCAGGTCCCCGCCGCCAGCACCAGCATTCCCGGCGGCTCCACCGTGATCCTGTACCTGGGCGACGCCGCCCCGGAAGAGAGCGCCGCCGTTCCCGACGTCACCGGCATGACCTACGAGGGGGCCAGGAATGCCCTGGAGAAGGCGGGCTTCTTCATGCGGGCCTCCGGCGTATCCACCTACTACGGCAACACCACCACCGCCGAGGGTCAGAGCGTGGCGGGCGGCGACGTGGCCGCCATCGGCACCGTGGTGGACGTCCGGTTCTTCAACGTAGTGGAGGACGGGTATGTAGGATAGGATGTTGTCACGCCTCGGTCCCCTCGCGGCCGGGTCGCTTTCGCTCCGACTCGGAACACAAACAGCCCCGCTGCGCGGCGCTTGGTTTGTATTCCTCGCTTCGTTCCAAGCTCCCCTGCTCGGGGATTCGGCGCTTCTTATAGAAAATGAAACTGCACCCGTGAGGGGTGACACCATGATCCTGCGCGACCTTTTGGCCGGCGTCCCCCTCACGGGGGAGAGTACCGGCCTGGACGTGGAAATTTCTTCCATATCCTACGACACGCGGACGCTGGAGCCGGGAGCCCTCTTCGTGGCCCTGTCCGGCGACAAGACGGACGGCCACCTGTACATCCAAACCGCACTGGAGAAGGGGGCCGCCGCCGTCCTGTGTGAGCGTGCCCCGGAGGAGCCCGGTCCCTGGCTGGTGACGGAGGACAGCCGCTATGCCCTGGCCCTGGTCTCGGCCAACTGGTTTGGCCGGCCCGGAGAAAAAATGACCCTGGCGGCCGTCACCGGCACCAACGGCAAGACCACCACCACCAGCCTGCTCAAGGAGCTGCTGGAGCGGGTGACCGGGGCCAAGGTGGGCCTCATCGGCACCAACCGGAACATGATTGGGGATGAGGAACTGCCCGCCCACCGTACCACGCCGGAGAGCTGGGAGCTTCAATCCCTCCTGCGCCGGATGGCCGACGAGGGGTGCGCCTATGTGGTGATGGAGGCCTCCTCCCACGCCCTGGCCCAGCGCCGGACGGCGGGGCTCGCCTTCGACGCGGGGGTGTTCACCAACCTGACCCAGGACCACCTGGACTACCACCACACCATGGAGGAGTACCGGGACGCCAAGGGCCTGCTTTTCGGCCAGTGTAAAAAAGCGGTGCTCAACCTGGACGACCAGGCGGGCCGGTGGTATCGGGACCAGGTGAGCTGCCCCATCTTCACCTACTCGGAGAACAGGGCCGGGGCCGACCTGTCCGCCCAGAATATCCGCCTGTTCCCCAGCCATGTGGAGTTTGAGGCCCTCATGGTGGGCCGGCTCTGCCGGGTGCATCTGCCTATTCCGGGGGGCTTCTCCATCTACAACGCCCTGGCCGCCCTGTCTGCCGGACTGTGTCTGGGCCTGGAGCTGGAGGACATGGCCCGGGTGATGCCCTCTGTCCGGGGGGTGAAGGGCAGGGTGGAGGTGGTGCCCGTCCCCCGGGCCTACACCGTCATCATCGACTACGCCCACACCCCCAACGCCCTTGAGAACATCCTTGCCACCGCCCGGGACTTCACCGCCGGACGGCTGATCTGTGTGTTCGGCTGCGGCGGCGACCGGGACAGGACCAAGCGGCCCATCATGGGAGCCATTGCCGGGGAACTGGCCGACGTGGCGGTGGTCACCTCCGACAACCCCCGCACCGAGGACCCGGAGGCCATCATCGGCGGCATCCTGGCGGGCATGGAGGGGGCGGAGG
Source organism: uncultured Bacillota bacterium (assembly GCA_947649625.1). GTDB lineage: Bacteria > Bacillota > Clostridia > Oscillospirales > Oscillospiraceae > Lawsonibacter. The sequence continues at coordinate 50,657 of CANSSJ010000003.1, read as the reverse complement.
CCGCCATTCATGTGGAGCCCGACCGCCGGGCGGCCATAGGCTGGGCCCTGGAGCAGGGCAGGCCGGGGGACGTGATCGTGCTGGCCGGCAAGGGCCATGAGACCTATCAGGAGATCAGCGGCGTTCAGTACCACATGGACGAGCGGGAAATTGTGGCGGACTGGTTCGACGAGGCGGCCGGCCGGCAAAAAATGACTGGAAAAGTTCCGGCAGATATGATATAATCGGCTGCCTTGTGTGATTCAAAAGAGAGAGACCGGGAGGGTTTACCATGACATATATCCTCAGCTTTATTGTGGCCTTCGGCGTGGCCGCCATCGTGGGGCAGATTCTGATTCCGCTGCTGCGCCGGCTGAAGGCGGGCCAGTCCATCCGGGCGGACGGCCCCACCTGGCACATGTCCAAGCAGGGCACCCCCACCATGGGAGGGATCATGTTCATCCTGGCCATCGGCGCGGCCTGCGTGGTGGCCGGCTGGGAGGAGATCCGGGGTGGGAACTATAAGCACCTGTATGTGTTCCTCTTCGCTCTGGTGTTCGGGGTCATCGGCATGATCGACGACTTCCAGAAGCTGCGCCACCACGCCAACGAGGGCCTCACCGCCGCCCAGAAGTTTCTCCTTCAGCTGGCGGCGGCCATCGCCTTCACGGTGCTCATGCGTGGGGAGGGCTACCTGACCCCCAACCTGTTTATTCCCTTTTTTAACGTGACCTTCCCCCTGCCCTGGGTGGTGTACATGGTCTTTGCCGCCTTTGTCATGGTGGGCACGGTGAACGCCGTCAACCTCACCGACGGCATCGACGGGCTGGCCACCGGTGTCACCATCCCCGTTGCCCTGTTTTACATGGCGGTGGCCGCCTGGTTCGGCCGGAACGATCTGGCAATCCTGTCCGCCGCCCTGGCGGGAGGACTGGCCGCCTTCCTGATCTACAACTTCCACCCGGCCAAGGTCTTTATGGGCGACACCGGCTCACTGTTCCTGGGCGGGATGGTGTGCGGCCTGGCCTTCGCCCTGGATATCCCCCTGGTGATCCCGATTGTGGGGCTGGTCTATGTGGCCGAGGTGCTGTCCGACATCATCCAGGTGATTTATTTCAAAAAGACCCACGGCAAGCGGTTTTTCCGCATGGCCCCCCTCCACCACCACTTTGAGATGGGCGGCTGGAGCGAAACCAAGCTGTTCTGCGTCTTCTCCGGCGTCACCCTGGCCCTGTGCTGTCTGGGCTTTCTGGGGGTCATGTACAGATATCCGATGTAGAAGGGACAAAAAGCGGCCGTAGGCCGCTCCCAAACGCGAGCCCAGCGCCAGCGGGTCGCGTTTGGAGAGGAGGAGCAAGGGAGCGTAATGAGGAATACCCGACAGGGTGCTCCGAATGAAGCGGACTTTGCGACGACGAGAAAGGAGGCGAAGCCCTTGGCCCGCAAAGCGAAACGCGATCTGACCATGGAGGAGCAGCTGGCCCGGGGGCCGCTGGACCTGCCCTTTCTCATGCTGGTGCTCCTGCTGCTGGGGATCGGGCTGGTGATGCTCTTCTCCGCCTCCTACTACACCGCATTCCGGGACTCCAAGCCCCCGGTGAACAACAACCCCTATTTCTACATCACCCGCCAGGCCCTCTACGCTGCGGCGGGCGTGGCGGCGATGTACCTCATTTCCCGTATCAACTACCAGCACTTCCGCTGGATGGCCCCTCTGGCCTTGGGCGTCGCGATTGTACTGCTGATTCTCTGCTACACCCCCCTGGGGGTCAGGATCAACCACCAGCGCCGCTGGCTCTACGTCCTGCTGGTCATCCCCAAGGGCCCCACCTTCCAGCCCTCGGAGGTGGCCAAGGTGGCGGTGGTGCTCTTCTTCTCCGCCCGGCTGTGCAAGCGGGACACCGAGCACAAAAAGCGCTTCACCAAGCGCACCACCACCGGGCGGCTGCTGAACTGGCTGGAAAAGATCGGTTTTCTGGAGCTGGTGCCCTACGGTCTGGTGCTGGTGACCGTACTGGGCCTGGTGGCCTTTGAGCGCCATGTCTCCGGCGCGCTGCTGGTGGCGGTGGGAGCCGCCGCCGTCCTGCTGGTGTCCGGCATCAGCCTTTGGTGGTTCTTTGGCCTGGGGGGGCTGGGTGTCGCCTTGGTGGGTATCATGTATATGACAACGGCCTATGTCAGAAAAAAGTTTGCCCTCTGGCTGGACCCCTGGTCGGCCGATCCCCAGGTGGAGGGCTTCCAGTTCCGCCAGGGCATCTACTCCATCGCCTCCGGCGGTCTGCTGGGCCGGGGGCTGGGGGAGAGCAACCAGAAATACGGCTTTGTCCCCGAGCCGGAGAACGACATGATCTTCTCCATCGGGGTGGAGGAGCTGGGGCTGGTGGGGGGCTACCTCATCCTGATCCTGTTCTCTCTGCTCATCCTCCGGGGCTACTGGATCGCCCTCCACGCCCGGGACAAATTCGGGATGCTCACCGTGGTGGGCATCGTCACCCTGCTGGCCGCCCAGGTGTTTTTCAACATCGGCGTGGTTACCGGACTGATTCCCAACACCGGCATCTCCCTGCCCTTCTTCAGCTACGGCGGCACCGCCCTGATGATCCATCTGGCGGAGATGGGCATGATATTGAGCATTTCACGACAGATACCGGCGCCCAGAAAGGATTGACGAGGTGTTATGATGAACGTACTGTTTACCTGCGGTGGCACGGCCGGACATGTGAACCCGGCGGTGGCCCTGGCCCGCATCTTTCAGGAGCGGCACCCCGGCTGCCGCGTCCTCTTTGTGGGAGCGGACGGGGGCATGGAGAACAAGCTGGTGCCCAAGGAGGGCTATCAGATCCGGACGGTGACCATCACCAACTTCCACCGCTCCTTTGCCCCCGCCGAGATCGTCCACAATCTGGGCACCCTGGTGAACCTGGGCAAGTCCAAAAAGCAGGCCCAGGCCATCCTGGACGAATTCCAGCCCGATCTGGTGGTGGGCACCGGGGGTTATGCCTCCTTCCCTGTGGTCAACGAGGCGGCCCATCGGGGCATCCCCACCGCCGTCCACGAGTCCAACGCCGTTCCCGGACTGACCACCAAGGCCCTGTCCAAAGTGGTGGACCGGGTGATGGTGGGCTTTGAGGAGAGCCGGGAGCATTACGAGCACCCCGAGAAGGTGGTGGTCACCGGCACCCCGGTGCGGGGGGACTTTTTCAAGTACACCCGTCAGGAGGCCCGTCAAAAGCTGGGCTTTGCCGACGACCGGCCCCTGCTGCTGTCCTACTGGGGTTCCCTGGGGGCGGAGGTGATGAACCAGAAGATGGTGGATTTCCTGGCCAAGGAGTGCTACGAGGGCGCTCCCTGGCGGCACATCCACGGCGCGGGGCGGGATTACCCCTGGATGCAGGAGGAGCTGCTCCGCCGGGGGCTGAAGCTGGGGGACAACGGGGTGGAGGTCCGGGAGTATATCTACGACATGCCCCTGGTGATGGCCGCCGCCGACCTGGTGCTGTGCCGGGCGGGGGCCTCCACAATCTCGGAGCTCACCGCCATCGCCAAGCCGGCGGTGCTGGTGCCCTCCCCCAACGTCACCGCCAACCACCAGGAGAAAAACGCCCGGGTGCTCTCCGACCAGGGGGCCGCCGTTCTCCTGCGGGAGGCCGACTGTGTGGAAAATACCCTCTATGACGAAGCCGCCCTCCTTCTTCGAGAGCGGGAACGCCGGGAGAGCATAGCCGCCGCCCTGCGGGCCATGGCCGTCCCCGACGCCGGGGAGAAGATTTACGAGACGCTGAGGGAGATTATGAAATAACCATATTGCGGACTTTCGCATAGGATAGCCCAGATTCCAACGATTTGGAGGGCTATCCCATGAGCTATTACGAAATTCAGGGCGGACGGCCCCTGGGGGGGACCCTGGCCATCCACGGGGCCAAGAACAGCGTCCTGCCCATACTGGCCGCCTGCCTGCTGGCACCCGGGCAGAGCGTGATCCACAACTGCCCCGACCTGTCCGACGTGTCCGTCACCCTGGATATCCTGCGCCTGCTGGGGTGCAGGGCGGACCGGGAGGGAGACACTGTCTTGATTGATGCCTCTGCCCTGGGCCGTAGCGACATCCCGGAGCATCTCATGCGGGAGATGCGCTCTTCGGTGATCTTCCTGGGGGCCCTGCTGGCCCGGCTGGGGACGGCGGAGCTGTCCTATCCTGGGGGCTGTGAGCTGGGGCCCCGGCCCATTGACCTGCACCTGTCCGCCCTTCGGACCCTGGGGGCCGAGATCTGGGAGGAACAGGGCGCTCTGTGCTGCTGCCGGGGGCAGGGAGGGCTGAGCGGCCGGGAGATCTGCCTGTCTATCCCCAGCGTGGGGGCCACCGAAAACATTATGCTGGCTGCCTGCGGCTGCCCCGGCCTGACTACTGTGGTGGGGGCGGCTCGAGAGCCGGAAATCATTGATCTGCAGAATTTCCTCCGCAGTCTGGGGGCGGAGGTCAAGGGCGCGGGCACCCCGGTCATCGCCATCCAGGGGGGCGCGTCCCTCCATCCGGCGGAGTACCGGGTGATGGGCGACCGCATCGCGGCCGCCACCTACCTGTGCGGCGCGGCGGCCGCCGGGGGAGAGGTGGAGCTTACCGGTGTCCTGCCCGACCACCTCACCGCCGTTCTGACTTGTCTGGAGGAGGCGGGCTGTACGATACATACCGGGCCGGACCGGATTGCTCTGGCCGGAGGGCCATCCCTGCGGAGCATTTCCCCTGTGCGCACCGCGCCCTACCCCGGCTTTCCCACCGACGCCCAGGCCGTCCTTATGGCGGCTCTGGCGGGGGGAGAGGGGGCCACCCTCTTTGTGGAGAACATCTTCGACAGCCGCTACCGCCACGTGGATGAGCTGCGCCGGATGGGAGCGGATATTCAGGTTGCCGGCCGGGCGGCCATGGTGTCCGGTGTGGGGCGGCTCCATGGGGCCGCCGTCCGCTCCCCCGATCTGCGGGGCGGGGCCGCCCTTGTGGTGGCCGCATTAGGAGCGGAGGGGACCACCCAGGTGTCAGGGCTGCGGCACATCCGCCGGGGCTACCAGGCGCTGGACAAAAATCTGCGGGCCCTGGGGGCGGACATCCGGGAAGTGCCGTAAGCGCGCAAAAAGCCTCCCTTCGGAAAGGGAGGGGGACCGCCGGGCGAAGCCCGGTGGTGGAGGGTTTATCTACAGAAAACCCCCAGTCACGGCTTCGCCGTGCCAGCCCCCTACCCCCTCTGTCGCTTCGCGACATCTCCCCCTGACAGGGGGAGTCGGCCCTTTGCGAAGGGGGCCTTGATCCTAACGAACCAAGGAGAACCACCATGTCAAGACGCAGCCGCAGCAGAACACGCAGGAGGAACAGGGGCCGGTTCGGGCCTCTGTTCAAGCTGCTGTGTGTGCTGGCGGTAGTGGTGGCGCTGACGGGAGGGGCCACGGTATTCTTCCGGGTGGAGACGGTGACGGTGACCGGCAATCAGCGCTACACTCAGGAGGAGATCATCGCGGCCTCCGGTATCCAGATGGGCGATAATCTCTACGCTTTGAATAAGGTGCGCATCGACCGAAAAATCCGGACTCAGCTGCCCTATGTGGGGGAGCTGTCCATCAACCGGGCTCTGCCCAGCACCATCCTCATCAATGTGACCGAGTGGGAGGCAGTGGCCCAGGTGGCCGTGCCGGACCCGGAGCAGGCGGCGGCGGCCCAGGAGGACCTGACCGGGGGACAAGAGGGCGCGGAGCCAGTGCCCCTGGCCCAGGAGCCCTGGCTCATCAGCGTGAGGGGCAAGCTGCTGGAGCAGGCCCCGGCGGACAGCCAGGCCATCGTGGTCACCGGCCTGACCGCCATTGCGCCCCAGGCGGGGGAGATGCTGCGGGTGCCGGAGGGGGAGGCGACCAGGCTGGAGGCCCTCACGGCTCTGCTGCAGGCGGTAGAGGAAGCGGACCTGTTTGACCAGGTGGCTCAGATCCGCCTGGAGACCACCCGGCTGACTCTGCGGTATGCGGGCCGCTTCGACGTTAAAATGCGGCTGAACGCGGACTTTGACTACAATATCCGGCTGATGCAGGCCGTCCGGGAGCAGATGGAGGGGAAATACGGCCCCGAGGCCGCCGGCTCCATTGATCTGACCCAGGAAAAACACGAGGCGGTCTACTCGCCGGCCAAGCCGGAGAACTGACTGGAATGAAAAATGTGGAAACTTTAGTCGGATGTATGATTTCCTCTTGACCTATGGAAAAAACTGCGGTACAATGAAACAAAATCTTGATTAAAACCGGGAGCGGCTCACAAGACCTTGCGGCGGCCCCGCTGTACATAGGAGGAAAAGCAATGGCGTTTGGATTGGATATGGGCCCTGAAAGCGTGGTCAGCATCAAGGTGATCGGCGTGGGCGGCGGCGGAAACAATGTGGTCAACCGCATGGTCCGCACGGGGACCAAGGGCGTGGACTTTATCGCCGTCAACACGGACAAGCAGGCGCTGGAGGCCTCCAGCGCCACCAATAAGATTCAGATCGGGGAGAAGCTGACCAACGGCCAGGGCGCCGGCGCTGACCCCGAGGTGGGCCGCAAGTCCGCCGAGGAGAGCCGCAAGCAGATCTCGGAGACCCTGGAGAATACCGACATGGTGTTCATCACCGCAGGCATGGGCGGCGGCACCGGTACAGGCGCGGCCCCCATCGTGGCCGATATCGCCAAGGAGCAGGGCATCCTCACCGTGGGCGTGGTCACCAAACCTTTCCGCTTTGAGGGCCCCCGCCGGATGCGTCAGGCTGAGGCGGGCATCGCTGAGCTGCGCTCCAAGGTGGACTCTCTGGTCATCATCCCCAACGAGCGGCTGAAGCTGGCCAGCGATCAGAAGATCACCCTGGCAAACGCCTTTGAGATCGCCGACGACGTGCTCCAGCAGGCCGTCCAGTCCATCTCCGACCTCATCAAAAATACCGGCTTTATCAACCAGGATTTTGCCGACGTGTCCGCCGTGATGAAGGACGCCGGCCGGGCGCACATGGGCGTGGGCCGGGCCGCCGGCAAGAACAAGGCGGAGGAGGCCGCGAAAATGGCCATCTCCAGCCCTCTGCTGGAGACGTCCATCAACGGGGCCCGGGGCGTGCTGATCAACGTCACCGGCTCTATGGACATGGGATTGGAGGAGGTAGAGACCGCCGCCAATCTGGTACAGGAGGCCGCCTATCCCGACGCCAACATCATCTTCGGCGCCGCCTTCGACGAGACGCTGGAGGACGAGATCCGGGTCACGGTGATCGCCACCGGCTTTGAGGAGGACCAGGCCGTCCCCTTCCCCTACATGCAGGAGCAGCCGGCTTACCAGCCCGCGGCTCCCGCCCCCGCGGCGGAGGAGCCCGCTCCGGAGCCTGAACCGGAGCCTGAGCCTGAACCGGAGCCCGTCCCCGAGGCCCCCAAGCCCGCCGTGGCCGACGACGACTGGGATATGCTGGAGCGCATTTTCAACCGGAAGAGATAAATTTGACCGCCCTGCCGATGGCAGGGCGGTTTTTCATAGAAACAGGACCAGGATCGAGGTCAGAATACCGCAGACACAGATGGCGATGGAACTCATGGCCCCCTGGACCGGGCCGATCTCCATAGCCCGGGTGGTGCCCAGGGCGTGGGAACAGGCCCCGATGGCCAGCCCCTCCGCCACCGGGTCGGTGATATGGAACAGCCTGGCGAAGAGAGGGGCGAATACCGCTCCGGTGAGGCCGGCCACCATCACCGCCGCCGCCGCGATGCCCCCCACGCCGCCCCGGCTCTCGGCGATGCCGATGGCGATGGCGGTGGTGACGCTCTTGGGCAGGAGGGAGGCGGCCAGGGCGTCGTCTACATGGAAGGCCCGGCACAGCAGCAGGATGCTGTCCACGCTGGTGAGGCTGCCGGCCAGACAGCCGGCCAGCACAGGGATAAAATGCTCCTTCAGAACGATCCGCTGGTTGTAGATGTTCAGGGCCAGCACGGCGGTGACGGGGCCCAGCATCAGCTTGATGAAATTACCTCCGGCGGCGTAGTGGGAATAGGGGATGCGGAAGAGGGCCAGCACCGCGATGATCAGGGCGGCGGCGGTGAGCAGAGGGGGCAGCCGCCCTATTTTTTTCTGTACCTGGAGGCCCGCGCACCAGGCGGCGGCGGAGAGGGTCAGCCCGAACAGGGGGGAGGAGAGCATGGCGTCAAACATGGGGACCGCCCCCCTTTCCCATCCGGCGGATGAGGAGCTGAACCACCCAGGCGGTGACGCCGTAGATCAGCGGAACGGTGAGGAAGCTGATGAGCAGAAAGGGGGCAAGCTGGCCCAGGATGGCTGGGGCGTGCTCCATCACCTCTACGCAGGAGGGGAGGAAGAAAAAGGCCATATTGGCCACCAGAAAGGTGCTGACACGCCGGATATGCTCCGGCTTGAGGACCTTTGTGAACAGCAGCAGGGACAAAAGCAGCAGCGCGATGACGCTGGCCGGGAAGGCCATCGGAATGAGGGCGGATATGCCCTCGGAGACAAGGCACAGGCCAAAGATAATGGTCAGCTCGCCCATGATGTTCAAACAGCTTCACCTCGAAGGGAAAAATTTTGCTGCCCACAGCCAGCACAGCCCGCCCAGCTGATAGGCCAGGAAGTCCCAGGGGTCGAACACCGCCCCCGGCTTCCACAGGGGGGCCAGCACCTCCCACACCAGCCCGCAGGCCAGCAGGAGGGGGACGGTCTGCCCCGGCCGGCTCAGCCTGGGGAGCCGGCCCCAGCCCAGCAGGAGGTCGGCCCAGGCCAGGATGGCCGCCCCGGCCCACAGGTCGTTGGCGTAGCAGCGGAGAAACCAGCCCGGCCAGCCCCGGACGGCCCGGGCCAGCCAGAGGCGGTTCAGCAGGTAGAAGCCTCCCGCCCCCAGCAGGACGGACAGGTTCAGTTTGTTCCGGCTCACAGGAAGGACAGCAGGAAGATCGCCCCCGCCACCCCCAGGACCACCGCCAGCACCACCATGCCGAAGGACAGCGGCTCCCGCTGTTTGGGCCGCAGGACAGACAGGCTGAAGCCGGGCTGGGAGGCCAGAACCTGGGGGTCGGTCTCCTCACTGTCCTGAAGGACAAGAAAGGCGTTGGAGTAAATGCACCTGTCCAGAAGCTCACAGGCCTGCTCCCTGGACAGGCCCGTGCCCAGGATCAGAGGGGCGGAGGCGGTAAGCCGTTCCGCCTCCTCATATTGGAGGGGCTGGGCCAGGGGAGAGTCCTCGGAAAAGCAGCCGCTGTTAGACAGGCGGATCAGGTCGGCGGCGCCGTTCAGTTCGCCGGGGTTTTGGGCCCCCTTCAGAACAAGGGTATAGGAGGTGATAAGGGGCTGGGCCCCGCTGCGCAGATTCCGGCCGCAGGAGGGGCAGAAGCGGTCCAGTCCGGTGACGATGGCCTGACAGCCGGGACAGCGGGCCGGAGCAGCAGACTGGGCGTTCTCCTCCCCCAGCAGCAGCCAGTCGGAGGACACGCCAAACAGCCGGCACATGGCGGCGACATAGGTCACGTCCGGGTTGGCTTGGCCCGCCTCCCACTTGCTCACCGCCTGCCGGGACACCCCCAGCTGGTCCCCCAGCTGTTCCTGAGACAACCCCGCCTGCTTCCGGGCCAGGGCGATCCGATCCTTCAATTCCATAGAGCATTACCCTCCGTTTTCGTTCGATGTGGGCTCAGTATATCAAAAACAGACGGACGCCACAAGAAAGAAGAACTGGAAATGTGTCAACCTCAGGTTGACAGAGCCGGTTTGGCGGCGGGTCAGTCCCATATCGCCGTGGCAAAGTAGTCCTCGGGGGTCTCGGCCCGGCGGATGAGGCGGGTGGAGCCGTCCTGGCACAGGAGCACCTCGGCAGAGCGCAGCCGGCCGTTGTACTGGTAGCCCATGGCGTGGCCGTGGGCCCCGGTGTCGTGGATGATCAGCAGGTCGCCGATCTCGATCTCAGGCAGCATCCGGTCCACGGCGAACTTGTCGGAGTTCTCACACAGGGAGCCGGTCACGTCGTACTTGTGGTCACAGGGGGCGCCCTCTTTGCCCATGACGGTAATATGGTGGTAGGCCCCATAGATGGCGGGGCGCATCAGGTTGGCGGCGCATGCGTCCACCCCGATATACTCCTTATGGATATGCTTCTGGTGGAGCACCTTCGTCACCAGATGGCCGTAGGGGGCCAGCATGAACCGGCCCAGCTCGGTACAGATGGACACATCCCCCATACCTGCGGGGACCAGAATCTCCTCATAGGCGCGGCGCACCCCCTGGCCGATGGCAGCGATGTCGTTGGCGGGCTGGTCAGGGCGGTAGGGGATTCCCACACCGCCGGACAGGTTGATGAAGGTGATGTGGGCCCCTGTCTCGTTTTTCAGCTCCACGGCCGTCTTGAACAGGATAGCGGCCAGGGCGGGGAAGTAGTCGTTGGAGATGGTGTTGGAGGCCAGAAAGGCGTGGATGCCGAACTCCTCCGCCCCCAGTTCCTTCAGACGGCGGAAGGCCTCGGTCATCTGGGGCCGGGTCATGCCGTACTTGGCGTCGCCCGGGTTGTCCATCACCTGGAAGCCCTCCTTGCTCTCCCCCAGGGTGAAGGTGCCGCCGGGGTTATACCGGCAGGAGATTTTTTTCGGGATATAACCGATGGTGTTTTTCAGAAAGTCGATATGGGTGATGTCATCCAGGTTGATGGCGGCCCCCAGCTTGGCGGCCAGTTCAAACTCCTCCGCCGGGGTGTCGTTGGAGGAGAACATGATCTCCCCGCCTGTGAACCCGCAGCGCTCAGACATCATCAGCTCGGTGAGGGAGGAGCAGTCCACCCCGCAGCCCTCCTCCCGGAGGATTTTCAAAATCTGGGGGTTGGGAGTGGCCTTGACGGCGAAATATTCCTTAAAACCGGGGTTCCAGGAGAAGGCCCGAGCCACCGCCCGGGCGTTTTCCCGGATGCCCCGCTCGTCGTAGAGGTGGAAGGGGGTGGGGTAGACTTTTACGATCTCCTGGAGCTGCTCCAGGGTGACAAAAGGCTTTTTCATAGGGCTGATCGCTCCTTTTCTGTATATAAGGCAACAGACAGTCTATCTAATTTACGTCGATTTGTCAATAAAATTCCTTGACAATACCGCCCTGTCAATGCGATACTAAAGACCGAAATTTAAAAAAGTGAGGGGTTTCGCTTATGGCCTATACCAGAGAGGACATTATCCGCATTGTCCGGGACGAGAAGATCGAATTTATCCGGATGCAGTTTACCGATATTTTCGGCCAGATGAAAAATGTGGCCATCACCGCCTCCCAGGTGGAGAAGGCGGTGAACAACCAGATCATGTTCGACGGCTCCTCCATCGAGGGCTTCACCCGCATCCACGAGTCGGACCAGTGCCTCTACCCCGACCTGGACAGCTTTATCGTCGTCCCGGAGAAGGTGGCCGGGGGCCGGGTGGCCCGGATGTTCTGCGACGTGTACAACACCGACGGCACCCCCTTCGTGGGCGACCCCCGGGGGGTGCTGCGCCGGGTGCTCCGCCGGGCGGAGTCCATGGGCTTCGACGTGTTCAACATCGGCCCCGAGCTGGAGTTCTTCCTCTTTGAGACCGACGAGAACGGCCGGGCCACCACCCGCACCAAGGACGAGGCCGCCTACTTCGATCTGGGCCCCCTGGACCACGGCGAGTCCACCCGCCAGGAGATCTGCCTGAACCTGGAGAAGATGGGCTTTGAGATCGAGGCCAGCCACCACGAATGCGCCGTGGCCCAGCACGAGATCGACTTCAAGTACAACAACGCCCTGGATGGGGCGGACAAGATCATGACCTTCAAGCTCACCGCCAAGAGCATCGCCCAGAAGAACGGCCTCCACGCCACCTTTATGCCCAAGCCCATCTACGACATCGCCGGCAGCGGTATGCACCTGAACATGTCCCTGTTCAAGGACGGGAAAAATGTGTTCTACGACGCCAACGGGGAGCGGGGGCTGTCCAAGACGGCCTACTCCTTCATCGCGGGCCTGCTGGACCACGTTCAGGGCTTCACGGCGGTGACCAACCCCCTGGTCAACTCCTATAAGCGGCTGGGCGCCGGACATGAGGCCCCCCGCTACCGGGCCTGGTCGGCCTCCAACCGGTCCGCCCTCATCCGCATCCCCGCCGCCCGGGGCCAGGCCACCCGGGTGGAGCTGCGCTCCCCCGACCCCGCCTGCAACCCCTATCTGGCGGTGGCCGTGTGCCTGGCCGCCGGTCTGGACGGTATCGCCCGGGGTCTCACCCCGCCCCCCGAGATCACCGGCGACATCTACGCCATGGACGACGCTGTCCGGGAGTCCAACGGCATCCACACCCTGCCCGACACCCTGAAAGATGCCCTGGACGAGCTGGAAAAGGACGCCCTCATCCTGGACGTGCTGGGCCAGCATGTGGCCGAGCACTATATCAAGGGCAAGCTGCGGGAGTGGGACGAGTACCAGACCCGCGTGTCCAGCTGGGAGCTGGAAAAGTATCTGGTCATCTATTGAGATCCCGCCGGGGATGGCTGCCGCCATCCCCGGTCTTTCTATGGGAATAGGAGCATAGGCTGGAATCGGAAAGGGGCGATCATATGCGTTTCACGAAAATGGAGGGCCTGGGCAACGACTACATCTACCTCAATTGTCTGGAGGAGGTGCCGGAGGACCTGCCCGCCCTGGCAGTCCGGCTGTCCGACCGGCACTTCGGCGTGGGAGCGGACGGGATCATCTGCATCAAACCGGGCCGGACCGGGGACTTTACCATGGAGATGTACAACGCCGACGGCTCCAGGGGGGCCATGTGCGGCAACGGCATCCGCTGCGTGGGCAGGTACGTCTACGACAGAGGCCTTACCCGCAAGACCTGCCTTACCGTCGATACCGGGGCGGGCCCCCGGCGGCTGGAGCTCCATGTTCTGGGCGGGCAGGTGGACGCGGTGACAGTGGACATGGGGGCGGCCCGGGTGGGCGATTCTGTGGAGGTGGAGGCGCTGGGAGAGATGTTTACCGTGATCCCCGTGAATGTGGGCAACCCCCACGGGGTAGTCTTCTGTCCCGACCCGGGGAAGATTGACCTGGAGCGGCTGGGGCCCGTCCTGGAGGTCCACCCCGTCCTGGGGGAACGGCGGAACATCGAGTTTGTGTCCTGTCCGGACCGGGAGCATATCACCCTCCGGGTGTGGGAGCGGGGGAGCGGCATTACCCTGGCCTGCGGCACCGGGGCCTGCGCCTCCTTCACCGCCGCCCTGGAGGAAAACCGCTGCGGCGCAAGGGTGGAGGCCGCCCTGCCCGGGGGCGTTCTTAGCCTGGAAAAACGGGGGGAGAACATCTTCATGACCGGTCCCGCCCGGACGGTGTTTGAGGGGGAACTCCCATAATCGACAAAAAACTTTTCTTGACAACCGGGGGGGATACCTTTATCATATAAGAATCGTGTCCAAAAGGAGGCGGACTCCCTTGGAAATCATCACCAGCCGCCAAAATCCGTTGGCGGCCCAGATCCGCAGGCTGAACAGTTCCCGGTCCGCCCGGCGGGAGGCGGGGCTGTTTTCCGCTGAGGGGCCTAAACTGCTGGAGGAGGCGGCAAAGGTGGGGGCAGTTATCCACACCGTCGTCACCGCCGGGGGGACAGAGACGGTCTGCCCGGAAAATGCCCGGCGGGTGGAGGTCCCCTCCGACCTGCTCAAGAGTCTGTGCGATACCCAGACCCCCCAGGGGGTGCTGTTTCTGGCTCAGATGCCGGATACCACGCCGCCGGAGCGGCTGGAAGGGGACCGCTGGCTGGTGCTGGACGGCCTCCAGGACCCGGGCAACGTGGGGACCATCTGGCGCACCGCCGACGCCCTGGGGGCGGACGGCCTGATCCTCACGAACCGCTGTGCCGACCCCTTCTCCCCCAAGACGGTACGCTCCACCATGGGGGCCTGCTTCCGCCTGCCCCTCTACGAGGTGGAGGCGGAGGAGCTTCCGGAGCTGCTGGAGCGGTCCGGCCTGCCCCTGTACGCCACCGCCCTGCGGGAGGACACCGTAGATATCAAAACGGCACAGCTCAGCCGCTGCGCCGTCGTGATCGGGAGCGAGGGGAGAGGGGTCTCCCCGGAGCTGCTCCGCCTGAGTGAAAAGACGATTAAAATTCCCATGCGGGAGCGGTGCGAATCGCTGAACGCGGCGGCGGCCGCCGCCGTCGTGCTGTGGGAGATGGGCCGCTAGGTTCTTTTCCGGTACAGCCCCTGTAGGATCAGAAAGGCGGCCAATAACAGGACGAAAAAGACGATATAGGCGGGGACATAGCTGCCCAGCCGGCCGGCCAGCAGGCCGGGCAGCGGTCCGAAGACGAAGATGCCCGCCGTGAAGGCCACCGTGATGGTGCGTACCGCGCTCTCGTAGTCGGCGCACAGGTCGGCCGCCCACCGGGCGGGGGAGACGGCGGTGATGGACATACCCAGCCCGAAGGCCGTAATGGCCAGAACGGGGAGGAGCACGCCGCCCGCAGGGGCCAGACAGCACAGGACCAGAGAGACCAGCAGGGTGCCGAAGGTAAAGCGGTTGCCGCCCCGGCCCCCCAGACGGTCGTAGACCTGGCCGCAGAGGATCTTGCCCAGGCTGATCGCGGCCCCCAGCCAGGACAGCAGTCCGGCCACAAAGAGACTGTCGCAGCCGGAGGATGTATAGAGCATGGTCAGGTGGGAAAAGCCCGGCCCGCCGGTGGCCCCCACGAACAGGGCGGCCAGCAGGAGGAGCGTCCACCGCCCTCCGGACAGCCCCGCGCCGCTCTTTTGGCCGGCGGCCTCCTCCGGCGGCTGAGGGCCGGAGCGGCCGTAGGGGGCCAGGCCCAGTTTGGCCGGGTCGTCCCGCACCAGCCGCCACACCAGAACGGCGCACAGGAAGACGACGGCCCCCTCCCACAGGAAGGCGGCCCGCATCCCGCGGCGTTCCATGAGCCGGGTGAGGAGCACCGGGGCGAAGACGGTGGAGACCCCGCTGCCCGCTGAGGCCAGCCCCAGAGCCAGCCCCCGCCGGTCACGGAACCACCGGCCGATGGCCAGGGAGATGGGCACCATCCCGCCCCAGCAGTAGCCGACCCCGGTGAGGGCGGCGGCCGCGCAGTACATGGGGAAGCTACCGGCGTAGGCGAAGCAGACGCAGGAGAGACCCACCAGAAGGACGCCGGCGCTCATGATCCGCCGCAGGCCGAACCGGGTGCACAGCTGGTTGACGCACAGCAGGGCGGCCAGGATGAACAGGCTGCGGGTGGTGGTGATCCAGGAGCCCTGGGCGTCAGTGAAGCCGTTCAGGCGGATGATCTCCGGCTGATAGACCGAGAAGACATTGACCCCCAGGCCCATCACCGCGAACAGGGCCAGCGCCCCGCCCAGGCAGACCAGCCAGGCGTAGTGGGGACGGTTGGACATAAAAATCACTTCCTAACGGAATAACCATACTCTGGAATGGGAAATTTGTAAAGAACAATTTGACGGAGAGGGGGAGCGACCGATGGCGGAGCTGGAATACTGGCTGTGGCTGACCACCCGGAAGGGGCTGGGCCCGGCGGGGGCGCTGGCGGTGATAGACCATTTTATCACCCCGGAGCGGGCCTACTACGGGGAGAAGGAGGACTACGACGCCCTGCCTCTGCCCCCCTTCGCCCGGCAGTCCCTGTTGGACAAGAGCATGGACGAACCCAATAAGATTCTGGGGGACTGCGACCGGCTGGGCGTGCGGGTCATGACCTTTCAGGATGCGGACTATCCCCAGCGGCTGCGGCAGATCGGCGTGCCGCCGGTGGTGCTGTATATCCGGGGGAAGGCCTTCCGCTTTGACGAGGAGCCGGCTATCGCCGTGGTGGGAATGCGCAAATGCGCCCAGGTGAGCCAGACCCGGGCGGAGCGGTTCGGCATGGAGCTGGCCGCTAACGGGGCGCTGGTGGTGTCCGGCATCGCCGAGGGCATCGACTGCTGCGCCGTTCGGGGCGCCCTCAAGGGGGGCGGGCCGGTGGTCTCCCTGCTGGCCGGGGGCGTGGACGTGCCCTTCCCCTGGGAGAACCGCTATCTGTTTGAGGATGTGGCCGCCGCGGGGGCACTCATCTCCGAGTACCCGCCGGGCACGCCCCACAAGGGCAGTCACTTTAACCCTCGCAACCGCATTTTGAGCGGCCTGTGTCTAGGCGTGCTGGCCGTGGAGTGCCAGCCCAGCGGCGGCACCATGCTCACCGTCAACCACGCCCTGGAGCAGGGCCGGGAGGTGTACGCCATCCCAATCGGTCTGGACGAGGAGTGCGCCCGGGGGACCAACTGGCTGATTAAAGAGCGGAGAGCCAAGCTGGCGGAGAAGGCGGAGGACATCCTGGAGGACTTTGTGGAGCTGTTCCCTTCCAGGCTGGCGGCGCTGGCCCCGCTGCCCCGGGCGGTGGCTGAGGCGCGGCTGTCCGCCCCGGCGGAGGACAAGCCCGCCCCGGAGGTCCGGAAAAAGGCGGAACCCTCCCCATCGGCCCGGGAGATTGTCCCCCGGGAGCAGCAGAAGACCCGCTTTACCGACGATGAGCTGGCGATTTTAGCCGCCGCCAAGACGGCCCTCACCGCCGATGAGATCGTGGAGAGGACCCAGATCCCCGCCAAGCGGGTGCTGTCCGCCCTTACCATGCTCCAGATCCAGGGGGCGGTGGAGGAGCGCCCCGGCCGCAGGTTCTACGCGGCGGTGGAGCTGGAAAACTGAATTCGTAATCAATCTCTGGAGGTAAATCCAACGTGGCAAATAAGACTGACTTAGTGATCGTAGAGTCCCCGTCCAAGGCCAAGACCATCGGCAAGTACCTGGGACCGGGGTATGAGGTGAAGGCGTCCATGGGACATGTCCGGGACCTGCCCAAGAGCAAACTGAGCGTGGACATCGAGCACGGCTTCGTCCCCGACTACCAGCCCATCAAGGGCAAAGAGGATGTCATCAGCGACCTGAAAAAGGCGGCCAAACGCTCCGACAAGGTCTATCTGGCCACCGACCCTGACCGGGAGGGGGAGGCCATCTCCTGGCATCTGAAGGAGCTGCTCAACATCCCGGACGACAAGACCTACCGGGTGACCTTCAACGAGATCACCAAAAATGTGGTCAATCAGTCCATCGCCGCCCCCCGGGCCATCGACCAGAATCTGGTGGACGCCCAGCAGGCCCGGCGCATCCTGGACCGGATCGTGGGCTACCAGCTCTCCCCTCTGCTGTGGAAGAAGATCCGCCAGGGGCTGTCCGCCGGCCGGGTACAGTCTGTCGCCACCCGCCTTGTGGTGGAGCGGGAGCTGGAGATCCGGGCCTTTGTCCCCCAGGAGTACTGGTCCATCGAGGCCGACCTGGAGCGGGTAAGCCCCCATACAGGCGCCTTCAAGGCCCAGTTCCACGGCCGGGACAGGAAAATGGAGCTCCACAGCCAGCAGGAGGCGGAGGACGTGATCGCCGCCGTCTCCCAAGGGAGCTGGTCGGTGGCCAAGGTGAAGCGGCAGGAGAAAAGCCGCCAGCCGGCTCCTCCCTTTACCACCTCGACTCTCCAGCAGGAGGCCAGCCGCAAGCTGAACATGTCCCCCGCCCGCACTATGGCGGTGGCCCAGCAGCTCTATGAGGGTATCGACGTTGCCGGCCAGGGGGCCGTGGGCCTCATCACCTATATGCGTACCGACTCCCTGCGCCTGTCCGACGAGGCGGTGGCCGCGGCCCGGGGTTTTATCAGCCAGCGGTATGGCGGAGCCTACTGCCCCGCCCAGCCCCGAAGATTCAAGACCAAGGGGAACGCCCAGGATGCCCACGAGGCCATCCGCCCCTCCGACGTTACCCTGGTCCCCGAGGACATCAAGAAGGACCTGACCGCCGAGCAGTTCCGGCTGTACAGGCTGATTTGGTCCCGGTTTCTGGCCTGCCAGATGGCCAACGCCGTCTACGACAGCCTGTCCATCGACGTGGAAAACTCCGGATATATCTTCCGGGCCAGCCACTCCTCCCTGAAATTCTCCGGCTTCACCGCCGTCTATGAGGAGGGGAGGGACGAGGAAGAGGAGGAGAAAAAGTCCTCTCCCCTGCCCGACCTGAAGGAGGGGGAGATCCTCACCCACAAGAAACTTACCAGAGACCAGCACTTTACCCAGCCCCCCGCCCGCTACTCTGAGGCCAGCCTCATCCGGGCCCTGGAGGAGCAGGGTATTGGCCGGCCCTCCACCTACGCCCCCACCATTACCACCATCCTGAACCGGGAATACGTGGTAAAGGAGGGGGGCAAGGCCCTGCGCCCCACCCCGCTGGGGGAGGTGGTCACCGGCCTGATGAAGGATAAGTTCCACGATATCGTGGACTACGACTTTACCGCCCAGATGGAGCAGCGGCTGGATAAGGTGGAAGAGGGAACTGCCGACTGGAAGGCCCTTCTTGCCGACTTCTACAAGAATTTCGACGCCGAACTGAAAAAAGCGGAGCAGGAACTGGACGGGGCCCGGATCAAGGTGCCCGACGAGGTTTCTGAGGAGATCTGTCCTCAGTGCGGGCGGAATCTGGTCATCAAGTCGGGCCGGTTTGGCCGGTTCCTAGCCTGCCCCGGCTGGCCGGAGTGCGACTTCACCATGCCCCTGGTGGTGGAGATGCCGGGCAAGTGCCCCCTGTGCGGCGGGCGGCTGTTCAAGCGCACCGGAAAGAGCAAGAAGACAGGCAAGCAGTACACCTACTACTGCTGTGAGCGCCGGAGCAGCAAGGACGAGGGTCAGCGGTGCGAGTTTGTCACCTTCGACGTGCCCGTAAAGGATAACTGTCCCGTCTGCGGTCAGACCATGTTCAAAAAGTCGGGCCGGGGGGCCAAGAAGCCCTTCTGCGTCAACGAGAAGTGTGCCAACTTCACCCCCGAGGACAAGCGGGGCGGATGGAAGAAGAAGGAGTCCGCCCCCGCCGAACCGGCGGAGAAGCCCAAGAAAACCGCTGCCAAGAAGCCCGCAGCAAAAAAGTCCGCCGCCAAAAAGACCACAACAAAAAAAGCAGCCACCAAGAAAGCGACGACTGCCAAGAAGACGTAATGTAGGGGGCGGCGCCCTCGCCGCCCCGTAACGGTGCTAAATATGAGAATCGGGCCGCCGAGGGCGGCGGCCCTTACAAGGAGATCCAAATGGACAAAGTAACCGTCATCGGCGCGGGGCTGGCGGGGAGCGAGGCGGCCTGGCAGCTGGCCCGGCGGGGGATTCCCGTGGAACTGCGGGAGATGAAGCCCGCGAAGATGTCCCCCGCCCACCACACGGAGTATTTCGGGGAGCTGGTGTGCTCCAACTCCCTGCGGTCCGACCAGCTGGAGAACGCGGTGGGCCTCCTCAAGGAGGAGCTGCGCCGGTGTAATTCCCTCATCATGGCCTGTGCCGACGCCCATCGGGTGGAGGCGGGGGGCGCACTGGCGGTGGACCGCCACGCCTTTGCCGCCGCCATCACCGAAAAAATAAAAACCCACCCCAACATCACCGTCGCGGAGGGGGAGGTCACCGAGATCCCGGCGGAGGGGAACGTCATCATTGCCACCGGCCCCCTGACCTCTGAGGCCCTGTCGGAGAAGATCGGGGCGCTGTTCCCCGACAGCAAATATCTCAACTTCTTCGACGCCGCCGCTCCGCTGGTCACCTTCGACAGCGTCGACATGGACAGCGCCTGGTTCGCCTCCCGGTACGACCGGGGCACGCCGGACTACATCAACTGCCCCCTGACGGCGGAGGAGTACGACGCCTTCTGGCGGGAACTGACCACCGCCCAGGAGGCGGAGGTCCACGGCTTTGAGGACGCGGGGGTCTTTGAGGGCTGTATGCCTGTTGAGGTGATGGCCCGCCGAGGGCGGGATACCCTGTGCTATGGGCCCCTGAAGCCGGTGGGGCTCAAGGACCCCAGGACGGGGCGGGAGCCCTTCGCCGTGGTCCAGCTGCGCAAGGACAACGCCCAGGGGTCCATCTACAATATGGTGGGCTTCCAGACCCACCTGAAATTCCCGGAGCAGAAGCGGGTGTTTTCCATGATCCCCGCCCTGAAAAACGCCGAGTACGTCCGCTATGGGGTGATGCACCGGAACACCTTCCTGGACTCCCCCCGGCTGCTGGACCGGTACTACCGGGTGCGGGGGAACGAGCGGCTGATGTTCGCCGGGCAGATCACCGGGGTGGAGGGCTATGTGGAGTCCACCGCCTCCGGGTGCCTGGCCGCGGTGGAGCTGGCCCGGCGGCTGGAGGGGAAATCCCCTGTTAATTTCCCCCAGGAGACCGCTATGGGCGCATTGGTCCTTTACATCAGCGACCAAAGTGTGGTAAACTTTCAACCGATGAACATCAATTTCGGCCTGATCCCGCCCCTGGGCTACCGGGTGAAGGGCAAGCGGAACAAAAACGCCGAGATTTCCAAACGCGCCCTGGAGGCGCTGGACAGGCTGGGGGTGTAGGGGCGGACACTGCGCAGCCGTTGGCGGCTTTGCCGCCTTACGGATGCGGCGTACCCCTTGCGGGTATTGTCCGCCCGCGGGCGCGCACTGCGCGCCCCTACAAAGCCGCCCACTCCCGCAGCCGCAGCCCCAATTTGAGCCCGTGGGCGAAGGAGATGCAGTTGGCGGTCTCCAGCAGATCAAAGAGCGGCTTGGGCAGGTCTCCGTTGGGAAACAGGGACAGGCTCCGATCCATCAGGTCGTTGTATTCCGGGAATGCCTCGAAATTCAAATGCGCACGCTCTACTTCGTCGAAGAAGAATTCTTTGAGTTGTTTGTCCATAGATTATCACCACACTAAAAGGGTGTATCCAATATACACTCTTTTGGTGTGGTTGTCAAGGGGGGCAGGCTATGTTTCATAAAGATTTATACGGGCTCCGCTTGAAAAAACTGAGAAATCAGGCGGGGGAGAAGCAGGCCGACCTTGCCGCGCTGCTGGGTGTAAAGCCGAATCAGATTGTCGAAATGGAAAATGGCCGTAAAACAACGACATTTGAAAAGCTGACAATTATCTGTCAGCACTACAACGTATCCGCCGACTATCTGCTGGGGCTCATCGACGAGCCGCGACCCTTACAGAAAGAAGGTACGCCATGAAAATCATCGTAGACGCCATGGGCGGGGACAACGCGCCCCAGGCCCCGGTGATGGGGGCCATCCAGGCCAACCGGGAGTACGGAGTGGACATTATCCTGGTGGGCCGGGGGGAGGACATCCTCAAAACTCTGGCTGACAACGGCATCAGCGACCTGCCTTCCGGGGTGGCGGTGACCCACGCCAGCGAGGTGGTGGAAATGTGCGACGACCCGGCCACCGCCTTCCGGAAGAAGAAGGACTCCTCCCTCACCGTGGGGCTGAACCTGCTCAAGGAGGGGGCGGGGGACGCGTTCGTCTCCGCCGGCTCCACCGGGGCGCTGCTGTCTGGGGCCACCCTGGTGACCAAGCGGATCAAGGGCATCCGCCGGGCCGCCCTGGCTCCCGTGGTGCCCACCGGGAACGGCGGGGCGGTGCTCATCGACTGCGGGGCCAACGCCGAGTGCCCCCCGGAGTACTTACTGCAATTCGCCTACATGGGCTCCTACTACGCCGAGAAGGTGCTGGGCCGGCCCAACCCCAAGGTGGGTCTTTTGAACATCGGCGCCGAGCCCTCCAAGGGCACCAGCCTCCAGACCACCGTCTACCCCATGCTGGAGGCGGCGGGAGAGGCCGGGCGCATCAACTTCACGGGCAACGTGGAGGCCCGGGAGGCGGTGGAGGGCGCGGTGGACGTCATCGTGGCCGACGGCTACTCGGGGAATATCTTCCTGAAAACCATGGAGGGCACCGGGCTGTTTCTGGCCCGGGAGATCAAGAAGATGTTCAAAAAGAACGCCGTCACCAAGCTGTCCGCCCTGCTGGTCTCCGGCGGCCTGAAGGACTTCAAGAAGCTGATGGACGCCGGCGAGGTGGGGGGCACCGCCCTGGTGGGCATCTCCAGGCCGGTTATCAAGGCCCACGGCTCTTCCGACGCCTACGCCATCCAGAACGCCGTCCGTCAGGCCAGGGACTTCGCCGCCTCCGGGCTGATTGAGGATATCACCAAAAATATCGACCTCATGCGGCTGGACACCCCGGCCAAGGAGGGGACCCAGGCATGAGCGTCAAGAAGCTGGCCAAGACCACTAAGCGCATTGAGGACTGGCGGGCAAACTGGGAGCCCTCCGGAGTGGAGAGGAGCATTGTGCGCTGGCTGGACAAGCTGGGAGAAACCGAAAACTCCAATACCCCCCGCATGTGCTGCGGCGCGCTGTCCACGCTGGCCGGAAACTACCGGATCATGGCGGAGTATTGGCAGCTCCACCGGGGGGATACCCGGCTGTGCAAGGAGAACATGTACCGGGCCGCCTGGTGCCAGTGGGCGGTGTGCCGCTGGCCGGATCAGGCGGTCAATGGCAGTATGGCCCAGTTCAATGGAGCAAGGATGGTCTATTTTTGGGGCGCGGTCATCGCGGACGCGGCCCCCGGATTTCTGAAAGAATTTGGCGACCTGCTCCGCCGGCCGGAGTACCAGCCCAATTTCAAGATCAAAGCCGTCAACGCCGGACTGTCCGGGTACAGGGCGTTTGTCGCACTGGCCCTGGGGGAGGATGAGGCTGTTATCCGCGCCCAGGTGGAACAGGCGCTGGCCGATCTGGAGAGCTTGAAGAGTGTCCGAAAGGGGGCGCCGGTGGAACTGCGCATCCTGCTGGATATTTTGAACGGGGACGAAGGGGCGCTGGACGAGCATTTGAAGGAGTCTATCAGCTATGAGCGCTCCAACCGGGACAGGTATAATTTGATGGACTGGCACGCCATCGCCTGCGCCAAAATCGCCATGCGCCGTGGGATGAAGGTGGAGCTGGACACCGAGGACTGCCCGCTGTCCCTCAGCCGCCCGGCGGAGATGGACTACAGCGGTCTGGAGCTGCCCCGGCCCAAGTACGGATTTCCCTGGGAACGATAAAAAAGCGGAACCGCCTCCCCGGCCGGGGAGGCGGTTTTCTGTCATTTCACGTTCAGCATCCGGCTGGCGTTGAGGATGGCCAGCACGGACACCCCCACGTCGGCAAAGACAGCGGCCCACATGTTGGCCAGCCCCGCGGCGGAGAGGATCAGCACCAGCAGCTTCACCCCCAGGGCAAAGACCACATTCTGCCGCACGATTGACAGGGTTTTCCGGGCGATGCGCACCGCCGCCGTGAGCTTGAGCAGGTCGTCGTCCATAAGGACGATATCCGCCGCCTCAATGGCCGCGTCGGAGCCCAGGGCTCCCATGGCCACCCCGATATCCGCCCGGGAGAGGACGGGGGCGTCGTTGATGCCGTCCCCCACGAAGACCAGCTTTTCCTTTGGGCTTTTCTCCGCCAGCAGCTCCTCCACCCGCTCCACCTTGTCCGCAGGCAGGAGCTGGGCGTAATATTTATCCAGCTTCAGCCCGTCGGCCACCGCCTGGGCGGTCCTCTCGGCGTCGCCGGTGAGCATGACGGTCTGCCGCACCCCCGCCGCCTTCAGCCCGGCCACCGCCTGGGCGGAGGTCTCCTTGGGCTGGTCGGCGATGACCAGATGTCCGGCGTATCTGCCCTCTACTGCCACATGGATGATGGTGCCCAGGTGGTCGTGGTTCGAGGTGATGGGGATGTTTTCCCGGTCCATCAGCTTCCAGTTGCCCGCCAGGATCTGCCGGCCGTCGATCACTGCCCGGACACCGTGTCCGGCGATCTCCTCCACGCCGGTCACCCGGTCCTGCTGGAGCGTCCCGCCCCAGGCGTCAACGATGGACCGGGAGATGGGATGGGTGGAGAACTGCTCCGCCAGGGCGGCCAGCTTCAGCAGCTCGCTCCCCGCCATACCCTCCTCCGGGTGGACGGCGGTGACGGAAAATTTCCCCTGGGTGAGGGTGCCTGTCTTGTCAAAGACCACGATCCCCGCCTGGGCCAGGGCCTCCAGATAGTTGCTGCCCTTCACCAGGATGCCCTGTCTGGAGGCCCCGCCGATGCCGCCGAAGAAGCTGAGGGGGATGGAGATCACCAGGGCGCAGGGGCAGGACACCACCAGGAAGTTCAGCGCCCGGGGCACCCAGACGCCCCACTGGCCGGTGAGCGCGGAGGGGATCACAGCCAGGGCCAGGGCGGCGAAGACCACGATGGGGGTGTAGTACCGGGCAAATTTGGTGATGAAGTGCTCCGCCTGGGCCTTCTTCTCGCTGGAGTTCTCCACCAGGTCCAGGATACGGGCCACGGTGGACTGCCCGAAGGGCTTGGACACTTTCACATGGAGCAGCCCGGACAGGTTGACGCAGCCCGAGATCACCTCGTCTCCCGGGGCCACGTCCCGGGGCAGGGACTCGCCGGTGAGGGCGGCGGTGTCCAGGGCGGAGGCCCCCTCCAGGACGGTCCCGTCCAGGGGCACCCGCTCCCCGGCCTTGATGACGATGGTCTCCCCCACCGCCACCGCCTCCGGGTCCACCTGGACCAGCTGGCCGTCCCGCTCCATGTTGGCGTAGTCGGGGCGAATGTCCATCAGGGCGGAGATGGACTGCCGGGACCGGGAGACGGCCACGTTCTGGAACAGCTCGCCCACCTGATAGAACAGCATCACCGCCACCGCCTCGGGAAATTCGCCGATAATCAGCGCCCCGATGGTGGCCACGCACATGAGGAAGTTCTCATCAAAGACTTGGCCGTTTTTGATGTTCCGAACCGCCTTCCAGAGCACGTCCCAGCCGATGACGAGGTAGGGGATTAGAAACACCGCCAGCCGGGCCGGGCCCGTCACGGGCAGGAGGAGGGAAACCACAAACAGCACGGACGCAGCCAGGATGCGGTAGAGCATCTTTTTTTGTTTCCGGGTCATAACAAACGCCTCATTTCGTAGGGGCGGCCTGTGGCCGCCCGTCCAAGATTCGGTTACCTGTTCACGGGCGGCCACAGACCGCCCCTACAGAGGTTTCTTTAGCACGGCGATACCCTCGGGCACCCCACCCGGGATGACCTCCAGCGCCACCGGGGCCAAATCCAGGCGCTCCAGGGACATCCGGTAGGTCTCCGGGGTGAAGGCGTGCTCATAGTGGAAGCCCACGCCCTGATAAATCTTAATCATGGCCCCGTAGGCCGTCCCCGCCCGGCCCTGGAGGTAGGTGGGCAGGATGAGCCGCCCCCCAGGGGCGGCCACCCGCCACAGCTCCCGCACCGCCTTCTCCGGTTCGGGGAGCAGGTGCAGCACATTGGCGGCAATCACCACGTCGAAGCTGCCGTCCGGGTCGGACAGGGCGGTAATATCCCGCCGGGCAAAGCTGATATTGTCCAGACCCCGCTTTTTTGTCTTCTTTTGGGCCTGTTTCAGCATTTCCGGGGACTGGTCGGTACACAGCACCGAAGCGGCTTTTTCCGCCGCCGCCAGAGAAAATTCACCCGTCCCGGCGGCGCAGTCCAGCACTTTGGCCCCGGCGGGGACCAGCGACCCCACCCGGGACGCGGCGGCCTGGTTTACTGTTCGGTTGCTCCGCTCCGCCAGGTCGTAGAATCGGGCCCAGCGGTCCCAGAAGGTGCTCACAGCACGATCTCGCAGTCCGGCTCCACCTTTTTGCAGGCCTTGACCACCTGCTTCATGATGGCGTCGAACCGGGCGTCGTCGGCCTCCACGGTCATTTTCTGAGTCATAAAGGACACGGTGGCGTCCACTACCCCGTCGATCTTTTTGATGGCAGTCTCCATTTTGGCGGCACAGTTGGCGCAGTCCAGGTCGATGAGCTTGAAGGTTTTTTTCATGGTGATACGTCCTTTCTTACTCTAAAATATGCTCCATACCCTGAGCCAGGATATGAATGACGTGGTCGTCGGCCAGGGAGTAGTACACCGTTTTGCCCTCCCGGCGGAATTTGACCAGCTTGCTGTTTTTCAGCACCCGCAGCTGGTGGGACACGGCGGACTGGGTGACCTCCATCAGCCTGGCGATGTCGCACACGCACAGCTCCGCCTCCAGCAGGGCGTAGAGGATCTTCACCCGGGTGCTGTCGCCGAAAATTTTGAACAGCTCCGCCAGATCGTAGAGCTGCTCGTCGGGGGGAAGCTGGGCCCGGACCTGCTCTACCGCGCCGGTGTGGACCAGATTCTCCTCACAGCAGGGGACCGTTTTCCGTTCCATAGGCACCTCCTCTTGATATATGAGCATTTGTTCATATGTTGGTGTTATTATACTGCACCGAAATTCTGTTGTCAAGAGAAAAGCAAAAATTTTTTGCCTGGAGAGGGCGGCCAGGGGGGAAAACAAAAAAGTGGAACAGGTCTCCCTGTTCCACTCAGTAAATGATGTGATTTAAGCCTTTTCAAAGACATCCTTGCCCATCCCGCAGATGGGGCAGACCCAATCCTCGGGAACATTTTCCCAGGGAGTGCCGGGGGCGACGCCGTTGTCGGGGTCTCCCACAGCGGGATCGTACTCATAGCCGCAGGGGCACACATATTTGTCCATGGTGTGTTCCTCCTGTCAGGCGGCTCAGCCGAAGTACCGCTCCAGCAGGCCCTTGAAGGCCTTGCCGTGGCGGGCCTCGTCACGGGCCATCTCGTGGACGGTGTCATGGATAGCGTCCAGGTTCTGCTCCTTGGCCATCTTGGCCAGGGCGACCTTGCCGGCGGTAGCGCCGTTCTCGGCCTCGACGCGCATCTCCAGGTTCTTCTTGGTGGAGTCGGTGACCACCTCGCCCAGCAGCTCGGCGAACTTGGCGGCGTGCTCGGCCTCCTCCAAGGCGGCCTTCTCCCAGTACAGGCCGATCTCGGGATAGCCCTCGCGGTGGGCCACGCGGGCCATGGCCAGGTACATGCCGACCTCGGTGCACTCGCCCTGGAAGTTGGCGCGCAGGCCCTCGATGATCTGAGGATCAACGCCCTGAGCGACGCCCACGATATGCTCGGCGGCCCAGGACATCTCGCCCTTCTGCTCCACGAACTTCTCGGGGCCTACGCCGCACTGGGGGCACTTGGCGGGAGCGGATTCGCCCTCATAGACGTAGCCGCAGACGGAACAGACAAACTTTTTCATGATAATGGTTCCTCCTTAAAATTTTGTTGATCTGTGCAGTTGGGGCACAGACCATGAAAAGTGAGCTCGCAGCGTTCTACTGCAAACCCGTATTGCGCGCTGACGGTCCGCTCCAGGTCCCGCTCCGGACGGATATCCGGAAGGTCTAAGACGGTGCCGCAGCAGTTGCAAACAAAGTGACTGTGGGGGACAGTGATAGCGTCGAACCGCTCCTGTCCCTGCACGACCCCCACGCTTTGGACCAGGCCATGCGCCCGGAAAAAGGTCAGATTGCGGTAGACCGTTCCCAGGCTGAGGTCCGGGTGGAGAGGCCGCAGCCGCTGGTATACCCACTCGGCGGAGGGATGGCAGCTTGTCCCCCGGATGGCGGCCAGGATAGCCTCCCGTTTTTTGCTGTAACGGATCGCGCGCTCCATGTGCCGCCTCCCTTAACGATATTTATTCTTGTTATGCTGGAATCATATCACAACTATGGCAGTTTGTAAAGGGGAAAAAGGGAAAAAATTGGGGCGTGCGCCCCAATTTTTTGGCGCCTATTCAGTTTTCCCATGTTTTTGCTCCTTCAAACGGCTGAGAATGGATTCTTCCAGCCGGTCGCCGTATTTCATCCCCAGCAGGAACAGGGCCAGTCCAGCCAGCCCGACGGGGACCATCACCCAGGGGGGAAGGCCCAGGGTGGAACCGCCCAGGGCGCTGGCAAAGAGCAGCCCCCAGGGCCGGGTGAGCAGGACGATGATGGCGAAACGGCGGAAAGAGAGGTTGGTAAGCCCGGCCAGGATGCACAGCATATCGTCAGGGAAGAAGGGGAAGAGGAAGGCCAGCACCAGAAAGACCGGCGCCTTGGCCCGCAGGACGTCCTGATACTTCTCCGACAGCTTTCTGCTCACCAGCCGGTCGGCGAAGTCCCGTCCCAGGGCCCGGGCCAGGGAGAAGGTGAGCAGCGACCCGGCCGCCACCGCCCCGAAGGTGAGCAGAAAGGCGGGCCAGGTGCCGAAGAGAAGACCGCCCGCGGCGGCGGTGATGTTGCTGGGAATGGGGGCCAGCACCACCGACAGGAACTGGACCAGGAAGAACAGCAGGTGGGAGTATGGTGTGAAATCGGCGATGTAGGTCCGCAGGCTGTCCAGGGAGCGGACCGCCTGGAAAAAGCCGGTGGCATATAAAAACCACCCGCCGCCGGTGAGCAGCAGGAGGACGGCGATCAAAACAAGGATTTTCTGTCTGTTCTTCATGGAAAGGCCTCCGTTCACGGGAGGTATTGTAACACACCGGCGGCGGGAATACGACAAAAATCTCCTTAAATTTTCGTGAAGAAATTGTGAAGGGGCCGCCTTCTGGCGGCCCGCATCAGCTATACTTTGCGGATGGAGGAGATGCTCCCGGCGATCTGCCGGGCCACGTCGGGGTTGTTCATGGTGTACAGGTGGATGCCATCCACCCCGCCGGCGATGAGGTCGGAGATCTGGTCGATGGCGTAGGCGATGCCCGCCTCCCGCAGGGCGTCGGGGTGGTCGCCGTACCGGGCCAGGATGCGGGTGAGCTTGGCGGGCAGGCTGGCCCCGCACATGGACACCATCCGCTGGATGGACCTGGCGCTGAGCACCGGCATGATGCCCGCCTCAATGGGCACGCTGATCCCGGCGATGCGGCAGCGCTCCAGAAAGCGGAAGAAATCCTCGTTGTCGAAGAACAGCTGGCTGACCAGGTGCTGGGCCCCGGCGTCCACCTTCTCCTTCAGGTGCCGGATGTCGCTCACCAGGTCTGGGCTCTCCAGGTGCCCCTCGGGGTAGCAGGCAGCGGACACGCCGAAGTCTCCCCGGGCCCGGATGTAGCTGACCAGCTCGCTGGCATATTTAAAATCGGTCTTGGGGGGATAGTCCGGGTTTACGTCCCCGCGGAGGGCCAGCACGTTCTCCACCCCGTCGGCCTTCAGGTCGGCCAGCAGCCGGTCCACGTCCTCCTTCCCGGCGGCCACGCAGGTGAGGTGGGCCATGGCGGGGATGTGATACTGGTTCTCGATGAGGGCGGCGATGTCCCGGGTGGTCTGGTTCACCTGGGAGCCTCCAGCCCCGAAGGTGACGCTGATAAAGTCGGGACGGATGTCTTTCAGCCCGTCCAGGGTCTTGTAGATGCTGTCAATGGGATCATTTTTCTTGGGCGGGAAGACCTCGCAGGAAAAGACGGTCTTTCTCTTGCCGAACAGTTCGTAAAGTTTCATCACGATCTCTTCTTTCTGTTATCTGTTAAATATCCAATTCCAATAGAACCGGACAATGATCGCTGCCCTCTATGTCGGAGAGGATCTCCGCCCGGAGAATCTTGTCTCGCAGGCGGTCGGAGACGATGAAGTAGTCGATACGCCACCCTGCGTTGTTCTTTCGGGCGTTGAAGCGGTAGGACCACCAGGAGTAGGCCCCGGTCACGTCCGGGTAAAGGTGCCGGAAGGTGTCGGTAAACCCAGAGGAGAGCAGGGCGGTCATTTTCTCCCGCTCCTGGTCGGAGAAGCCGGCGTTTCCCCGGTTCGCCTTCGGGTTTTTCAGGTCGATCTCCTCATGGGCCACGTTCAGGTCGCCGCAGTAGATCACCGGCTTGGTCCTGTCCAGCGACATGAGATACTCCCGCAGGTCATCCTCCCATTCCATCCGGTAGTCCAGCCGTTTCAGGCCGTCCTGGGCGTTGGGGGTGTAGCAGCACACCAGATAGAACTTCTCATACTCCAGGGTGATGAGCCGCCCCTCGTGGTCGTGCATGTCGATGTCCATGCCGTAGGCGGTGTCGATGGGGGCGTGGGGAGTGAAGACCGCGGTGCCGGAGTAGCCCTTCTTCTCCGCCGAGTTCCAGTACTCCAGCACACCGTCCCCCAGGGGGACGTCCGCCTGGCCCTGTTCCATCTTGGTCTCCTGGAGGCAGAGGAAGTCGGGCGCGTAGGCCTGATAGAAGTCAGTGAATCCCTTTTTCAAGCAGGCCCGCAGGCCGTTGACGTTCCAGGAAATGAAAACCATAAAAAGCTCCCTCCAATGGGCTTGTCCGCCGGGTTTTCCCCATTATACGCCGTCGGGACAGGTTTGGCAAGAGAAAAGAATGGGCCCTCCCCGCCGGGGAGGGCCGCAAGGTTACTGGATATAGAAGGCGCAGGAGATACTTTTTTCACTTCCCGGCTGGAGGACGGTGCAGAAGGGCTTATCCTCAAATTTTCCGGTCTCGTTGTCCCAGGCGGCGCAGCCCTGCCAGGGCTCCAGGCACAGGAAGGGTGCCCCCGGCTTGGTCCAGAAGGCCACCATGGGGAACTCGTGGAAGTCCAGCCGTACCCCTTTCCCCGTCTCCCGGTGAACCAGGGACACATTCCCGGAGCGGAGCATACTGAAAATGATGGTGTCCAGCTGGGCGAAGGTGTCGTAGTCCAGGGCGATTCGGTTCCCGTCCAGCATGGGCTTCCGGCCGTCGTGGCGGATGATGCCCTGGCTGTTGAGCAGGTGGCTGTCCGCCTGTTCCAGCACGTCGAATACCAGCTCGTAGTCCTCGAAGCGCTCCCCATCGGGGACCCGAATGGCGGTGTGCCCGCCCACGCAGAAGGGCATGGGGGCGGTTCCGGTGTTGGTTACGGAGAAAGTGGTGGAAAAGCCGTCCTCCAGCAGCCGGTGGGTCACTTTGAGGGAGAAGGGGAAGGGATAGCACTTTAGAGTCTCCTCATTTTCCCGCAGCTCCAGGGTGACGAAGCCCTCCCCCTGTTCCACAGGGGCGAACTCCGCCCCCCGGGCGAAGCCGTGGCGGCCCATCGCATAGATCGTTCCACCGATGTCCACCTTTCCGTCTTTCAGAGAGCCCACGATGGGGAAGAGGATGGGGTTCTGCCCCGACCAGAAGGCCGGGTTCCCCTCCCAGATATACTCCCGGCCCTCCCCGTCTCTCAGGGAGACCAGCTCCCCGCCTTTCGTCCGGGCTATGCCTCGCAGACCGCCTTTTTTCAGCTCAAATGTCATTGACTGCCTCCCGTCTTAAAACGCTACTTTGAGGAACAGGGCCACACAGCACAGGATGATGGCGCAGGGGACGTAGAGATACCGGCCCACGTTGTACCACAGCTGGCCGGCGGGCTTTTTCGCGCCCCGGCCGATCTCGTCCATCAGCGCGTCCCGCTTCATGATCCAGAACCAGGACACGGCCCCCAGGGTGGCACCGATGGGGATGATATAAATGGAAACAATATCCATCCAGGGCCCCCATTTAAAGATGGGCTCCATGTTCAGGCCGATACCCAGGCAGATGACGCACAGAATGGCCAGCATCACCTTCCGGTTCAGTCTGGGGAAGCGGTGGAGGAGGGACTCGCCCACCGCCTCGAACATGTTTTGCAGAGAGCTCACCCCGGCGAACACCATGGCGGTGTACAGGATCACAGCAAAGAGCCGCCCCAGGGGGATATCCTGCAAGATATGGGGCAGGGTGACAAAGAGCAGGGAAGGCCCGGACCCCACGTCCAGTCCGTAGGCGAAGCAGGCGGGGATAATCACCAGGGCGGCCACCAGGGCGGCGATGGTGTCAAAGAGGGCGGTCTGCTTGGCCAGGGACACCACGTCCTCCTCCGGGGACAGGTAGGCCCCGTAGACAATCATGCCGCTGCCCGTGATGGACAGGGAGAAAAAAGCCTGTCCCATAGCCCAGATCCATACCATGGGGTTGAGGAGGTCTTTCCACCGAGGGGTGAACATATATTTATAACCCTCAATGGCTCCGGGCAGGAGGGCCACCCGGACGGCCAGAATGAGGAAGATGATGAAAAACAGCGGCATCATCACCTTGTTGGACTTCTCAATGCTCCTGGCTCCCAGCAGGAGGGTGAGCAGGGTGCCCACCACCACGATCACATGGAAGGGGACCACTGAGTAGTCGTGGAGGGAGAAGGACTCAAACCAGGGGCCGGGGTCCACCGTCATCAGCGACCCGCCCACCGAGGCGGCGAAGGCCTTGAGCACGTAGGCGATGATGACGGCGTAGCCCAGGGCGATACACATGGAGCCGGCCAGGGGCAGCCAGCCCACGATCCCGCCCGCCTTTCCCAGTGCGGGCTTCCGGTTGGCCCAGGCCATCTCATAGGAGCCCAGGGTGCCGGTGTGGGCCCGGCGGCCCACGGCATACTCGGCGGACAGGCCCACCGTGCCGAAGAGCATAATGAAAAACAGGTAGGCCAGCAGGAAGGCCCCGCCGCCGTTGCTGCCCATCTTGGCGGGAAAGCCCCACACGTTGGCCATGCCCACCGCCGAGCCCACCGCCGAGAGGACAAAGCCCCAGCCGCTGGAAAACCGGTGTTTTTTGTTGTCTTTACTCATAATTTCTCCCCTTGATTCCGGCCGGCGTGTTCCGCCGGACGGAGTGATTTTTTGTTACGGATGATTATACTATAAAGTGGACAAAAACACAATGAAAATATCGGAATTTTTTGAAGATATGACTGGACTTGTCCCGCGAGGCGTGGTATGATGATAGCAAAGCGGTTACCTCAATATTTTTGAGAAGGAGTAATGCGTTATGAGAATCTATCGTGAGAAAGACTATGAGGCCATGAGCCGCCGCGCGGCCCAGATCATCGCCGCAGAGGTCACCCATAATCCCGCCTGCCTGCTGGGTTTGGCCACCGGCTCCACCCCCGAGGGGGCCTACCGCTATCTGGTGGACTGGTATAAGCAGGGGCTGCTCAGTTTCAAGGATGTTCTCAGTGTCAACCTGGACGAGTATGTGGGTCTGGCCCCCGACCACGACCAGAGCTACCGTTACTTCATGCAGAGCAATCTGTTCGACCATGTGGATATTAGCCCTGAGCACACCCGGGTGCCCGATGGGCTGACTAAGGACCCCAAGGCCTTCTGCGACGAGTACGACGCCTATATCCGCAGCCAGGGCTATGTGGACCTGCAGCTGCTGGGCATCGGCCGTAACGGCCACATCGGCTTCAACGAGCCGGGGGACTGCTTCGTGAAGGAAACCCACGTGGTGGACCTGGCCGAGAGCACCATCGACGCCAACGCCCGCTTCTTCGCCAGCCGGGACGACGTGCCCAGGCAGGCCATCAGTATGGGCATGGAGGCCATCATGGGGGCCAAGAAGGTGCTGCTGTGCGCCAGCGGCGAGGAGAAGGCCGACGCCATCTGCCGCTCTGTCTGCGGGCCTATCACTCCCGAGTGCCCCGGCTCCATCCTCCAGCTCCACCCCGACGTGGTCGTGGTCGTTGACGAGGCCGCTTTCAGCAAGCTGGCCGCCGCCGGGTTCCAGGCATGAGAATTACCAACGGACAGGTCTTCGACCTGGAACAGGGCTTTGTCGGCCGGGATGTGTTCACCGACGGCGCGCTGATCTCTGAGAGCAGCGGGGACGGAGAAGTCCTGGACGCCAAGGGCTGCTACGTCATTCCCGGGCTGGTGGACGTCCACTTCCACGGCTGCGTGGGGGAGGACTTTTCCGACGCCACCCCCGACGGCCTACAAAAAATCGCCGACTATGAGCTGTCTCAGGGAGTTACCTATATCTGCCCCGCCGGCATGACCCTCCCCGAGGACCAGCTCACCGCCATCTGCAAGACCACCGCCGCCCACCGGAAGAAAAACGCCGGGGGCGCGGAGGTGGTGGGTGCCCACCTGGAAGGCCCCTTCCTGTGCATGGCCAAGAAGGGCGCCCAGAACGGCGACTACCTCCACGACCCGGACGCCGCTATGCTGAAGCGCCTCCAGGAGGCGGCGGAGGGCTGTGTCCGTCTGGTCACCCTGGCCCCCGAGCAGCCGGGCTCCGTGGAGTTTATCAAGGCTGCGAAGGAAATGGGTATCCACGTCTCGGTGGGCCACACCGTCGCCAATTACGACACCGCTAGGGCCGCCTTTGAGGCGGGGGCGGACCACGCCACCCACCTCTATAATGCCATGCCCCCCCTGGCCCACCGGGACCCGGGCGTCATCGGCGCGGCCTGGGAGGTCCCCGCCGTCATGCCCGAGCTGATCTGCGACGGCATCCACATCCACCCGGCAGTGGTCCGCCTCACCTTCGGGCTGTTCGGGAAGGAGCGGATGATCATTATTTCCGACTCCCTCCGGGCCACCGGAATGCCAGACGGCGAGTACCCCTTCGGCGGCCAGATGATCGAGGTCCACGGAAACCGGGCTACCATCCTGGGCCATCCGGAGACACTGGCCGGGTCGGTCACCAGCCTGATGGGCTGCCTGCGTCAGGCGGTGTCCTTCGGTATCCCTGTGGCCGACGCGGTGCGGGCCTGCACCTATAACCCGGCCAAGTCCATCGGCATCGAGGACCGGGTGGGCACCCTGGACGTCGGCAAGGAGGCCAGCGCCGTCCTGCTGGACGAGCAGGACCTGTCCATCAAGGCCATTGTGTTTAAGGGCAAACCCGTGTAGGGGCGCATATTATGCGCCCGCGGGCGGATGATATCCGCCCCTACATTGCGATCCTGTAGGGGGCGACGACCTCGGTGCCCCGCGATCAAATAAGACGGCGGGCCGAGTCGTCCCGCCCTACACGGAACGGCGCATCGCCGCCACACCCCCCCCCCCGTTGGAACGGGCGGGTCCGCCCGCCTTTCCAAATATAATCCACGGGCCGGGCCGCTACTCCATCACTATAGCGTCCGGCACCAAACAAAAAGGAGGAAAAAGACCGCTGCGGCTTGCGGTACGGCAGTGTGGAGACCTGTCGTAAAGCCCCTGGGGACTATGCTGCTCCAGGGCGAGGTGAAATGGCGGAGGCCGTTTCATCAAAGCCGAACGCAAATGGCAACTCTGAATCTGAAGGGCATCACCAAGATCTATCCCCACAGCGGAGACCAGAAGAAGGCGAAGAAGAAAAAGGGCGAGCCTGAGAAGAAGACCAATCTTCAGGTGACCGAACAGGGCGTCATCGCCGTCCAGCAGTTCAACCTGGACATCGCCGACAAGGAGTTCATCGTGCTGGTCGGACCTTCCGGCTGCGGCAAATCCACCACCCTGCGGATGGTGGCCGGCCTGGAGGAGATCAGCGGCGGCGAGCTGTACATTGACGGCAAGCTGATGAACGACGTGGAGCCCAAGAACCGGGACATCGCCATGGTGTTCCAGAGCTACGCTCTGTATCCCCACATGACGGTGTATGAGAACATGGCCTTCCCCCTGAAGCTGCGCAAGATGGACAAGGACGAGATCGACCGCCGGGTGAAAGAGGCGGCCGAGATCCTGGACATCACCCAGTATCTGGACCGGAAGCCCAAGGCTCTGTCCGGCGGTCAGCGGCAGCGTGTGGCCATCGGCCGCGCCATCGTCCGCGAGCCCAAGGTGCTGCTGATGGACGAGCCTCTGTCCAACCTGGACGCCAAGCTCCGTAACCAGATGCGCGCCGAGATCATCAAGCTGCGCCAGAAGATCAACACCACCTTCATCTACGTCACCCACGACCAGACCGAGGCTATGACTCTGGGCGACCGGATCGTCATCATGAAGGACGGCTACATCCAGCAGATCGGCACCCCCCAGGAGGTCTTCGACCACCCCGCCAATCTGTTCGTGGCCGGCTTCATCGGCATGCCTCAGATGAACTTCTTCAACGCCAAGCTGCTCAGCGAGGGCGGGAAGTACTTCGTCAGCGTGGGCGGCTGCAAGGTGGAGCTGTCTGACGAGAAGCAGAAGAATCTGGCCTCCCACAGCGTGGCGGCGCAGGACATCACCCTGGGCGTGCGTCCCAGCCACATGGTCCTGTCCAAGACCCCGGAGAACACCCTGTCCGCCATCATCGACGTGTCCGAGCTGATGGGCAGCGAGGTCCACTTCCACGCCAACGCCGAGGGCAAGGACGTGGTCATCATCGTGCCCACCATGGACGCCAACGGCGAGCGGATCGACTCCTTCCACGCCGGGGATAAGCTCAACCTCACCTTCAGCGGCAACGTCTGCCACGTCTTTGCCAAGGACGGTAAAAACCTGGAATTCTAAGCACATTCTTCCTCCCACGGAACATACCGGCCCCGCCTGTGATGGACAGGCGGGGCCGGTTCCTATTGCCTTCCCACCGGAGGGGTGGTATAATGGGGCTATCTAAAGACAGGGAGGTCTCTCCGAATGAAAAAAGCAGTTTCGTGTTTCCTTGCCCTGGCCCTGTGCCTGGGGCTGACCGTCCCCGCCCTGGCGGCGGAGACAGCCAATCCCACCAACGACAGGCTGACGGTGGACGGCGTGGAGCAAACCCCCACCGTGTACAAGATCGGGGGGAGCAACTATTTCAAGATCCGGGACGTGGCCGCCGTGCTCAACGGCACCGAAAAACAATTTTCCGTGGGCTACAGCAACGGCAAGGTGACGGTTACCTCCGGCCAGCCCTACGAGGCCACCGGCAAGGAGCTGGCGGGGGCCCCCTCTGAGAGCCGGACCGCCTCCCGTTCCAGCGATTCCATTATCATCGACGGAACAGAGGCCAGCCTCACCGTCTACAAGATCGGCGGGAGCAACTATTTCAAGCTCCGGGACCTGGGCAAGGCCCTGGACTTCCAGGTGGATTGGGCCGCCGGCCAGGGCGTGATGATCGAGACCGGCGGGGCCGCCGCGCCGGTGGAGCCCGAGCAGCCCACCGAGGCCACCCTCGCCAACGGGAAGCCCGTCACCGAGTCCAACGTCCTCGCCATCATGGCGGAGATTGAGCGGGAGTATCCCACCGGGACTCCGTGGAACCAGAGTGGCTCTCAGGGCAAGAATCCCAACAAGGTCAGCGCCGCCTTCAACGTCGTCGTCCACGGCCAATACGGCATCAACACCACCTACGCGTGCGGCGGCTTCGCCGCGATGGTCAGCGACCGGGTCTTCGGCTACGACGCCCCCTGCCGCAAGGTCGACGACGTGACCGACATCCGTCCCGGCGACATCATCGTCCACCTGGACAAGAACGGCAACGCCACCCACGTCTCCATCGCCATGAGCGGCGTCCTGAACGAGTACAACTACGTCGCCCGCTGCGAAGGCAACAACAACTCCCAGGTCAAATGGCCAACCGATGACGGCCTCAATACAGCGCGTCCCACTGCCGCCAAGCCCTGGGCCATCTACACCCGCTACCCGGAGGGGTAAAAATCTCTGTCCCCCGCAGGGCAAAGCCTCCCTTCTTGAAGGGAGGGGGACCGCCGCCGCAGGCGGTGGTGGAGGGTTTTCCCCTTTTGAACGTATCTGGTTCTTTCGGAGAAAACCCCCAGCCACGGCTTCGCCGTGCCAGCCCCCTTTGCGAAGGGGGCCTTTGGGGGCGCGTACCACTGCCTCTCTCTTATTGGGGAACAAATCAAACCGCACGGACTGTCTGTCCGTGCGGTTTTCCGTTAACTGGTGCCCAGCTGGGTCCACAGGGCGTTGTACAGGTTGAGGGTGGCGGCGGGCAGATTGAGGTAGGCCTCGCACCGCTCCAGGGTTTCCGGGGGCGCGGCCATGATCTCGTAGACCTCGGGGTCCAGCTCCTCGCCGTAGAGCTCCTCGTAGTAGGCGGGATATTTCTCCAGGGCCTCCCGGTTGGGAGAGGCGTACCAGATATAGTCCATGTTGGCCAGATTGGCCTCGGTGGAGGCGATGAAGTTGATCCACTTGTGGGCCTCCTCCTGGTGGGGGGCGTCCTTGAGCATACACATGGCGTCCACAAACCAGTTGGAGCCCTCCTCCGGGATGACGAAGGCCAGGTCCACACCCTCGGCCTGGTTGTCCACCATAGACAGGTAGTCCCCGGCGTAGTAGGTGGCGATGGCGGCGTTGCCCCCCTCCATCTTCTGGAACACCTCGTCCATCACCCGGCCCTGAAACACCCCCCGGCGGTTGGCGTCGGCCACCAGCTCATAGGCCTCCCTGATCTGGGCCTCGTCGGTGGTGTTCACCGAATAGCCCAGATACAGCAGGGCCTCTCCGATGGCGTCCCGGGAGTTGTTGATGAGCAGGACGTTCCCGGCGTATTTGTCGTCGTACAGGGCGCTCCAGCTGGTGATCTCCCCGTCCACCATGGCGGTGTTGTAGATGATGCCCAGGGTGCCCCAGGTGTAGGGGACGGTATACCGGTTGTCCGGGTCGTAGGACAGGTTTTTGAACCGGTCGTCAATGAGGGAGAAGTTGGGAATTTGGCTGTAGTCCAGGGGCTCCAGCATGTCCTCGGCGATGAGGCGGCCGATCATATAGTCGGAGGGGACCACCACGTCGTAGTCCGCCCCGCCGCTCTTGAGCAGGGAGTACAGGGCCTCGTTGCTCTCGGCGGTCTGGTAGTTCACCCGGATGCCGGTGGCCTCCTCGAACTGAGTGATAAGGTCCTCGTCGATGTACTCCCCCCAGGAGCACACGTTGACCACCGGCCGGGAGCTGGTGGCGTAGCTGAGGAAGGACACCGACGCGATGAAGGCGCAGGCCAGCACCGCCGCCGTCCCCCGGCGGAGCCATTTGAACCGAGGCTCGGCCAGCTTCATCCGGGCCCTGTCCAGGGCGGAGGGCTTCCGGGCGGCTCCCAGCCGCTCCCGGGCCTCGGCCCGGACCTCCTTGATGTTGGACAGCACCAGCAGCAACAGCACCGACAGGAACAGGATGGTGGACACCGCGTTGACCTCCGGGGTGACCCGTTTCTTGGTCATGCCGTAGATGGCCATGGCCAGGGTGGAGCTGGCCGACCCGGCGGTGAAGTAGGAGATGATGAAGTCGTCGATGGACATGGTGAAGGCGATCAGCGCCCCGGAGACGATGCCCGGCTTGATCTCGGGCAGCATCACCTTCCAGAAGGCCTGCATCCAGGTGCAGCCCAGGTCCTGGGCCGCGTCCATCAGGTTGCGGTCCATCTGCCGCAGCTTGGGGGCCACGTTGAGGATCACATAGGGGATGTCAAAGGCGATATGGGCCAGCAGCAGGGTGGTAAAGCCCAGCACCAGCCGGTCGGGCAGCTCCACCGCGCTCTGGACCGAGTTGAACCACCGGGCGAAGGTCCCCCAGCCCTGGAAAAAGGCCACGAAGAACAGGCACAGGGACACGCCGGTGACGATGTCGGCGTTCATCATGGGGATGTTGTTCACCGTGAGCAGGGCCTCCCGCCGCTTGCGGCCCAGGCTGTACAGCCCGATGGCGGCGAAGGTGCCGGCCACGGTGGCGATGGCGGTGGCCAGCAGGGAGACCAGCAGGGTGGTGTAGACGCTCTCCATGATCAGCCGGTTCTGAAACAGCTTGCCGTACCACTGGAGGGAGAAGCCCTTCCACACGGCGCTGGAGTCCCCGGCGTTGAAGGAAAAGATAATCAAAAGGAGGATGGGGGCGTAGAGAAAGAGGAACATCAGGCCGATAACCAGGCGGCTGCCCACGCGGTTTTGTCTTTTCATAGCATCACCGCCTGTTCCTCGCCCTCGCCGAAGTGGTTCATGACCACCATGCAGACGACGACAATAACCATCATCACCATGGAGATGGCCGCCCCCAGGTGAGGATCATAGGCCCCGCCCAGGAACTGCTGCTCGATCAGGTCGCCCAGCATCATCTGGGTGCCCCCGCCCAGCAGGCGGGAGATGGCGAAGGTGGACACCGAGGGGACGAAGACCATGGTCACTCCGGACAGCACCCCGGGCAGGGACAGGGGCAGGATCACCTTGCGGAACACCCGCTGGCTGTCGGCTCCCAGGTCCCGGGCGGCCTCCAGCAGGCTGTGGTCCAGCTTGAGGATCACCGAGTAGATGGGCAGGATCATAAAGGGCAGGTAGTTGTACACCATGCCCAGCACCACCGCCCCGGAGGTTCCGATCATGGGGATGTACTCCACCCCCAGCAGGTCCAGCAGGCCGACGGCCCTGAAAAACTGGTTCAGCAGGCCGTTATTCTCCAGAATGGACATCCAGGAGTAGGTCCGCAGGAGGAAGTTCATCCACATGGGCAGCATAATCAGGGCCATGGCCACCCGCTGGAAGCCGGGGCCCTCGTGGGCCATCCAGTAGGACACCGGGTAGCCGATAAGCAGACAGATCAGGGTGGCCACAATGGCCAGCCGGAAGGAGCGGAGGAATACGCCGGCGTAGGAGCCCATCTCGGAGAAGTTCTCCAGGGTCCCCTGAAACTCCGCCGTGGTGAAGGAGTAGACCACCATAATGAGGATGGGGATGACCACCATCAGCGCCATCCACACCACATAGGGGACGGCGAACCAGGACAGCTTATTCTTCATCCCCGCTGTCCTCCCCCTCCGGGTCATAGCTGGCGTCGCTGATCTCCTCGTACTCCTCGGAGTAGGAGGAGTAGTCGCCGAACAGCCCGGAGTACTCGCTCTTTTTCATCACGTGGATGCCGTCCGGGTCGATCTTGATGCCGATGCGGCTGCCCACGGGGGACAGGTCGGTGGTCTGGATGAGCCACTTGAAGCCGTAGAAGTCCACGATAATATCGTACTGCATCCCCTTGAAGGTGACCGAGGTGACGGTGCCCCTGAGCTGGCCCTGGTCCTCAGAGACGATGTCCACGTCCTCGGGCCGGATGACCACGTCCACCGGCTCGTCCTTGTCAAAGCCGCCGTCCAGGCACTGGAAGCGCCGGTTGAAGATCTCTACCACCCCGTCGGCGCGCATGACGCCGTCGATGATGTTGGACTCGCCGATGAAGTCGGCCACAAAGGCGTTTTTGGGTTCGTTGTAGATGTCCTCAGGGGAGCCGATCTGCTGGATGCGGCCGGCGTCCATGACCACCACCGTGTCGGACATGGCCAGGGCCTCCTCCTGGTCGTGGGTGACGTAGACGAAGGTGATCTCCATGGCCTTCTGGATGCGCTTGAGCTCGTTCTGCATGTCCTTGCGCAGCTTCAGGTCCAGCGCCCCCAGGGGCTCGTCCAGCAGGAGCACCTTGGGCCGGTTCACCAGCGCCCGGGCGATGGCCACCCGCTGCTGCTGTCCGCCGGACAGCTGGGTG
Source organism: uncultured Bacillota bacterium (assembly GCA_947649625.1). Taxonomy (GTDB): domain Bacteria; phylum Bacillota; class Clostridia; order Oscillospirales; family Oscillospiraceae; genus Lawsonibacter. The sequence goes on along the minus strand of CANSSJ010000003.1, from coordinate 9,753 downwards.
GTTCGCCGCTTCTCGAAGCCCTTCAGATTGACGATCTCCAGCATCTCCATCACCCGCCGGTCGATCTCCTCCTCGGGCAGTTTCACCTTGTTCCCCTTGGCGTCCGCCTTGGGGATGCGCAGGCCGAAAGCGATGTTCTCATACACGTTCAGGTGCGGGAACAGGGCGTACTTCTGGAACACCGTGTTGATGGTCCTCTTATGCGGCGGGACAGCATTAATCCTCACCCCGTCGAACAAAACATCTCCAGAGGTGGGCGTCTGAAAACCACCGATGATTCTGAGCGTGGTGGTCTTGCCGCACCCGCTGGGTCCGAGCAGCGTGAGGAATTCCTTATCCCTGATGCTTAAATTGATTTTGTCGAGTACAACCTCGTCGTCGAACGCCATAACGCAGTCGGTCAGGCGGATCAACTCCTTGGACATGTATCCTCCCCCATTTCTGTTTTTTACTTTGTCAGCTCCCTCGATTTATTCACCGGGCGGCCAGACCGTCCAGGGGGGACGGCGGTACGGTGACCGGCTTTCACGGATAGCGAGATACATGATAGCGGGTTATATCCCAAATGTCAATGATTTTCGCGTAAAAATCTGATGGATTTCCCAGGTGCGGGCGGCGGGGCGGCACTCACGCCGCCCCACCCGGTTTACCGCTCTGCCCGGGCTCGGTTTTTCCAGACACAGCGCAGCAGATACAGCCCCAGCAGAACCAGCCAGGAGAAGCCCTCGGCGTAGGCAATCACCATCCGGCCGAAGACCCCGGCGAAGGCGTAGGAGGCGGCGATGCCCGCCATGCCGGAGAAGGTCATGTCCCCCAACCCCTCCAGATAGCCCCGCACCGCCATGGCCAGACCGTAGACCACATAGAAGCTGCCCAGACGGATGAAGAACTGCCTGCCGATCTCTACCGACTCCGGAGTCAGGCCAAACATGGCGATCAGATATTTCCCAACGAGAATGATCAGGAGGGTCAGGAAAACCGAGACCCCGGCAATCATGGCCGCCCCGGTCTTCAGCGCCTGCCTGGCCCGGTCCGGCCGGCCCGCTCCGATATTCTGGGCCACCATGGTGGCCACGCCGGAGCCGAAGTTGATGATGGGCAGCACCAGTACGGTGTCCACCCGGTAGGCGGTGGTGATGGCGGCCACCGTCTGGCCTCCGAAGCCGTTCATGAACCGCTGGAGGACGATGTTCCCAAAGGAGGTGGTCCCGGACTGGACGGCCGGCGGCAGGCCGAAACGGGTGCCGTTCCCGGCTGTCTCCCAATGGAACAGCGTCCGGAGAGAGCCAAACCGCAGAGCTGGGTACCGGTGCGCCGCGTAGCAGATCAGATAGACGGTCATGGCGATCTGGGACAGCACCGTGGCGATGGCGGCTCCCGCTGTGCCCCACCGCAGCCCGGCCACAAAGGCCAGGTCCAGGATCACATTGATGACCGAGCACACCAGCACGGACAGGAAGGGGGCCCGGCTGTTCCCCAGCCCCCGCAGGACGGCGCAATAGGTGTTGTAGACCGCCAGGAAGGGGATGCCGGTGAACATGAGGCGCAGGTAGGTCTCTGCACTTTGAAAGATGTTCTCCGGGGTGTCCAGCAGGACCAGGATCTGCTCCACAAACACCGCGCCCAGCCCGCAGACGATCAGAAATATTCCACCCAGCGCCAGGCTGAAGGAGGACAGGATGTATTTGAGCTCCTCCGTCCGCCCCATGCCGAACCGCTGGGCGGCCAGAACGGACAGCCCGGAGGTAAAGCCCACGATGACCATGACGAAGGTGGCGTAGGTGGAGGTGACCGCGCCGATCCCGGCCAGGGCCAGTTCTCCCTCCACATTGCCCACGATGAAGGCGTCCACCCAGTTGAACAGCTGCTGGAACACGCCGCTGAGGATCAGAGGCACGGTGAAGGCGGTCAGCGCTCTGGCAATATTTCCCTGGGTCATATCGTTGTTCATATCGTCTCCTCCCGTTCATCCGAAGATTAAAATAAAAGGCACCCAAAAGCTACCATATGGCAAACGCCATACCACAGGGGTAACTTATGAACGCCTCTTTATTATTCAATTTGTTGATTTTATCTCAGCATAGCAGAGCTTTTGAAAAAAGTCAACTCTTTTCAGCCCGATCTCGGGCAATCAGCAGCTTCAGCGCCTCCACGCCGACGGCGACGGCGGCCTCGGTGTTGAGGGACTCCTCCTGATCCAGGCCGGCCTTTTCCCGCTCCTGATTCCAGATGACATGGAAGACGGCGCCGCACCGCACCCGCCGGCTGGCGGCCACGGTGAAGAGGGCGGCGGTCTCCATCTCGGAGGCCAGCACCCCCAGCCGCTTCCAGGCCTCCCATTTCTGTTCCAGCTCATAGGATACCGGCATCCGGGCCGGGGAGTGCTGGCCGTAGAAGGAGTCCTTGCTCTGGACCACCCCGGCGTGCCAGGAGCAGCCCAAGCGGCCGCACGCCTCCACCAGGGCGGCGGTGACAGTGAAGTCGGGGACGGCGGGCCACTCGATGGGGGCATACTCCCGGCTTGTCCCTTCCATGCGGACGGCCCCGGTGGCGGCCACCACGTCGCCGCTGCGGACGGACAGGTCGATCCCCCCGCAGGTGCCCACCCGGATAAAGGTATGGGCGCCCAGATTGGCCAGCTCCTCCATGGCGATGGCGGCGGAGGGCCCCCCGATGCCGGTGGATACCACGCTCACCGGTTCCCCCAGCAGCTTTCCGGTATAGGTGACGTACTCCCGGTTGGTCCGGACATGGACCGGGTCATCAAAATACCGGGCGATGGCCTGGCACCGCCCCGGATCGCCGGGCAGGATACAGTATTTCCCTGTCTCTCCCTGGGCGCACTGGATATGAAATTGCCGCTCCCGCGTCTGTTCATCCATGAGGAAGACCTCCATTCCTGAAATTTATGTGCTATTTTACCATAAAGGGCCCCTTTTTTCAAGGCTCCTTTTGTTTATGACTTGACCTTTTCCCGGTTTTGGCCTATAATATCACCAATACCAGAGTTGTCTCATGCCTGTCTGTGTCCTGAAGGAGGCTTTGAGCTTGAAACGATTCCTTTATTTTCCCTGTATCCTGTGCCTGGTGATCGGGCTGCTGGTGGGGGTCCTTCTGCCTGTGGATTTTCAGGAGGACGACAAGCCCGCCGCCGCTCCGGGCAATGCCAACGGCTTTACACCGCCCCCCGGCGCCTCCCAGTCCGGGAGCGGCGGCGCGTCCTCTTCCGCCGCCTCCGCGGCGCCCCTGGACCCGGCGGAGAACTTCCCTCTGCTGGGCTCTGCCTGCCTGGTCAACCGGGCGATCCAGCGTCAGGACTGGACCACACTGGCCGCCTATGTCCACCCGGAGCGGGGGGTCACCTTTACCCCGTACTCCACCGTGGACCCGGCCAGCGACCTGAATTTTACCGCCGACCAGATTAGGAATCTGGCCCAGGACCAGACGGTCTACACCTGGGGCTTTGAGGATGGCCGAGGCGATCCCATCCAGATGACGGCCCTCCAGTATTTTGAGCGGTATGTCTACGACCGGGACTACACCCAGGTCCCGCAGATCGGCGTGGACCGGATCATGACCGGGGGCAATGCCCTGGAGAACCTGACCGAGGAGTACGCCGGCTGCCGCTTTGTGGATTTCAGCTTTCCCAGCGCTGACCCGGTCAACGATGGCCTGGACTGGTCCTCCCTCAAGCTGGTGTTCCAGCCGGAGGCGGAGCACTGGTATCTGGTGGGCATTGTCCACGGGGAATGGACGATATAATAAAACAGGCGGCATAGCCGCCTGTTTCAATTGGAAAGGACCTTTTTAGCTATGAATATTGTCATCGTAGGAAGCGGCAAAGTGGGCTTTACCCTGGCCGAGCAGCTGGTGAAGGAGGAGCACGACGTCACCATCGTGGACAATGAGGAGGAAGCCCTGCGCCGGGCGGGGGACCAGCTGGACATCATGACGGTCCGGGGCAACGGCGTATCCGCCGCCACCCTGCGGGAGGCGGGGGCCGCCGATGCCGACCTGCTGGTGGCCGCCACCAATTCCGACGAAGTGAACATGGTCTGCTCTCTCACCGCAAAAGGCCTGGGAACCAAGTACACCATCGCACGCATCCGGAACCAGGAGTACACAGCCAGCGTGGCCGAGCTGCGCCGGGACCTGAAGATTGACATGGTTATCAACCCGGAGAACACCACCGCGGTGGAGATCTCCCGGCTGCTCCGCTTCCCCGCCGCCGCCGACATCGAGACCTTCTGCCGCGGGCTCGTGGAGCTGATGGGCTTCCGCCTCCAGGAGGGGGACTTCCTGGTGGGCAAGCCGCTGTACAATCTGCCTGGGCATATCAAAAAGCTGTCGCTGCTGTTCTGCGCCGTGGACCGGAACGGGGAGGTCTCCATTCCCAACGGCTCCTTTGTGCCCCAGGCGGGGGACAAGCTGTATATGATCGGCCGGCCGGACAGCCTGGACCAGTTTTTCCGCCAGCTGGGCCGTTACGCCCCCAAGGTGAAGCAGGTATTTCTGCTGGGGGGCGGCAAGGTGTCCATGTATCTGGCCAACATTTTGGACCGTATGGGGATGAAGCTGAAAATTGTGGAGCGCAGCGAGGAGCGCTGCCGCCTGATCAGCGAACGGTTCCCCCGGGTCACCGTTATCTGCGGCGACGGCACCGACTCCGAGCTGCTGGAGTCGGAGAATCTCGCCGCCAGCGACGCTTTTGTGGCTCTAACCGACCGGGATGAGGACAACCTCATTATCTCCCTCTACGCCATGCAGCAGGGGCTGTCCAAGGTCATTACCAAATGCAACCGGCAGAACTACGCCGGCATTGTCCGCTCTCTGGGTTTGGACAGCGTCATCTCCCCCAAATTCGTCACCGCCTCCCATATCCTCCATGTGGTGCGCGGGATGCAGAATACTCACGGCAACGTGATGAACTCCCTCCACCGCATCGCCGGCGGCGAGGCGGAGGCCATGGAGTTCACCGTGGGGCCGGGCACCAGGCACCTGGGCATTCCCCTGAAGGACTTGAAGCTGCGTCCCGGCGTACTGCTGGCCGTTATCGTCCGGGGGAAGGATATCATCATCCCGGAGGGCTCCTCCTGCCTGCAGGAGGGGGACCAGGTCATCATTATCGCCCGGGAGAGCGGGATTCTGGACCTGAACGCCATCTACACCGCCGAGCCCGCCGCCCCGGGGGGGAGTGGGAAATGAACATCAAGCTGGTCCTGAAGCTGGTGGGGCGGGTGCTGCTCATTGAGGCCGCCGCCCTGGCCGTCCCTCTGACGGCCGCCCTGATTTACCGGGAAAGCCCCGTTCCCTTTCTGCTTACCATCGCTATCATGGGAGTCTGCGGCCTGGCTCTGTCCGCCCTGCCGGCCCGGCAGCAGTTTTTTGCCCGGGAGGGCTTTGTGGCGGTGGGCCTGATCTGGATCTTTACCGGTCTGGCGGGGGCGCTGCCCTTCCTCTTCTCCGGGTACTTCGCCACCCCCATGGACGCTATCTTTGAGTCCTGCTCCGGCTTTACCACTACCGGCTCCACCATCCTCACCGACATCGAGGCCCTGCCCAAGGGTATCCTGTTCTGGCGGGCCTTCACCCACTGGCTGGGAGGCATGGGGGTGCTGGTGCTGGCCACCGCCATCGTGCCCAAGCTGGGCATCCGCTCCCACTACCTCACCCAGGCGGAGACGCCGGGGCCGGTGTTCTCCAAGCTGGTGCCCAAGCAGTCCCAGACCTCCAAGATCCTGTATACCATGTATTTCGCCCTCACGGCGATGGAGGTCCTCTGTCTGAAGATCGCGGGGATGCCCCTGTATGACGCGCTGATCCACTCCTTCTCCACCGCGGGCACCGGCGGTTTCTCCAACCGGAACGCCAGCGTGGGAGCATATGACAGCGTGCCCGTGGACATTATCATCACGGTGTTCATGCTGCTGTTCTCCATCAACTTCGCCGTTTACTTCCTGCTGCTGACCAGAAAGTGGAAGGAGGCCCTGGCCAGCGATGAGCTGCGTTTCTTCCTGACAGTGGTATTCGGGGCCACGGCAGTGCTCACCCTGGCCAATCTGGGGGTGTACTCCAGCATATGGGAGAGCCTGCGCTACACCGTCTTTCAGGTGGCCTCCATCATCTCCACCACCGGCTTCGGCACCGCCGACTTTGTGCTGTGGCCCCAGTTCTCCCAGCTGATCATCATTCTGATCATGTTCTGCGGGGCCAGCGCGGGCTCCACCGGCGGCGGCATGAAGTGCTCCCGGATCCTGCTGCTTCTCCGGGCTGTCCGCCGGGAGATCCACCGGATCACCCACCCCCGTAGCGTGGAGGTGGTCAAGCTGGACGGCAAGCTGGTGAGCGAGGCCACCCTCCACTCCCTGCTGGTCTTTCTGGGCGCCTATGTGATAACCGTTTTTTCCGCCGCGCTGATTATTTCCCTGGACGGCTTCTCCTTTGCGGTCTCCTTCAGTGCCGCCCTTACCTGCGTCAGCAACGTGGGGCCCGGCCTGGAGGCCATCGGTCCCAGCGGCAACTTCGCCGCCTTCTCCGGGCTGTCCAAGGGGGTCATGTCCCTGTGCATGATCATCGGCCGGCTGGAGATCTACCCCATCCTGGTCCTGTTCAGTCCCTCCACCTGGCGGAGGACATGAGAAAACGGCCGTCCGATCAAATCGGACGGCCGTTTTTCAGGACATTTTGGCGACCAGCCGGTCGAGGGAGCGGGGAGGGACGTCGTCCTCCACCACCACGCGGGCCCGCTGGCCCACCAGGGCGAACAGCCCCAGCAGGGACCGGGCGTCCAGCATGATATCGTCGGTGAACAGCCAGACCTCATAAGGGGCGTCACAGGCCAGGCGGTTGATCTTCTCCACCTGGGCCTCGCTCTTGATATCAATTTCTCTTGTCATAGCAAAAACCTCCTTGCGCGGGATGCGATACCTGCCGCGGGCGGTGCCTGAGATGGGACGCCGCGGCTCCGCCTCCCTGGCGGATGCCCGTATTGTAGCAGGGAAGGGCGGGCCGCGTCAAGAAAAGAATTGTTCAATAATGACAAAAATGAGTATATAAAATTGTGCAGATAATACATAAAAGAAGGCGGAGGGAAAAGTAAAAAAGACATTTGTATGTCAGATGGGGATAGAACGGCCTGCTTCGGAGCGCACGCCCTGGAAAAAGTTACATAGAATTGGGAAAACTGAAAGTAAATTTATAAAAAATTGCAAAATCCCCTTGACAAACAGCCCTGATTGGTTTACGATAATAAAGGCCGGAAGGGGAAACTTTTTGGCGTCCCCCAGCTGGCGGAGATTCTGTAGAGAAAGAGGTGGGTGAAGATGCAACAGCGTTATGTTACTCAGGGGGGACTCTTTGCCTGCAGGCGAGTGGAGCGTATTGTGTGCGGCTGACCGGCCTGATCACGTTTTTTCTCCATCGTTTGCGGCGCAGGCGGTGGTATTTTTATACCCATTTTTCAGCAATGACAGAAAGGAGATGGCACCTATGACGATGCCCAAACGGGAAACGAACAGCATCTGGTCCAAGGTCCGGGAGGACCGGGATATTGATGACCTGATTTTCAACTACGAGGCCTGTCACGCCAGCGACGATGACAGCAGCGACCGGTGACGGGCCACTGTGTCCGGGGAAGTCAGATAAAGGAATGATTCAGCGCCACAGCGGATATTCACAGCCGCTGTGGCGCTTTTGCGGTCCCGGAGTCCAGGCCTTTGCTTATGGCACGGTCTATGCGAGGGGAAGAGGGAACACTAGAAATGGAAGGCCCAGGGCGGTTCCCGCAAAAAGATGACCAGTATATAGAGCGCCCAGGCGGCACAGAGTACGGCCGGAATCAAAAAGATGACCGCCAATAGCCGGCGGCGGCGGCTCCAGAGTGTATGCGTGATCATCAGCAGGAGGATGGCCATTCCCGCTGAACCGGCAATGGTGACAAGGATGAAAAAATAAGCCAGACCCATAATTTGTCCTCCTCACAGAACGGTCTTGTCTTTCCCGCGGCCCCTGTGTGGATGAGTTTACCACAGGGAGCGGAAGATTTCCACCTGCGGGACAGAAAATACCTCCGCATTTTTGCACAAGAAACAGCAGAAAAAAGGCCAGAATATTCCTCGCAGGGGGCTTGCTTTCTGGGCAGGATTATACTAAAATATAGAACAAGCGACTGAAACGTCCGCCCCAAGGGGCAAATTAACCCCCCGAAGTTTGCGACCGGGAGCAATATGGAGGTTGAACAAATTATGAGCAAAAGAAAAGTAGGCTTTACCGAAACCGTCCTGCGCGACGCCAACCAGTCCCTCATCGCGACCCGACTGCCCTACAGCAAGTTTGAGCCCATTCTGGAGACCATGGACAAGGCCGGCTACTACTCCGCCGAGGTGTGGGGCGGCGCCACCTTCGACGTCTGCCTGCGCTATCTCCAGGAGGACCCCTGGGAGCGGCTGCGGAAGATCCGCGCCAAGATGCCCAACACCAAGCTGCAGATGCTGCTGCGCGGCCAGAACATCCTGGGCTATAAGCACTATCCCGACGACGTGGTGCGTAAATTTGTGGAGTACTCCGTAAAGAACGGCATCGACATCATCCGCATTTTCGATGCCCTGAACGACGCCCGCAACCTGGAAGTGGCCATCGACGAGACCGTCAAGCAGGGGGCCCACGCCTCGGGCACCATCTGCTTCACCACCAGCCCGGTCCACACCCTGGAGAAGAACGTCCAGATGGTGAAGGACCTGCAGAAGATGGGCGTCAAGTCCATCTGCATCAAGGACATGGCCGGCATCATGGGCCCCAAGGAGTCCTACGACCTGGTGTCCGCCATCAAGGACGCCGTGCCCGAGCTGCCCCTGGTCATCCACACCCACTGCACCACCGGCCTGGCCTTCATGACCTGCCTGAAGGGGGTCGAGGCGGGCGCCGACGTCATCGACACCGCCATCTCCCCCATGTCCGGCGGCACCGCCCAGCCCGCCACCGAGACCCTGGCCTACGCCCTGCGCTCCCTGGGCTATCAGGTGGACCTGGATGACAAGGTGCTGATTAAGATGGCCGACTTCTTCAAGGGCGTCCGGGCCGACTTCATCAAGGACGGCACCCTGGACCCCATCTCCATGGCCACCGACACCCAGTGCCTCAACTACCAGATCCCCGGCGGCATGCTGTCCAACCTGATTTCCCAGCTGAAGATGATGAACGCCATCGACAAGCTGGACCAGGCTTTGGCCGAGACCCCCAAGGTCCGGGCCGACCTGGGCTATCCTCCCCTGGTCACCCCCACCAGCCAGATGGTGGGCTCGCAGGCCGTGCAGAACGTGCTGGCCGGCGAGCGGTACAAGGTGGTTGGCAAGGAGATCAAGGCCTACTGCCGGGGCGAGTACGGCCGCACCCCCGCCCCCATTGATCCCGACATCCAGAAGAAGATCCTGGGCGACACCCCCGTGGTGGAGGGCCGCTTTGCCGACTCCCTGGCCCCCGAGTTTGAGAAGACCAAGGCCGAGCTGGGCGCCACCGCCAGGAGCGACGAGGACGTGCTGAGCTATATCGCATTCCCCCAGGTGGCTATGGCCTTCTTCAAGGACCGGGAGGCCGGCTTCCCCAAGAAGGCGGACCCCGCCAAGAAGGCCGCGGCTCCCGCTGCCCCCGCCGCCAAGAAGGAGTCCGACCTGCCCCCCATGCCCGCCTGGCAGGGACATGTCTACTACGCCAACGTGCCCGCCTCCGTGTCCAACGGGGTGAACACCCGGCCCATCC
>CANSSJ010000002.1 GCA_947649625.1 uncultured Bacillota bacterium | reverse complement strand
GGACGAAACCCCCGGCTGGCTGCCAGGGGTTCCAACCAAATTATATTGTAATAGGAGGTACAAAATGAAATTTTATAATGGCCAGAATAACAGTCACATGAAAATAGAATAAGAAAGGGGAAAATTAATCAAAGCAGGCTTGTCCTATGCATACCCTTGGAACAAAGGGGAGTGGCAGGATGGCAGAGCAGGCGCGGTTGCTTGATATCGAGAATGACCGGGAGATCACGAAAGAAACCGACAGCCAGTTCTTGTTTGAGTATCAAAGAGCCGTTCTGCTGACGCTGAAGGACAAAGGTGTACTAAATGAAATGCAGTATCGATATGCAGAAGAAAAGCTAAAAAAACAGTTGAAACAATTCTAAAAAGTAATAGACTTTTGACGACTGGTGCGGTATATTGTGTGTGCCGCACCAGTCAGCACAAAAACAAAGGGGTGAATAATACCATGATAAAAGTAGCGTCATACTGCCGCGTGTCGACAGACCGGGATGACCAGGCCAATTCATTTGAGAGCCAACAGCGATATTTTAAGGAGTACATCGACCGCCAGCCAGATTGGGAACTGTACCAAGTTTATGCCGACGAAGGAATCACCGGAACGTCGACGAAGAAACGAGCCGCCTTCAATCGAATGATTGCCGACGCCCATTTGGGAAAATTTCAGTTGATCCTTACCAAGGAGGTCAGCCGTTTTTCTCGAAATATATTGGACACCATCACCTACACCCGAGAGCTGAAAGCGTTGGGAGTAGGTGTTCTGTTTATGAACGACGGAATCAGCACCCTGGAGCCGGACGCTGAGCTCCGGCTGTCCATCATGGGATCGATTGCCCAGGAGGAGAGCAGAAAAACATCGACCCGCGTGAAGTGGGGACAGACCCGGCGGATGGAGCAGGGGGTAGTGTTCGGAAGATCGCTCTTGGGCTATGATGTAAAGGATGGTTGCCTGACAGTAAATCCGGAGGGTGCGAAGATCGTCAGGCTGATCTTCTACAAATATGGTATAGAGAAAAAGGGAACTACTGTTATTGCTCGGGAGCTTCGGGAGGCGGGGTATCGAACACATAGCGGCAATGCGAAATGGTCCAACACCCACATCGTTAAAATTCTCAAGAATGAAAAATATGTGGGAGACCTGGTGCAAAAGAAGACCATCACGCCGGATTACCTGAGCCACGCCAAGAAATACAACCACGGGGAGGAGGAACTGGTGATTATACGGGACCACCATGAGCCGATCATTGACCGGGACCTGTGGGATACCGTCCAACGGGAGCTGAAAAAGCGGAGCCGCAATGGGGAATTGGGGGCGGGACACTCCAACCGCTATGTGTTCAGCGGCAAAATCAAGTGCGGGGAGTGCGGGGCCAGCTTCGTTTCCCGGAAGAAAAGCCGTAAGGATGGTTCCCTTTACAAGCGCTGGAGCTGCTACACTGCCACGTCGGAGGGACAGAAACGGATCGACGCTCAGGGCAACGAGGTAGGCTGCGACGTAGGCAAGCTCCTGCGTGATGAGCTGGCGATGGATATTCTTCAACAATCCCTGGCCACACTGCGGATAGACAGGGATGGGATCATCCAAAATGTCACTGTTCTGGCTTTAGAAGCAATTCAGATAGGTGAGGAGGAAAACACGGACAGGGCAGAGGAACTGGAATATGAAATCAGCCAGCTGAAGCAAAAGAAAGCCGATGTACTAGACGCCTTCTTCTCCAAGCAGATCACGAAAGAGGAGATGCAGCTGGTCAACCAGCGGTACGATAGGGAGCTGGAGGCACTACAAAAGCGGCTTGAGGCGGCTCAGGGAAGAGAATGCGTCACCTATGAAACGGATCAGATGAGGGAGGATGTGAGCCGTCAGGTGACGGAGATTGTCAATGGCAAGGCGGACAGCGAGGTGCTTTACAAAAATGTCCTGGACCGCATGGTGGTACATAAGGACCGAAAAGTGGAGGTTTTTCTCAACCTTTTGCCGCAAAAATGGGTCTTTGTACTGGAAAATCTGCGCAAGGCCCAGAACGAACCCTCAGTGCCGATATCGGTGAGCAGCCCCTTGGCCTCGGCGTAGGGCATGGAGTACCGCTGGGACAGGTAGCGCATGGAGGCGCCCAGCTCGCCGTCTGGGCCGCCGTACTGGCTGATAATAAAGGCGGCCAGCTTGGGGTTGGGCGTGGCGATTTTTACTGGAAATTGCAGCTTTTTTTCGTAATGGAACATTTATTTCACCTCATTCTGCGCAAAATTCCAAGGCCACGGGTCAGACAGCCACTGATAGCTGTCGCCTGCGGCAGCGGTCTCCTTGGTGATGGGGCCGTATTTGGACTCATAGGCCGCCTTGGCCGCCTTTTCCATGGCAGAAAATTGCTTGAACAGCTTGAAGGCCTCGGCGTCGTCCTTGTGGGTATCCAGATAGATGCCCAGCTCCAGCACCACGAACTCCAGGGCTTGGAGCTCGGCCAGGGGGGTGGCGGGCAGGGAGGAGCCCTCCACCGCCAGGCGGAAAGGCAGATTCAGGCCGGGAAAGAGCGTGCCGTTGCTCAGCGCCTCGGTCTGGGCGTACTTTTGTGGGTTGTTCTGCTGAAAAGGTACATAGGGTACCGCCAGTCCGGCGCAGGACGGCAGGGTGCCATTGGAGTCGGGGCAGCTGGCCGAGGTCCCGCCAGGAGTGGTGGCGGTGGGCTGGGTGCCGGTGTTATTTTCCATAAACAAGGGAAATTCCCTCCTTCATTCGATACAAGGAGGACGGGCGCGGGGAGCGCGCAGCATCCCCCTCAGACCATTCTATGAGTCCGGCCGCCGATGGGTACACGCATACCGGACAAGGCGGTCTCCATAGGATAGGGAGGAGGTGGTCATATTGAAAAAAGGAATTGCGCTGGCCGGGGCGCTTGTGATGACGGCGGCGCTGCTGGTGCTGACCCTGAGCCGGCTGAACAGCATGATGGAGCCGGCCATGGAGCCGACGGTGATACAGCGGACCGGCCCGCTGGTGCTGGATGCCGGCCACGGTGGGGAGGATGGGGGCGCGGTTTCCCTGACCGGAGTGCCGGAGAGCCAGATCAACCTGGCTATTGTGCTCAAACTGCGGGATGTGCTGGGACTGTACGGAGTGGACCCCATCCTGCTCCGGGAGACGGATGTCTCCCTTCACGACGGTGATGCCAACACCCTGCGGGAGAAGAAGCGGTCCGACCTGAAAAACCGGGTTGCGGCCATTGAGGCGGTGGAGGGGGGCACTTTGCTCAGCATCCACCAGAACACCTATCCCGGCAGCCGCTACCACGGCGCCCATGTCTTTTACGCCCCCACGGAAGGGTCCCAGCCGTTGGCCGAACACTTCCAGAACAGCATAAAAGCCGCCCTCCAGCCGGAAAACGAGCGGGCTGTCAAGCGGATTCCCGATACCGTCTATATCATGAACCACGTCACCTGTCCCGCCGTCCTCATCGAGTGCGGTTTTCTCACCAACCCGAAGGAGGAGGCCCTCCTCCGGGACGAGGACTACCAGCGCAAGCTGTCCGCCGTCATCGCTGCCGCCTGGCTGACCGCCCCTTGAATCTGGGATGGTTCTGTGGTAAAATCAGAATCAAAAGTGGAGTTTTAAGAGGGGCTGAAAAAGAAATGAAACCAAGAAAACAAATATGGAAATTTTTATTGATTGTAGGAACTGTTCCGTTTTTATCAGCATTAGGGTTCTGCTTTGTCAGCAGTCTGCTTGACAGCGGTGGAGAAGCGTTTCATAAAATATCATTTTTGGAGTACTTATTTATGTACAGTTTTTTGTATTGGCCGACATACGTGATTGGGACTGTTTTGATTGTACTATCCCGATGGAAACTGAACAAGAAAGATTAAATTTCCGTTTATTGGATAAATATCTATATTTCTATGTATCGAAAAAGGAGACCAGGGCATGAAAGCAAAAACCCTATTTTACTGCACCGAGTGCGGCAACGAGCTGCCCAAGTGGGCGGGCCAGTGCCCGGCCTGCAAGGCGTGGAACACCATCGTGGAGCAGCCGGCGGAGAAGCCCGCCAAGCGGTCCGCGCCGGTAAAGGGCGGCTCCGTGACGGGAGTGGCCATCAACCGCCCCCGGCCCATGAAGGAGGTGGAGACCACCGACGAGCTGCGCTTCGCTACCGGCATGGGGGAGCTGGACCGGGTACTGGGCGGGGGAGCGGTAAAGGGCTCTCTGGTGCTGGTGGGGGGCGCGCCGGGCATCGGCAAGTCCACCCTGATGCTGCAAATCTGCGACAACCTGTGCCGCTTCGCCAAGGTGCTGTATGTATCCGGCGAGGAGTCGGAGCGGCAGATCAAGCTCCGGGCGGAGCGGCTGAGGGTGCGGGGCGAGGGGCTCTATCTGCTGGCGGAGACCAATTTGGAGAACATGGTGGACGCGGTACACCAGCTCCGGCCCGACGTGCTGATTGTGGACTCCATCCAGACCCTGTACCACGGGGACGTGACCTCTGCCCCGGGCAGCGTAAGCCAGGTAAAGGAATGTACCTTGACACTGATGCAGCTGGCTAAGGGGGAGAGCGTCACCGTCTTTGTCATCGGCCACGTGAACAAGGAAGGCTCCATCGCCGGCCCTAAGGTGCTGGAACACATGGTGGACTGCGTTCTCTACTTTGAGGGGGAGCGGCACATGGCCTACCGCATCCTCCGGGCAGCCAAAAACCGTTTTGGAGCCACCAACGAGATCGGCGTCTTTGAGATGGAGGACGTGGGTCTTACCGAGGTACCCAATCCCTCCGAGGCCATGCTGGCCGGCCGGCCCACCGACGCCCCCGGCACCTGCGTCACCTGTGTGATGGAGGGGGTGCGGCCGGTGCTGGCGGAAATTCAGGCTCTGGTGGTGCCCTCCAGCCTGGGCAACCCCCGTCGGGTGAGCAACGGCTTTGACTACAGCCGGTCCATGCTGTTGCTGGCGGTGCTGGAGAAGCGGGGCGGCCTGATGGTGGGCGGCTGCGACGCCTATGTCAACGTCATCGGCGGGCTGTATCTGGAGGAGCCCGCCGCCGACCTGGCCGCTGTACTGGCCTTGGCCTCCAGTTTTCGGGACAGGCCTGTTCCCAACGACCTGGCCGCCATCGGGGAGGTGGGCCTCACCGGTGAGCTCCGGGCGGTCAGCGCCTTGGGGCAGCGGCTTGCGGAAGTAAAGCGGTTAGGCTTTACAAAATGCATGATTCCAAAACGGACCCAGGGCAAGCTGGTGGTCCCGGAGGGGCTAGAGTTGATTCGGGTGGCCAACATCCGGGAGGCCATGGCTGCCCTGCTGTGAGGGATGGACGGGCACAAAATTGACGCATTGAGACTGTCCCGGCTCCCCCGGCGAGGCCGCACGGGACAGAGAACAGTAGCCATCCTTTTGATACACACAGGGGTCTGTACAGGCAATCAGGCTCATCGTTCATTCCTCCTTGCTGTTCTTTTCTTTTTTGAATAAAGAAAAGAACAAAAAGAAAAAACTCTGCAAAAAACTTCGTTTTTCTTCTAGTATATCTGAAATGTTCCGAAAAATACGAACAGTGCCGGTCCATTGGGCCGGCACTGTTTTGGTGTTTAAAATTGACCAAGTTCCCGGACAACCGTAGAGGCCAGCAGCAGGCCGGCGGCGGCGGGGACGAAGGGGGTGGAACCCGGCGTATCCCGCCGGGCAGCGGAGCCAGGGCGGGTGTCGGTGGTCTCTAGAGGTTCGTAGTCTACGGAGGCCAGGGGAGAGGTGGGCAGTTCGGTGGAGTAGACCACCTTGAGATGGTTGATCCCCCGCTTGCGCAGCTCCTTGCGCATGGTGCGGGCCAGAGGGCAGCCCTGGGTCTTGGAGATGTCGGTGACCACCAGGGTGGAGGGGTCAAATTTATTTCCAGTACCCATGGCAGAGATAATTTTAACCTGTAAGGTGGTACACCTTGTCACCAGCTCCAGCTTAGCGGTTACAGTGTCGATGCAGTCCACCACGTAATCATACTGTGTCAAATCCACTTCGTCCGCATTCTGAGGGAGGTAAAACAGGCGGAAAGCCTCCACCTGACAGTCCGGGTTAATGTCCCGTACCCGCCGGGCCATGACTTCCGCTTTGGGTTGTCCCAGGGTGGAGTGGAGAGCGGCGATCTGCCTGTTTAGGTTGCTTTCGGAGACGGTGTCGTCGTCGTAAAGGTGTAAAGCGCCTGCGCCTGACCGTGCCAGCGCCTCAACGGCGTAGCCCCCCACGCCCCCCACACCGAAGACGGCGATTTTGGTTCTGTTCAGCCGCTCCAGCGGCTTGTCCCCAATGAGCAGGCGGGTGCGGATGAATTGGTTGGGCATGGTGCGTCACTCCTCAAATAATATGCCGGAACAGTCCGTGCTGGGTGCAGTACCACAGCAAGATTCCGTGTCCAAAGGCGGGGATGCGGGTCTGCAAATCCCACTCGGGGTAGAGCCGGCGGAGAAACAGAGTATCCCCGGTGAGCAGGGCCACGAAGGAGACATAGTGCTCCTTGGTCATGGGGTGAGGGGAGGAGACAAACCAACTGTCGTCGATTTTTTCCACCGACAGCGGCTCCTCCGGCTTCTGGGGCTGCAGGGGGAGCAGCGTCCTGCCGCAGCAGGACACGCCCGCCGCAGTCGCGGAGGTGATGAGGTTTCCGCATTCGGGGCAGACGTAAAAATTCAGTTTTTTCATATGTCCTCTTTCCTGGTCATTGGCGTTCAGCGCTCCGGAGAGCAATGCCTCCAGCCCGACGCCCAAAACCCTTGAAATTTCTGGAAGGAGGGACACGTCGGGGCAGCCCAGACCCCGCTCCCATTTACTGACAGCCTTGTCGCCCACGCCGACGGCCTCGGCCAGCGCCCTTTGGGTCAGTCCTTTTTGGTTGCGCAGAGTGCGGATGAGCTGTCCGGTTTTGATCTGGTCCATGTGTCCCCACCTCCGAAATCAGGGTAACAGGTTTTTGAGAAAAACGCAATCGCCGCTCCGTAGAGTTTGGCCGTTCAAACAATGGAAATAAGCTCCAATTCGCTCCATAGTGCGGCTTTCTTCAGTTTTCTCATGTAATTCGCAAAATTTGTGACTTCGGTATCTTGCCTTATCTGTTTCCACACAGTATCACATTCGGCACAAATATAGATGGTCTCCAGATTTTCTTTTACGACCGCTTCATAGATAGGACCTTCTCCACAAAAGGGGCATATCATCATAGTAAACTCCTTTAAAAAAAGCGCCTCTGCTGTTGCAAAGGCGTTTTTTCATTTCACGAGATAGCTCATATCATACAGCCCCGGCTTATCCACACCGGCGATAAACTTGGCGGCCTCCACCGCTCCCTGGGCGAAGATCTCCCGGGAGAGGGCGGTGTGGCGTATCTCCATGATCTCGTCGTGGCCGGCGAAGATGATCTCGTGCTCCCCAACGATGGTGCCCCCCCGGACGGCGGAGATGCCGATTTCTTTCTTGTCCCGGGGGTGGCGGGTGGAGTGGCGCTCGTAGACATACTCCGTCTCGTGACCGCAGGAGGACGCCGCCGCTTCGGCGATCATCAGGGCGGTGCCGGAGGGGGCGTCCACCTTCCGGCGGTGGTGACGCTCCACGATCTCGATGTCGTAGCTGTCCCCCAGGACGGAGGCGGCCTTTTTCACCAGCTCCAGCAGCACATTGATGCCCAGGGACATATTGGCGGAGCGGAAGATGGGCGTCTCACAGGCGGCGGCCCCCACCTGGGCTTCCTGCTCCGGGGTGTAACCGGTGGTGGCCAGCACCAGGGGAATCTTCCGGGACTTGGCGAACTCCAGCAGGCCGTCCAGGGCGGCGGGGGAGGAGAAATCGATTACCGCGTCTGCCTCGCCGGTGAATTGAGCCGGGGAGGTGCAGACGGGGAAGTCCCGGTCAGCCGCCCCCAGCACATCGAAGCCGGCGGCAATCTCCAAATTGGGATCGGCTTCGCACAGCCCGGCCACCACCCGGCCCATGTGGCCGTTGCAGCCGGAAATGATTATCTTCAGCATAGCGGAAAACTCCTTACTTTAGCAGTCCCATTCTTTCCATAGAGGCGCGGAGGACGGCCAGATTCTTGTCGGAGATGTCGCACAGGGGCAGGCGCAGGGGGCCGGCCTCCATGCCCATCAGGTTCATGGCCGCCTTGATGGGGATGGGGTTGACCTCGCAGAACAGGGCGTCGATCAGGTCCATGTACCTGATTTGGAGCTGGGAGGCGGCCTCAAAGTCGTTCTCCAGGCAGAGGTGGCTCATTTTCAGCATGACCTCCGGGATGATGTTGGAGGCCACCGAGATGACGCCCTTGGCCCCCAGGGCCATCATGGGCACCACCTGGTCGTCGTTGCCCGACCAGATGTAGAAGTCGTCGGGGCAGAGGTAGCGGGTGTGGGCCAGGAGGGAGAAGTTGCCGCTGGCCTCCTTCACGCCGTTGATCTTGGGGTTGGCGGACAGCACCTTGTAGGTGTCGGCGGTGAAGGACACGCCGGTGCGGCTGGGCACGTTGTAGAGGATGATGGGCAGCTCGGTCCGGTCGGCGATGTACTCGTAGTGCTTGATGAGGCCGGTCTGGCTGGCCTTGTTGTAGTAGGGGGTGACGTGGAGCAGGGCGTCGGCGCCGGAGTCCTGGGCGTGCTGGGACAGGTAGACGGCGGCGGAGGTGTCGTTGCTTCCCGCACCGGCGATGACCTTCACCCGGTGGTCCACCCGCTTGACGCAGAACTCCACGGCGGCGATGTGCTCCCGGATGGACATGGTGGCCGACTCGCCGGTGGTGCCGCAGACGCACACCGCGTCCACGCCGGCTTCGATCTGGGCGTCGATGAGCTTGCCGAAAGCCTCGTAGTTGATGATCCCGTTGGCGTCAAAGGGGGTCACCAGGGCGGGACAGGAGCCGGTAAAGACGGGAGTTCTCATATAAAGTACTTCCTTTCTGGTAAGATAAAATTATTGAAACATGATTGGTCTGTTTTTTTCTATAGCCAGGTCACATAATTCCATTAACCTGTCAATCAGAAACTCACAATCCGAATCCACAAAGCATTCAAACAGATTCTGGGGCTTTATTCCGAAGAAATCAAAGACATCTTGTTTAGAAGCAATGATTTTGGGAGAGGGAGGTTCTTCAATAAATACCTGCTTAATTTCTTCCAGTTCCGCTTTCAGCAGCTTGCAGTCACGGACACTCCAGTTGCCGTCACAGTCGGAATGGTTTAATAAAGTCGGCATTTGGGAGGAAAATCTTTTATGATTACGATTTAGAAGTTTGGAAACGAAACCTTTATCCGTATACTTAGCGACCGTATCTCTGAAATCTCCAAAATATTGATAAAGCCCAACTTCTACACCGCAGATATCTTCGTTGCATTCATCAAATATACAAAGATACAGCCCCATCTATCGGTCCACCCTTTTTACGGTCGTATGTTTATGCTCTTTTAAAAATTGCTTCAATTCTGGACTAAATCTGCACCCTTTAGGGACGACCAGCCGAAAATAAAACTTTCCCTGTTCTGCGTCCTCTGCTAAATTATATATTTGCCAGGTTAGATTCAGCCTGGAACAGGCTTTTATCAGAACTCCGGTGGACAGATGCTTTTGGTCCAGCAAACTTCTTCGCCGCGTCTGCCATTTTGTATATTGAATTTGCATTATTTCCGCTCAATATACCCCTCGGCGCACAGCAGCTCGGCCAGCAGGACACTGCCGCCGGCGGCGCCCCGGAGGGTATTGTGGCTCAGACCTACGAACTTGTAGTCGTACTGGGTGTCGGGACGGAGGCGTCCGGCGGAGATGGCCATGCCGCCCTCCAGCTCCCGCTCGGTGTGGGCCTGGGGCCGGTCGGGCTCCTCGAAGTAGTGGATGAACTGCCTGGGGGCGGAGGGGAGATCCAGCTCCTGAGCCCGGCCCTTGAAGTTCTTCCAGATCTCCTTGATCTGCTCAATGGTGGGCTTTTTGCCCTCCTTGAAGGTGACGAAGGCGGCGGCGGTGTGGCCGTCGGAGACGGGCACCCGGAGGCACTGAGCGGTGATAACGGGGCCGTCGGCCTTGACGATCTTATCACCCTCAATGCGGCCCCAGACCTTCAGGGGCTCCTGCTCGCTCTTCTCCTCCTCGCCGCCGATGTAGGGGATGAGGTTATCCACCATCTCGGGCCAGCGCTCGAAGGTCTTGCCCGCGCCGGAGATGGCCTGATAGGTGCAGACCAGTACCTTCTCGATGTCGTAGCCCGCCTGCATCAGGGGGGTGAGGAGGGGGGCGTAGCTCTGGATGGAGCAGTTGGACTTGACGGCGATAAAGCCCCGCTTGGTGCCCAGGCGTTTTCGCTGGGCGTCGATGATCCTGATGTGATCGGCGTTGAGCTCGGGCACCACCATGGGCACGTCGTCGGTCCAGCGGTTGGCGGAGTTGTTGGACACCACCGGGCACTCGGCCTTGGCGTACTGCTCCTCCAGAGCGCGGATCTCCTCCTTCTTCATGTCCACGGCGCAGAAGACAAAGTCCACCATGCCCGCGATCTTCTCCACGTCGGCCTGGGCGTCCATGACGACCAGTTTTTTGGCCTCCTCCGGAATGGGGGACTTCATGGCCCAGCGGCCGGCCACCGCCTCCTCATAGGGCTTTCCCGCGGAGCGGGGACTGGCGGCAAGAACGGTGAGCTGGAACCAGGGGTGATTCTCCATCAGGGTGACGAAGCGCTGGCCCACCATGCCGGTGGCGCCGATAATGCCTACCTTATATTTTTCCATTTTGAATCGACCTCCATCATCTTTCCGGGACATTCTATGTTCCGGCATAAAAATAGTTGAGTTTGAACGGGAAAAAGTGTGATTTGAAAAAAATAAATCAGCGGCTTTTCAAGCGGCTGATTTTGTACTATAATGTCGGGGAGGGCAATCTGCAAAAAGCAGGCCGCAACCCTCCATATTGCAGCTATCCTACCACGGGCCCGGCCCTGTTGTCAATAGAAATCATCGAGGGAAAGCGGAGAAATGGAGTATACTATGGGTAAAAGATTTATGCAGCTTGCCGCCGCCGTTCTGGCGCTGAGCCTGGCCGTCCCCCCGGCGGGTGCGGCGACGGTCAACGACGGGGGCGACGTAATGATCCGGGTGGGGCTGGCCTCCTCCAACAGCCATGTGGCCGTAGGAGAGCTGGAGGCCGCCCACCTGGAGAACAACAACAGCGCCGGATACGGCTTTGGTTACCGCTTCGGCTACTACGACGGTAATCTGAACTTTGTGGAGCTGGCCCGCACCGACGACAAGACCATCCAGGTGGCGGTGCTCAAGACCCAGAATCTCTGCTACGGCACGGTGAACGGAAAGAAGACCTACTCCTCCTCCATCACCAGCGATATCCAGGTGGGCTGCTACCACATCCAGGTCCCGGGAACCTTCGGCAGCTTCCAGGAGGCGTCCGCCGAGGCGGTGCGGCACGTAGGCGGCTTTGTAGCCTGGATCGACGGGGCTTATCAGGTCCGGGTGGGGGCGTATCCCTCCAAAGAGGCTGCCCAGGCGTCCGGAATTGACGGCGCCGTGGTGGGAACCAGCTCCTACGGCATGAGCGTGGTCAAGACGGGGACCAGCCAGATCCTGTTCCAGTACGACTGCGGGGAGTCGGGAAAGCTGGCCATTCAGCCCGACGTCACCGGGGCGGGGGAGACCCGCACCTGGTTCTCCGATTACAAGTACCGGGGGGGCTTTCAGTATTTCCGCCGGAACGGCGGGAATCTGACGGTGGTGAACGTGCTCCCGCTGGAGGATTATGTAGATGGGGTTATCTGCTATGAGATGGGCCGCAACTGGCCTCTGGAGGCCCTGAAGGCCCAGGCTGTATGCGCCCGGACCTATGTACTGAAATATCTCAACAAGCACGGCAGCTATGGCTTTGATATCTGCACCTCCACCGGCTGTCAGGTCTACCACGGCATGGGCAGCAAGCGGACTGACTACGGCCCCAGCGAGGTCAGCATGAGGGCAGTGGATGAGACCGCCGGCATGGTGGCTATGTACAACGGCAGGCTGGCCGAAACTCCCTACTCCTCCAGCTTCGGCGGGGCCAGCGAGGACGCCAAAAACGTGTGGGGGACCAACACCGCCACCGAGCACCCCTATCTCCGGGGGGTGATCGACCCCTACGAGGCCGACGCGGACAGCAAGAACTCCCTCTCCTCCTGGACGGTGAGCTATACCGCCGCCCAGCTGACCGAGCGCCTCCGGGGCCAGGGCCTGGGCACGGGGACCTCGGTGGACCATCTGGTGCTGACCTACTCCCCCCAGGGCAACGTGATCCAGGTGGTGATCCACTGGACCAACGGCCAGAGCAATACCGTCAGTGCGAAGGATATCCGGAGCCGGTTCGGGGTGTACGCCATCCGTTTTACCGTCAACGGCTCGGGTACAGGGGAGGGGCAGGAGCCCAAGCCCTCCGGCGCGGACATTGCCATCAACGGAGGGTCGGCCCCCGGCGGCCTGGAGGGAAAATATGTCATATCCGGCTCCGGCACCGTGTCCCAGATTGGGGGGAGCCCCTATGTCATCTCCGGCTCTGGCTCGGTATCCCCGCTGGAAACAGGAGGGGAAGGCGAAGGAGAGACCGCCCCTCAGCCCGGAGCGGGGACGGTGACAGTCTCAGGAAACAGCTACATCTTTGAGGGCAGCGGTTACGGCCACCAGATCGGGCTGAGCCAGTGGGGGGCCTATGCCATGGCTAACCGGGGCTTCTGGTACGATGAGATCGTCACGTTCTATTTCCCCGGCGTTCATATTACCCGCTATTGAGGATGTATTCCCGCCGGCCGGCGGGGATACAAATTGAAAGGATAAGGAAGTACACCCGTGAAAACTGCGGATTTTGATTTTTACCTCCCGGAGGAGCTGATCGCCCAGACTCCCCTGGAGAGGCGGGATGCCTCCCGGCTGCTCACCCTGGACAGGCGGACCGGAGCGGTGGGACACCACCATTTCTACGACCTGCCCCGGTTCCTGCGGCCGGGAGACTGCCTGGTGCTCAACGACTCCCGGGTGCTGCCCGCCCGGCTCATCGGCCGCCGTCCCACTGGGGGAGCCTGTGAGGTGCTGCTCCTGACGGACAGAGGAGGGGACCTGTGGGAGTGCCTGGTCCGTCCGGGGCGGAAGCTGAAGCCCGGAGCCCAGGTCATCTTTGGGGATGGCCAGCTCACCGCCACCGTGGAAGCGGAGCTGAACGACGGCAAGCGGGCGGTCCGGTTCCACTATCAGGGGATCTTTCTGGAGATCCTGGAGGAACTGGGCAGAATGCCTCTGCCCCCCTACATCAAGGCGGAGCTCCAGGATCAGGAGCGGTATCAGACGGTCTATTCCAAGGTAGTGGGCTCCGCCGCCGCCCCCACTGCCGGTCTCCACTTCACGCCGGAACTGCTGGAACAGGTGCGGGAGATGGGAGTGAAGGTCTGCTTTGTGACCCTCCACGTGGGGCTGGGCACCTTCCGGCCGGTGAAGGCAGAGGAGATCACCGACCACGAGATGCACGCGGAATTCTGCCAAATCAGCCAGGAGACCGCTGACACCATCAACGAGACCAGGAAAAAAGGCGGCCGGGTGATCTGCGTGGGCACCACCTCCTGCCGCACGGTGGAGAGCTTCGCGGCGGAGGACGGCACCCTGTCGGAGCGCTCCGGCTGGACCAATATTTTCATCTACCCGGGCTACCGGTTCAAAGCGCTGGATGCCCTCATCACTAATTTCCACCTGCCCCAGTCCACCCTCATCATGCTGGTGTCCGCCCTGGCGGGCCGGGAACACGTCCTGGCCGCCTACGAGGAGGCGGTGCGGGAGAAATACCGGTTTTTTTCCTTTGGAGACGCCATGCTGATCGGGGATATCGAAGGGAACACTGCCACGGCCCAACCGGGACGCTGTTGACGTAAAGTGTCTGGAAGTTGAAATTTCCAGGCACTTTTTATTTAAGACGATAACCTGTTCATCCAGCCTCTGCGTTTGAACACGGCCAAGGTCATGGCGAGCCTGACCAGTTCCTCCTGGGACAGGATAAAATAGACCCATTCCACAGGCAGGCGGAGCAGGAAAGCGGTGATAAGCCCCAGCGGCACGCCCACCAGCCAGGTGCCCACCATGTCGATCACCATAACGTAGGTGGTCTTTCCGCCGCTTCGCACCACGCCGCCGCCCAGGATCATATTAGCGACCTTTACGGGCGCCAGAACAGCAAAGGCGAGCAGCAGCCTGGCGGCGGTGTCCCGCACGCCGGGCTCCACATGGTAGAGCGGCACATAGGCCCGTCTCAGGCCAATCAGGAGTGCCGATAAGATCAGCGAACCCGCCAGGCCGTACCACACCAGCTTTTTGGACTCCTGATACGCCTGCTCATATTCGCCTGCGCCCAGCCGCCTGCCGGTCAGAATTCCCGCGGCCTGAGAGACGCCGCTCAACGCCCCGATGAACAGCCCCTGAATCGGGCCGGTGATGGACATGGCGGCCAGATCCCCCTGTTCCAGATGTCCATAGATAAAGGTATTCACATTCTGTCCCAGGCTCCAGAGCAGTTCTGTGATCAGGATAGGGAGCAGCATCATCAGGTATTGCCGGTAACCGCCTGCCCCAAGGGAGAGGGAAAACTGAAAATCCGTCTGCCCGCGCAGCCGGACCAGGTAGAAAATGGCCAGCATCAGCAGCATATTGACAAACTGAGAGATCACACTGGCCACCGCCGCGCCGGTGACCCCTAACGCCGGAAGTCCGAAATGTCCAAATATCAGCCCGTAATTCAGCCCGGTGTTCACGACCGCCGAGGCAATGCCGGCGGCCAGGGGCCAGACAGCCCGGCCCAGGCATCGGACCATAACGGCCAGGATAGAGGATACACCCATGGGGAGGTAGGTCCATAAAATGCAGGTCAGATAATTTCGGCCGGCGGCCAGGATCGCCGGGTCGTCCTTGATGAAAAGCCCCACGATCTGTCCCGGAAACAGAGCGCACAGTGCGGTAAACAGCAGGGCCAGGACTGTGGCCGCGGTCAGATTGACCGAAAGACTTCGATCCGCTGTCCTTCTGTCGTCCATGCCCAGGTATTGGGAAATCATGATTCCGGCAATGGCGGCTACCGCCCCAAGCACAACGGAGTAAACAAACGCCGGACGTCCAGCCACCTCCACCGCGGACACCGCCGTACTTCCTAGCTGCCCGACCATCAGCTGGTCGATCATGGAGAACGAGGATTGCAGCATGGATTGGAGCCCGACCGGAACGGCAATTCCGATCACAGAGACAAGGAAGGAACTTTTTTTCATAAACAAACACCCGCCTTCCCATTAAGAATACCGGGAAAGGCGGGTGTTTTCAATAGGTTAATCGCATAACCTGCCGGGTTAAAGACGTAACCTCCGGCTGCTGTTCCGCTCTACCAATGTGACGGGGATGGTAAAATCCCCGGTGTAGTCGGGCTGTTCCCTCATCCGTTTCAGCAGACGGACCGCCATCTGTGCCCTTGCCCTGTAGTCCTGGCGGATGGAGGTAAGGGACATCTGCTCACCGATCGCGCTGTCGTCAAAACCAACCACAGAGATCTCTTCGGGAACTCTGACGCCGGAGTTTTCCAAAAAGCGGATCAGATCCACAGCGTAGTAGTCCGACACAGCGAAAATGGCGCTGTAATGGCGCAATTGGTGGAGGCGCTCCCGATAGTAGAGGTCACGCTCCTCCTTTTTCATGGGGACCATCATATGATCCGCCCGAAAGCCCAGACCGCCGCACAGGCCCTCATAGCGCTGCCGGTCCATACACTCCCGGTTATCAGAGATACAGAGGACCCTGTCATGTCCCAGGCCCCGCAGATATTCGCCCACCTGGCGGCCTCCGTCCCAGTCGTCCAGCTGGAGGTTGCAGATCCTTCCCCTGTTTTCAAAATAGC
The DNA here is from genome assembly GCA_947649625.1 of uncultured Bacillota bacterium. Lineage (GTDB taxonomy): Bacteria > Bacillota > Clostridia > Oscillospirales > Oscillospiraceae > Lawsonibacter. Next base: position 54,037 of record CANSSJ010000002.1, on the reverse strand, counting down.
CGTCGTATACGACAAAGGGGATATGGATGCGGCTGCGGAGCTCCTGGTACTCGTGGTCACAGAAGCCCAGGATTACCATACCCACCATGTTCCACATGGAGGCAAATTTAACCGCCGTCATCAGATCGGTGGTCTTCTTTATCATCATAAAATAGTTGCCGCGTTCTATTTCGTCCGCCAAATAGTTGATGGCTGACGCGACAAAGGGGTCGGTCAGCACCCGGCCCTCATATTTCTCATGGTCGTTGATCACGACCCCAATGATGCGGGAGCTGTTCTGTGCCAGAAGCGTCGCGGCCATATTGGGGATATAGCCCCGCTCCTCCAGTTTTTCCTGTACCCGTTTCACCGTCCGGGCGGAGATTTTCTTTGTTTTTCCGTGGATCACATTGGAAACCGTGGCGGTGCTGACGCCCAGCTCATTGGCGATATCCACGATCCTTACCTTGCCTTCTGCCCACATAAATTACCTCCGGCGCCATGGCTCCTTGATAGGGAAGACCCCGGAACCGTAGTGGCTCCGGGGTCGTGTAAATTTTTAACGCTTGGAGAACTGGGGGGCGCGGCGGGCGGCCTTGAGGCCGTACTTCTTGCGCTCCTTCATGCGAGGGTCGCGGGTGAGGAAGCCGGCGGCCTTGAGGGCGGGGCGGAACTCGGCGTTGGCCAGCAGCAGGGCGCGGGCGATGCCGTGGCGGATCGCGCCGGCCTGACCGGTGACGCCGCCGCCGGTGACGGTGGCGACCACGTCCACCTTGCCCACCTGCTCGGTGGCGACCAGGGGCTGACGGACGATGAGCTTCAGGGTCTCCAGGCCAAAGTAGTCGTCGATGTCGCGGCCGTTGATGGTGATGGCGCCGGTGCCGTTCTCAAACAGATGGACGCGGGCCACGGAGGACTTCCGGCGGCCGGTGCCATAGAAATAAGGCTTCTTGCTCTTATACATACTCTAAATCCTCCTTACTCGGCGTCCCAGAGCTCGGGCTTCTGGGCGGCGTGGTTGTGCTCGCCGCCGCGGTAGATGTGCAGGCGGGTCAGGGAGTCCCGGGACAGGGAATTCTTGGGCATCATGCCCTTGACGGCCAGCTGCATAGCCAGCTCGGGCTTGGTCTGCATCAGGGTGCGGTACTTGGTCTCCTTCAGGCCGCCCACCCAGCCGGAGTGGGTGCGGTAGTACTTCTGATCCAGCTTCTTGCCGGTGAGTACCGCCTTCTCGGCGTTGATGATGATGACGAAGTCGCCGCAGTCGGCGTTGGGAGTGAATTCGGGCTTGCGCTTGCCCCGCAGCAGGTCGGCTGCGATAACAGCGGTCTTGCCCATGGGCTTGCCGGCGGCGTCGATCACATACCACTTGCGCTCGATGCTGCCCTTTTTGGCCATGAACGTGGACATAGGTAAAACCTCCAATTTCCTCTACTTATCTCAACCAGAACGGTTTGCGATAGCTCGTTCTGCCCAGCTTTTCCACAAGCGGAGCGTGTTGTATTATAGTACGCCGCCCGCCGGGTGTCAACGGATTTTTTGAGAAATTTTAATAAAATCTTTCTTATCTCTTGTTTTCTTTTATTTTCGCTCGAATACTCCTGATATTTCACGTTTGATTTTGATTTTTTACTTGCGGAAAACAGGCGCTTTGTGGTAAAATGCCGGTATTCAAGGGAGGGCGCGGTATGGATAAGATACTGTCTCTCACGCGGCGGTGCGTAGAGGATTACAACATGATAGCTCCCGGCGACCGGATCGCGGTGGGGGTGTCGGGCGGAAAGGACTCTCTGATGCTGCTGATGGCCCTGGCCAGGCTGCGGGAGTTTTACCCCGTTCCCTTCACGGTGGAGGCCTTTACTTTGGATATGGGCCACGCCGACGGGGTGGAACCTTTGGACTTTTCCCCCATAGCCGCCCTGTGCCGGGAGCTGGATGTGCCCTACACCATCTTAAACAGTGAGATACAGCACATCATCTTCGACCTGCGGAAGGAGAAAAACCCCTGCTCCATGTGCGCCAAGATGCGCCGGGGTGCCCTCCACGCCGCCCTGCAGGAGCGGGGAATCTCTAAAATCGCGTTGGGCCACCACTACGACGACGCGGTGGAGACCTTCTTCATGTCCTTGATCTTCGAGGGGCGGCTGTCCTGCTTTCAGCCCGTCACTTTTCTGGATCGGACGGGGATCACCCAGGTACGCCCCCTGCTCTACTGCGGAGAGAATCTCATTCGCAACACCGCCCGGCGGCTGGAGCTGCCCGTAGTGGAAAACCGCTGTCCCGCCGACGGGAATACCAAGCGCCAGGAGATCAAGGAGCTGATCTACGAGCTCCAGGGCCGTTACCCCGGCCTGAAGGCCCGGGCCTTCGGAGCCATGCAGCGGCTGCCCCTGCCCGAATGGGGCCCTGCGGAGCACCGCCGCCGTCCCTTGCCTGAGGAATTGGAGGAGTGAGTTATGAGCCGAAAGAGACAAAAGCAGCAGTCCGGCTGGCTTCTGATTTTCCTGTTTATCATGCTGACCCTGGCGGTGGCCTATGTCCTGTACAGCAGGCAGGAGAAGGCCGCGCCCCCTCCAGCGGCGGGGAGCAGCTTTGAGATCCACTTTATCGACGTGGGCCAGGCGGACTCCGCCCTGGTGATCTGTGACGGACACTATATGCTCATCGACGGCGGCAATGCCGAGGACTCCGACCTGGTGTATTCCTACCTGGAGCGCCGCGGGGCCAAACGCCTGGATTATATGGTGGCCACCCACGCCCACGAGGACCACATCGGCGGCCTGTCGGGCGCGCTGAACTACACCGCGGTGGACGCCGCCCTGTGTCCGGTGACGGAGTACAGCTCTAAAGTATTCCAGAATATGGTGAAGTATCTGGGTGAACAGGGAAAGGCCTTAACAGTCCCTGAGCCGGGCGACAAATTCAGCCTTGGCTCCGCCCGGGTGGAGATCCTGGGCCCGGTGCGGGAATATGACGATACTAATAACACCTCCATTGTCCTGCGCATCGACTATGGGGAGACCTCCTTCCTCTTTACCGGGGATATGGAGACGAAGGCGGAGGAGGACCTGATCGACTCCGGGGCGAATTTGAGCGCCACCGTCTTAAAGGCGGGCCACCACGGCAGCGATACCTCCACTGGCTACCGGTTTCTCCGGGAGGTCATGCCGGAATACGCGGTGATCTCGGTGGGAGAGGGAAACAAATACGGCCACCCTTCCAGCGAGGTGCTCAGCCGCTTCCGGGACGCGGGCGCGGAGGTCTACCGCACCGACATGCAGGGCCACATCATTGCCCGGAGCGACGGAAAAGCTGTTATCTTTACCACAGAGAAAGAGGCGGATACCGCCACCAATCCCACGGGAAATTCCGTCCCGCAGACGTACATCGGAAATGCGGGGACGAAAAAATTTCACCTGCCCGACTGTGCCTCTGCGAAAAATATCCAGGAAGAGAAGCGGGTGGAGTTCTACTCCCGGCTCCAGGCCGTTCTGGAGGGCTACGAGCCCTGCGGCCGATGCAAACCATAGAAAAGAGGGGGGGACCTCTGTGTTTCAACTGATATTGGGCCGGGCCGGGTGCGGAAAGACCACCGCCGTGCTGGACCGGCTGTGCACCGCCGGTCGGGAGCGGCCCCAGGTGCTGCTGGTGCCCGAGCAGATGTCCCACGAAACGGAGCGGGCTCTGTGCGCCGCCGGCGGTCCCCAGATCAACCTCCGGGCGGAGGTGCTGTCCTTCAGCCGGCTGGCCAACCGCGTCTTTCAGACCGCCGGCGGTCTGGGTGAGGAGGAGCTGGACGGAGGCGGCCGGCTGCTGCTTATGTACCGGGCGGTCCAGAGTGTAGCCGCCGACCTGAGGATTTATGGCCGTCCCTCCAGACGGCCCGCTTTCCTCGCCTCGCTGATAGCCACAGCGGACGAGTTGAAAAGCTGCCGGGTCCCGCCTGAGACGCTGATCCAGGCAGGGGAGGAGGCCTCCGGCCCTGAGGGAGACAAGCTCCGGGACCTGGGCCTCATTTTCGGGGAGTACGACGCCCTCACCGCCCGCACCGCCCTGGACCCACGGGACCGGCTCACCCGGGCGGCGATCAAGCTGCGGGAGAGCCGCTGGGGGGAGGGGACTGACTTCTGGCTGGATGGCTTTACCGACTTCACCCCCCAGCAGGGGGAGCTGCTGCGGCTGCTGATGGCCCAGGCTCACAGCATGACCGTCACCCTCACCTGTGACCATCTGGAGGAGGACGAGGGGGGGACGGGCGTATTTTCTCCCGCCCGCCGCACCGGGAATACTCTGCTCCGGATGGCCCGGGAGGAGGGGATATCCTGTGAGGTAGAACATCTTGTCACTCCCTCTGCCGGTAAGGCGGGGCCGCTGGCCTATCTGGAAGGAGCCCTCTTTGCCCAACAGGAGTCCGCCTCCATGCCCTGCGGGGGGACAGTGGAGCTGTTTCAGGCGTTTACCCCCCGCAGTGAGGTGGAGTGGACCGCCGCCCGCATCCTGCGGCTGGTCCGTGAGGAGGGGTATCGCTTCCGGGATATCGGGGTGGCGGCCCGGAACTACGGAGTCTACCGGGACCTGGTGGAGTCGGTGTTCAGCCGGTACGGGGTGCCGGTGTTCTCCTCCGCCATGACGGATATCCTGGAAAAGCCGGTGCTGGCTTTGGTGACCGCCGCTCTGGAGACGGTGGCGGGAGGCTACCGCTACGATGATGTCTTCCGCTACTTAAAAACCGGGCTCACCGGTCTGCCCCGGGAGGATGTGGACCTGCTGGAGAACTACGTCCTGAAATGGGACGTTCGGGGCAGCCGCTGGACTCAGAGTAAGGACTGGTCCTGGCACCCCAAGGGCTACGGATTGCAGTGGAGCGAGGAGGACCGGGCACTGCTGGCCCGGGTGGACAGCGCCCGGCGGCAGGTATCCGCCCCATTGGAGACCCTGCGGAAAAATCAGGATAAGACCGGCAGGGGACAGGCGGTTTCCCTTTACACCTTTTTGGAGGAGATCGGTCTGCCCGCCCGGCTGGAGGAGCGGGTGGACCTGCTTCTCCGGCGGGACCGGCCCACTCTGGCGGAGGAGTACCGGCAGCTGTGGGACATCCTGTGCGGCGGGCTGGAGCAGTGCGCCCGGCTGCTGGGGGATGCCCCCATGGAGCTGGAGGAATTTACTCTGCTCTTCCGGTTGGTGCTGTCCCAGTACGACGTGGGCACCATCCCCGTCTCCCTGGACCGGGTGACGGCGGGGGAGACCACCCGTCAGACCGGCCACCGGGTGAAGGCGCTCTTCCTCCTGGGGGCGGACGACGCCTCCCTGCCCCAGGTAGGGACAGCCCCCGGCCTGCTCTCTGACGACGACCGGGCCCTCCTGGCGGGCTACGGCCTGGAGCTGGCCCAGTCCCAGAGGGAGCTGCTCTACCGTGAGATGACAACCATCTATCAAATTTGCGCCCGGCCCAGCCAGAGGCTGGCGGTGACCTGGCCCACGCAGGGCCCCGGCGGCGAAGAGCGCCGTCCCAGCTTTCTGGTAAGCCGTCTGCGGCTGTTGTTTTCCGATTTAAAGCCCCTCCGGGAGGAGGATTTGAAGGGTTCCTTCCGGCTGGAGGCCCCCCTGCCCGCCCTGGAGCAGGCGGGGCGGAATATCGCCGCCCGGCGGGCGCTGGAGGCCCTCCCCGGCTTCGGGGATCAGGTGGCGCGGCTGGATCGGGCTGCCGCCTGGGAGCGGGGACGGCTGTCCCGACAGGCGGTGGACCGGCTGTATGGCCGGCGGGTGGCCATGTCCGCCTCCCGGATGGACAAGTATAAGTCCTGCCACTTCTCCTACTTCATGCGCTACGGCCTGGGGGCTGAGCCCCGCAAACCGGCGGGCTTTACCGCCCCTGAGTACGGCACCTTTGTCCACTACGTGCTGGAGCATGTCCTCCAGGACGAGATGTTTTCTCAGACCACCATTCCGGGCATGGAGGACGAGGGCAGGAAAAAAAAGCTGCGCCGCCTGACAAAGGAAGCGGTGGACCGCTATATGGCGGAGGAGCTGGGGGGACTGGAGAACCAGACCGCCCGGTTCCAGTACCTGTTCCGCCGTTTGCTCCGCTCGGTCCAGGCAGTGGTGGACAACGTGGCGGACGAGCTGCTCAGTTCCCAGTTCAAGCCCATTTCCTTCGAGCTGGGCTTTGGAACAAGCAAAAAAGATGACAAGGAGCTGCCCCTGCCGCCCGTTGAGCTGACTTACAACGGCGTCACCATCAGCGTCACCGGCTTTGTGGACCGGGTGGACGGCTGGGTGGACGGCAATGGCCGGCTCAATTTGCGGGTGGTGGACTACAAGACGGGCCGGAAAACCTTCGACCTCACCGAGGTGTGGAACGGCCTGGGGCTGCAGATGCTGCTCTACCTCTTCACTTTAGAGGAGCGTGGGCGGGAGCTCTACGGCCTGCCGGTGGAGGGGGCGGGGATACTCTACCTTCCCGCCCGGGAGGCCATCATCCGGGGCAGCCGGACCATGAGCGACGAGGAACTGCGGAAAAAGGTGGATAAGGAGCTGGTGCGCAGCGGCCTGGTGGTGGACGACCCCAAGGTGCTGGACGCCATGGAGGAGCGGGGAGAGAACGGCTACCGCTTTCTCCCCCTGCGGGTGAGCAGGACCACCGGACAGATCACCGGCGAGGCTCTGGCCTCCGCCGAGCAGCTGGGCAAGCTGGGGAAACACGTCCAGCGGGTGCTGGAGGACATCTGTCAGGAGCTGGCCGGGGGAAGCATCGCCGCCGATCCCTTCTGGCGGGGCCCGGAGAAAAATGCCTGCCGCTTCTGCGACTACGCCGCCGCCTGTCACTTCGAGCCGGGCCGGGGTGGGGACTGCAAGCGCTGGCTGCCCCACGTGAGCGCCCAGGAATTTTGGGAGCAGATCAAGGAGGAAGTATGACAAACGAACAGAGGGCGGAAGCTCTGATCCGGAAATACAGATTTGATTTTACCGCGATTCCTAAGAGTGAGATCCGGAAATTGATCGAACAGGAGATAGAGGATTTTCAGGAGGGCAGCTCGGAGTATATCCGGCTGCTGTGCGGATACCTGTACTGCATCGGAGACGTGACGGACGTCCCACTCCTGGAGCAGGCCAAGTACGGCATCAATATGGATGTGGGCTGCATGGTGGACGGGGAGTGGATTGAAAGCCTGAAAAACGGCGGCGTTGAGGCTGAATATGTCAATTCCAGAGAGAATATCGTGCAAAACTTTATTGCCTACTATAAAAATTTTGAGGCGGATGACGAGTGGTAACTAAAACCACAGAAAATATTGACAAGAGGTAATATCCATGGAAAACAGCAAAAATATCTTAATTATCGGCGACATGCCCGGCTATGGCAAGATGGGCCTTGCGGGGATGCTGCCCATTCTGTCCAACATGGGCCACAGCGTGTACAACCTGCCAACCGCCCTGGTGTCCAATAACTTCGACTACGGAAAGTTCTCCGTCCTGGACACCACGGCCTACATGCGGGAGACCATCCAGGTCTGGCAGACTCTGGGGTTTCAGTTTGACTGCATTACCACCGGCTTTCTGGCCTCGGCGGATCAGGTGGACCTGCTGCGGGACTTCATCGACAGTCAGCGGAAGGAGGACTTCCTGGTGGTCACCGACCCCATCATGGGGGACGGGGGAAAACTGTACAACGGCTCCACCCGCCAGACGGTGGACAACATGCGCCGGTTTATCGGCGTGTCGGACGTGATCGTCCCCAACCTGACGGAAGCTGAGTTTCTCACCGGCCTGTATGAGGGGGAGGAGCTGCTGACTGCGGAGCAGGCCTGCCGGGTGCTGGACAGCCTGCGGAATCTGGGGCCCCGGTCGGTGGTGGTCACCAGCGGCCAGGAGAAGGAGATAGGCCGGCATGTGGTCTGGGGATTTGATGGGCAGGCTGAGGGGTATTTCACCGTTCCCTACCGCTTTATCAAGGCCCATTTCCCCGGGACCGGGGACATTTTTACCTCTCTGCTTACCGGCCAGCTGCTTAAGGGCAGGTCCCTGCCCCAGGCGGTCCAAAAGGCTGTGGAGTTGCTGGAGCGGCTGATCTTTCTGGAGCAGGATGTGGCCCAGCGGAACAACGGTATCCGCATTGAAAAGTATTTGAGCGTATTGACGGAGTAAAGGAGGCGGCCTCATGCCCTTTCCCTTGACAGACGAACAGAGAAAAGTAGTAGACGACCGGGGCGGGGAGCTACTGGTGTCGGCGGCGGCGGGGTCGGGCAAGACCCGGGTGCTGGTGGAGCGGCTGCTGGACCGGGTGACCGGGGAGGGGTTGGACATTGACCGCTTTCTGGTGATTACCTACACCAGGGCGGCGGCGGCCGAGCTGCGGGGCCGCATCGCCCAGGAGCTGTCCGACCGGCTGGCGGAGCATCCCAACGACCGCCATCTCCGCCGCCAGACCACCCTAGTCTACCGGGCGCAGATCTCCACCATCCACTCCTTCTGCGCCGCTCTCCTCCGGGAGAGCGGCCATCTCCTGAATCTGGACCCGGACTTCCGCCTGTGCGACGAGGGAGAGGGCCACGTCCTCATGGCCCAGGTGCTGGAGGAGGTGCTGGACAGGCGGTATGAGGACCTGACTCCGGACAGCCCTTTTGCCCTGCTGGTGGACACCCTGTCCACCGGACGGGACGACAGCCGGCTGGCCCAGATCGTGGTGGACGTCTTCGGCCGGGTGCAGAGCCACCCTGACCCCGCCCGGTGGCTGGAGGAACAGAAGGAACTGTGGCGGTTGGAAAGCATCTCCGACCTGACTCAGACCCCCTGGGGAGCGCCCCTGCTGGAGGACGCCCGGCGGCAGATCCGGGCCTGTCGGGGCCGCCTGCTCCGGGCGCTGGAGCTGTGCGGGGAGGACGAGCTGCTTCAGAGCAACTACGCCCCGTCCATCTCCGCTGTCCTGGAGGGAATAGAGGACTTTCTCCGGGAGCAGAGCTGGGACGGGGCCTGTTCCCGGCTGCCCATCCCCTTTCCGGCGGTGGGAAGGAAACGGAAGCGGACGCTGGCCATGGGTCCTTTGCAGGAGGAACGGGCGGAATGGGCCAAGGAGCGGGTGAAAAATATCCGGGACCGGTGCAAAAAGACACTGGAGAGGGCGGCGGAGCCCTTTTCCAGCGACACCGCCGTCCAAGTGGACGAGCTGGCCCTGTCCGCCCCGGTGGTGGAGGCGCTGATGGACCTGGTGCTGGACTTCCAGGCCGCCTTTTCCCGGGAAAAGGCCCGGCGGGGGCTGCTGGATTTCTCCGATCTGGAGCACTTTGCCGTCAAGCTGCTCACCGACGGGGAGGGAAACCCCACCGAGCTGGCCCAATACTGGGGCGGTCGGTTCGACGAGGTGCTGGTGGATGAATACCAGGACACCAATCAGGTCCAGAACGCCATCTTCACCGCTATCTCCGACGGGGGGCGGAAGCTGTTCCAGGTGGGGGATGTGAAACAGTCCATCTACCGCTTCCGGCTGGCGGATCCATCCATCTTTCTGGATAAATACCGCCGTTTTCCGGACGGGGACCGGGCGGCGGAGGGGGAACCCCGGAAGCGGGTGCTGTCCAAAAATTTCCGCTCCCGGCCCCAGGTGCTGGAGGGGTGCAACGACCTGTTCCGGAATATTATGTCAACTGAATTCGGCGAGCTGGACTACGACGACAGCCAGAAGCTGGTGCCGGGGAAGGTATTTTTAACGGCGGAATCGTGCAGGGGCGGTCTGTGGCCGCCCGATACCGGCGCGGAGGACCAAAAACGGGCGGCCACAGGCCGCCCCTACGGACAAAATGACCCCTACGCCCTGGAGCTGGACGCCATCGACCTGTCCTTCCTGGGGGAACAGGAGGGGGAGAAGGAGGACAAAAACCTGCTGGAGGCCCGGTTTTCCGCCCGGCGTATCCGGGAGCTGCTGGATGTACCGCTGCTGATTGAGGAGGGAGAGGGGCTCCGGCCGCTGCGGCCCTCGGACATAATGATTCTTCTGCGCAGTCCCGGCCCGGTGCTCCATCACTATCTCCAGGCCCTCAATGAGGAGGGCGTCCCCTGGACCGCCGACAGCGGGGAGGACTTTTTCGAGACCACCGAAGTCAATGTGGCCCTGGCCATTCTCCAGATCGTGGACAACCCTCGGCAGGACGTACCTCTCATCGCCGCCCTGCGCTCTCCGGTATACGGCTTCTCCGGGGACAAGCTGGCCCTGCTGCGGGCGGACTGTAAGGGGGAAGACTTTTACAGCGCCGTGGCCCACGCGGCGGCGGAGGGCGATCGGGAGTGCCGGGATTTTTTGGACAATCTGGAGGAGCTGCGCTTCGACGCGGGGGACCGCACCTGCCGCCAGCTCATGTGGCATGTCTTTGAGAAGACAAACCTGTTGGGTGTCTTCGGCGCCATGGAGGGGGGCGGCGAGCGGCAGAGCAACCTGCTGTCCCTATACGCCTTGGCCGGCCAGCTGGAGGACAGCGGCTGCCGCACTCTGTTCCAGTTCCTCCTGCGGCTGGACCGGCTGAAGGAGGCCGGTTCCCGCCTGGGAGCTTCTGCCGGAAATGGCCGGGAGGGGGAAGGGGTGTCCATTCTGTCCATCCACCGCTCCAAGGGGTTGGAGAAGCCGGTGGTACTGGTGTGCGGTCTCACCCGGCGGCTGAACCGGGACGACCTGATGCGCCCGGTGCTCTTCCACCCGGAGCTGGGGGTGGGGCCCCGGGGGCTGGACCGGGAGCGGATGGTGGAGTACCCCACCTTGGCCCGGCGGGCGGTGGCTCGCCGGCTGGAACGGGAAATGCTGGCCGAGGAGCTGCGGCTGCTCTATGTGGCCATGACTCGTGCCCGGGAGAAGCTGATCCTCACGGCAGTTCTGCCCGAAGGAGCGGATGCCCTGGCCCGGCTGGGGGAGAGCCTGCCCATCTCGCCCCTGTCCCTGGAACAGCAGCAGAGCGTGGGGGCCTGGGTGCTCCTCCACGCCCTCACCCGGCCTGAGGGGGACGCCCTCCGGGCCCTGGCCGGACTGCCCGAAGTAACGGCGGAGGGCCTTGGTCCCGCCTGGGACATCCGCTGGGTGGACGGAGCCCCACTGGGAGAGGAACGTAAAGTAGAGAACCATTACACCGACCTGCCCCGGGAAGAGGCCGTTGATGACGGTCTGGCCGCCCGTCTGGCCTGGACCTACCCCCACCTGCCGGCGGCCTGCCTGCCCTCCAAGCTCACCGCCACCCAGATCAAGGGCCGTGCCCTGGACCAGGAGGCGGCGGAGGGGACCGCTCCGCCCGTCCGCCGGGGCCAGCCCATCACCCGGCCCAATTTCATCGCGGAGGAGCGGGGCCTTACCCCCGCCCAGCGGGGGACCGCCCTCCATCTGGCTATGCAGTATTTTCCTCTGGACGGAGACAGCGCACCCGAAGCCGTAGCCGCGGAGCTGGACCGGCTGACGGAGACGGGATTTCTCACCAGACTCCAGCGGGAGGCGGTGGAGCCTGAGCGGCTGTCCGCCTTTTTGACTAGCTCTCTGGGTCAGGCCATGGCTGCGGCGGGGGAGAAATGCCGTCGGGAGTTCAAGTTCTCCGTTCTGGATTCCGCCCTGAATTACTTCCCCGAGGGGAAGGGGGAGGAGGTCCTCCTCCAGGGGGTTATTGACGCCTGGTTCGAGGGGGAGGACGGCGCCGTGACGGTGGTGGACTTCAAGAGCGACCGGGTCCGCCCCGGCGGAGAGCAGGTGCGGGCAGAGGAGTACCGTCCCCAGCTGGACGCCTACAGTCTGGCCCTGTCCGCCATTCTGGGCCGGCCGGTTAACCGGCAGGTGCTGTGGTTTTTTGCCACTGATACCGCCGTGGAACTGTAAAGTTAAAACCCGGGCGGCCCACAAGGGACGCCCGGGTCTTTGTCTGCTTTGAGAGAGTCCTTAGAAGATACCCTGAGCCATCATGGCGTCGGCGACCTTCTGGAAGCCCACGATGTTAGCGCCGGCCACCAGGTCGTAGCCCAGCCCGTAGCGCTCGGCCACCTCCACGGAGGAGTGGTAGATGTTCTTCATGATGCCCTTCAGCTTCTCGTCCACCTCTTCGGCGGTCCAGTACAGGCGCTCGGCGTTCTGGGCCATCTCCAGCTCGGACACGGACACGCCGCCGGCGTTGACGGCCTTGGAGGGGGCGACCACCATGTGAGCCTGCTTCTTCAGGAACTCCAGGGCGTCGTTGGTGGTGGGCATGTTGGCCACCTCGATGTAGTACTTCACACCGGAGGCCGCGATCTTCTCAGCCCAGTCCATGTTCACGTCGTTCTGGGTGGCGGCGGGCATGTAGATGTCCACGTCCTTCACGCCCCAGCACTTCTGGCCGGGCACGAACTCGCAGCCGAACTTCTCGGCGTAGGGGGCGCAGTGCATGGGATCCTTGGCCCGCATCTCCAGGATGTAGTTCAGCTTCTCCTCGGTGTCCACGCCGTCGGGATCGTGGATGTAGCCGTCGGGGCCGGCGAAGTAGGTCACCTTCGCGCCCAGCTCGGCCGCCTTCTTCATGATGCCCCAGCCCACGTTGCCGTAGCCGGACATGGCGATCCGCTTGCCCTTGATGTCCTCGCCGTCGTGCTTCAGGGCCTCGACCAGATAGTACACAGCGCCGAAACCGGTGGCCTCGGGACGCATCAGGGAGCCGCCGGTGGAAACAGCCTTGCCGGACAGAGCGCCGAACTCGGAGGCGCCCACGATGCGGCGGTACTGGCCGTACATGTAGCCGATCTCACGGCCGCCGCAGCCCAGGTCGCCGGCGGGGCAGTCGATGTCCTGGCCGATGTGCCGGTACAGCTCGGTGATGAAGGCCTGGCAGAAGCGCATGACCTCAGCGTCGCTCTTGCCCCGGGGGTCGAAGTCGGAGCCGCCCTTGGCGCCGCCGATGGGCAGGCCGGTCATGGCGTCCTTGAACACCTGCTCAAAGCCCAGGAACTTGATGATGGACAGGTTGACGGAGGGGTCAAAGCGGATGCCGCCCTTGTAGGGGCCGAGGGCTCCGTTGTACTGCACGCGGTAGCCGCGGTTGACCTGCCACACATGGTTGTCGTCCTCCCAGGTCACCCGGAACTCGATGACCCGCTCGGGCTCCACCATCCGCTCCAGCAGGGCGACCTTCTCGTACTCAGGGTGGGCGTTGATCACGGGCTCCAGAGAGGAGAAGACCTCCTCCACGGTCTGCAGGAACTCGGGCTCGTTGGCGTTCTTGGCCTTGGTGGCGTTCAGGACTCTCTCGATGTACTGGTTCATAACAGCATTCCTCCTAAAATATATTGTCCGGTGGTTTTGACGGCGCTCCTTCATTTTGGGCGGGAATTGGGGAAAACGCCCAGAGAAAGGGCGCCGTTTTGCTACTATATGTATAGTATAGCATAAAATTGGAAGGAGTAAAGCATGGATTTTGTGGGGGTTTCCACAACTATATGACTGTGGTGCCCCGTGAGAGACACAAAAAACAGCCGTTTCCACAAAATGAAACGGCCGTTTTTGGGCAATATGCAAGAAGTTAGTCAAAGGCCAGCCCCAGATAGCCCACGGTGTCCCAGTCCCAGGCCTGTTCCAGCGCCGGGTCCAGCCACTTGAGCATCCCAAATCTGCCCAGATTCCCCCGGAGGTCTGGCCTCTCGTTCCGGGGTCGGGGCCCCCGTATCTCCCACCGCCGGGCGGGGGCAATACGGGGCAGGTCCAGAAAGACCGGGCGCTTGTCGGCTCCCAGACACTCCTTGATGACAACCAGGCTGTCGTCTGCCCGCTCGGCGCACAGGCAGACGGGGCCCGCAGGGGCGTCCCCTACAAACAGCCCGCCGTCCCCCAGAGCGCAGCACCCGGCCTGATAGGTCAGGGCGTCCTCCGGGTAGGCAATATGGGGGATGTCCTTGAGAAGGGCCTCCCGCACCTGGCCGTACTCCTCCGGCAGGGCGGGGCGGAGGAGGTTGGAGGGCGGCAGGGGAATCTCTTCCCGGCGCAATGTCCCGCCCAAAATACGGAAGCACTCCCGGAAGCCGTTAGCCCCGAAAAAGTTGTGGAGGGAGGGCTCCGCCGGCACGGTGGTGACGGCGGGGATGCTCAAAGAGCGGAAATATTCGTCCGCCCCGGCCAGCAGCTGTGCCGCCAGCCCCCGGCCCCGGCAGTCGGGGTGGGTGGCCACGGCGTAGAGGTAGGCCGCCCGGTACTCCCCCTGTCCGGGGACCACAAAGGTGGTGTCGAACCAGGCGGTCATGGACCTGACCGCCCCGTCCTCCTCCAGGACCACCACCCGCTCGGGGCGGTAGCAGGTGTTGTAGAAGTTGTCAATATAGGCGTCGCTGTCGCCGAAGGCCAGCTTCCACAGCTCCCGCTGGGCGGGAACATCCTCCGGGACGGAGGGGCGGACGGTTATCATAGGGAATCCTCCCGTTTTTCGCTTGTAGGGGCCGACGACCTCGGCGGCCCGCCTTTTTGGTGCGGCAGATAACACGGACGGCGCGCCGGGGCCGATTCCCCCTGTCAGGGGGAAATGGCCGAAGGCCAAAAGGGGTAGGGGCCGTCGCGCCCTACACGCCTGTAAATCAGTAATCCGGGTAGATGTCGCTCTTCTTGGGCATGATGAGGGCGCAGATCAGATAGGCCCAGAAGCCCACGCTGGCACAGAAAAAGGCGATGACCCAGCCCACCCGCACCAGAGTGGGGTCGATGTCGAAGTACTCCGCGATGCCGCCGCACACGCCGCACAGCATCTTATAGGGGCCCTCGGTCCGGTACAGTCTCTTGTTTCCCATTCTAAAATCGCTCCTTTTCAAAGTCGTTTGAGGCCTGTTTCTGAAATACATCATACGCCCCGAGGATTGAAAATACCATAGGAAAAAGATAAAAGATGGATTAAAATTTCGCCAGCAGCCAGATTCTCCGGGTCAGCAGGGCGGCGGAAATGGTGAAGAAGACCTCCAGGGCGGTGGAGACCATCATGGGGATGAGAAACAGTACGGCGCTGCCCGCCACGATGAGGCCCCAGCCCCGCAGAGGCTTCCTCCAGCGCTCCTGGTCCGTCCGGCGCAAGGCCAGCAGGACCACCAGCAGGGCCAGCATGAGCAGCACACAGGCTCCCGCGGCCAGGGCCACATGAAGGGCGGCGTATCTGGGGAAGTAGGCGGGCAGATAGGGGATGGCAACGGCGTAGGCCAGGGAGAGGACGGCGCACACCGTCAGCAGCCGTACCAGGACCCTGGCGCCACGCAGCGGGAGGACGAAGGCGGTCCGGCTGAGCATGACGAAGAAGTAGCTCCCCGCTAAGATCCCCCAGTAGACAAACCCCCGGTAGTGGTCCGGGCCGGTGACGGCGATCACCGAGAAGTTGGTGCCGAACCACTGCACGCTCCCGGCAAAGAGGAGAGTGTAGGCCGGGATGAGGAAGCAGGCAAAGAAGTCCAGCCAGAAATGAGTTGTTTTTTGGCTCATTTTTACTCCGCGGCGGCCACCAGGTCGCCATTCTCATTAAAGTAGACCGTGCGGACCTGACTGCCGGTGGACTTCACGATATCGTCCATCCGCAGGCCCTCGGTGATGGAGGACACCAGGGAGAACGCTACCCCGTGGCGGCGGGCCCGGCCGGTGCGGCCGATGCGGTGGATGTAATATTCGTTCTCGTCGGGCACGTCGTAGTTGAATACCGCGTCCACGTCGTCGATGTCCAGCCCCCGGGCGGCCACGTCGGTGGCGGCCAGAACGCGGATCTTCCCGTCCCGAAACTTCTGCAGGGTCCGCTCCCGAAGGGACTGGGTGATGTCGCCGTGGATGGCCTCGCAGGAGATGCCCCGCATCCCCAGCAGCCCGGCCAGCCGGTCGGTCATATTCTTGGTGTTGCAGAAGGCAATCACCCGCTCGTAGTCCCCCATCTCCAGCAGCCGGGCCATGATGTCCGCCTTCTCCCCCCGGTCCGCGTCCAGCCGGTACTGGGCGATGTCGGGCCGGTTCTCCTGGTCGGCCTGGACGGTGATCTCCACCGGCTCCCGCTGGTAGACCCAGGAGATATCCAGCACCTCCCGGGAGATGGTGGCGGAGAACATCCCCAGGTTTTTCCGCTTGGGCATCTGGTCCAGGATGTGGGTCACGTCCCGGACAAAGCCCATGTCCAGCATCCGGTCGGCCTCGTCCAGCACCACCGTCTCCACCTTGTCCAGCCGGACGGTGCGCCGCTTCATGTGGTCCATCAGCCGCCCCGGGGTGGCCACCACGATCTGGGGCTTTTTCTTCAACTGGTTGATCTGCCCGCCGATGGGCTGGCCGCCGTAGAGGCACACCACCCGCACCCCCTCCTTGAAGGCGCACAGGTCCCGCAGCTCGTCCTGGATCTGGATGGCCAGCTCCCGGGTGGGGGCCAGCACCAGGCCGGTGACGTCGGTTGACGCGGGGTCAGTGTGTTCCACCATAGGGATGCCGAAAGCGAAGGTCTTGCCCGTCCCCGTGGGGGCCTTGGCGATGACGTCCTTCCAGTCCATGAACCAGGGGATTGCCCCGGTCTGAATGGGGGTAGCCTCCACATAGCCCTTCTTTTCGATGGCCCGCATCAGCTCGGAGGACAGCCCCATCTGGTCGTAGCGGCCTGTACCGCTGACAGTTTGCCCGTTTATCTCCATAGTCGTATCCCTCTTCTGTATAATCTATCACTCTATATTATAGCTATTTTTTGGAGATTGTCCATCCCTTTGCAAAAAAGCCATTGGAATGGCGGTCAAACGGCGGCAGACCCCCTTTACTTTTCACCGAAAGCCGTCTATAATAGACAAAACCAGACAAAAGGTCCCATCCGAAAGGAGTTTTTGCCATGCGCGCCCCGCTGTCCCGCCTGAGCGCCCTTTTTCTCATCCTGACGCTGCTGCTCACCGCCTGCGCCCCCGCTTCCTCCCTGGCGAAGGGCTCGGGCTCTTCCCTGCCGGAAGAGCCGCCCGCCGGTACCGGCGGGGAACCGGGTCAGGGCCTGGACGCCCTCCCCGTCATTTCCCCCGAGCCGGAACCCGAACCGGAGCCCGTGCCTGTCCTCACCCAGGAGGACGTGGACGAGGCCCTGGCCCAGGTGATGGAACATTACAAGGCCGCCGGGGTGACGGTGGCCACCGTGGAGCTGGGACAGCTCAGCCAGTCCGGCGCCTGGGGCTGGGCGGTGAAGAACCAGCGGGAGATGACCCCTGACACCAAGATCCGCATCGCCTCCATCAGCAAGGTGGTCATCGGCATGTGCGCCATAGCCATGGCGGAGGACGGCCTCATCGACCTGGATGCCCCCATATCCGACTACTGGGGCAAGGGGGCGGCCAACCCCTACAGCAAGGGCCAGCCCACCGCCCGCACCTTTATGACCCACACCTCCTCCATCCGGAATCTGGACACCACCCGGGGGCTGTCCAAGCTGAAGGGCATCCTTCAGAGCAGGTCCTCCTGGCGGTCTATGGAGCCGGGAAACGGGGGATACTGGTCCTACAGCAACTTCGGCATGTGCATTTTAGGCACCACCCTGGAGCTGGCCTCCGACCAGCTATTGGATGACTACTTACAAAAACGCTTTCTGGAGCCCATCGGAGCCAGGGCCTCCTTCTGCGGGGGCAAGCTGGACGTAAACGAGGTGGCCACCCTGTACACCGCCGGCGGGGTGGGCCGCTCCGCCGCCGAGCACGCCGGCCAGCGGGTTCCCTCCAGGATCGGGGACGCCGCCTCCTACTTCCCCGGGGGGTACACCACCAGCGCCGTGGATATGGCCAAGCTGGTGGCCGTGCTGGCCAACGACGGGGTGTACAAGGAGCCGGTCGAGTTCTGTACCGTGGTGGAGAACGCGGAGACCGGAGAGCAGCTGGCGGTGTCTGAGTCCCTCCCGGGCAAGTTCAAGGAGACCCGGCTGCTCACCGAGGCGTCGGTGGCCGAGATGGAGACCCCACAGTTCACCGTGGACCTGGAGGGCTACGCCCCCTTTGAACAGTGCCTCATTCTCCGCCGTCAGGAGGACGTGATGGGCCAGGAGGTGCTCTACTACCACACCGGAAGCGCCTACGGGGTGTTCTCCCTGATGACCTACAACCCGGTGACCCAAAACGGCGTGGTGGTCATCACCACCGGCGCCTCCCGGAACATGAACGAGCACGGCATGTACGCCCTGTGCTATGACCTGATGGAGATCCTTTACGAGAAGATGGAGGAACAGCCTGTATGAGACGCTTTCTTGCCCTGGCGCTGGGCCTCGTCCTGCTGGGGGGGTGCGCCCCCAGCCAGCCCGTGGACGCGGACCAGTCCGCTGATATCTCCCAGCCTCCCGCCCAGTCCCAGCAGCCCGCCGTCACCCCGGACCCTGAGCCGGAGCCCGAACCTGAACCGGAGCCCGTGGTGGCCCACCTGATGGTGGCAGGGGACATCATGAGCCATATGCCCCTCACCAACGACTGCTACGTGAAGGAGACCGACTCCTACGACTACACCCACGTCATGCGGGAGGCGGCGGAGCAGTTATCTTTGGCCGACTTCGCTGTGGGCAATCTGGAGACCACCCTGGCCGGCGGACCGGAGTATTCGGGCTACCCCAGGTTCAACTCCCCCGACGAGCTGGCCTACAACATCAAGGACGCCGGCTTCGACCTGCTGTGCACCACCAACAACCACTGCCTGGACAAGGGGATCGCCGGCCTGGACCGCACCCTGGACGTGCTGGACCAGGTGAATATCCCCCATGTGGGCACTCACCGCTCCCAGGAGGAGCGGGACGAGAACCACGGCATCCATGTGGCCGACGTGGGGGGCATTTCGGTGGCCTTCCTGGCCTACACCTACGGCCTCAACGGCCACCGCCTGCCCGACGACAAGCCCTACGCCGCCAACGTCTTCAACACCGACTACTACACCTCCGTGTCCAACCCGGACTACGACATGCTGGCCGAGGATTTGGCCGCCGCCAGGGCGCTGGACACCGACCTCATCGCCGTCATCACCCACTGGGGCATCGAGTACCGCACCAAGCAGAACGGCCACCAGGAGAAGCTGACTCAGTTCCTGGTGGAGCAAGGGGCCGACCTGGTGCTGGGGGGGCACCCCCACGTCCTCCAGCCCTACGACACCATTACCGTCACCGGCGAGGACGGTCAGGAGCGGACCGGCTTTGTCATCTACTCCCTGGGCAACTTCATCTCCAACCAGAACTTTGACGACGCCAACAAGGACCTGGCAACCAAGACCACCGCCATCCTGGATTTGGAGCTGACAAAGGACCCGGAGGGGAACACCGCCCTCACCGATGTGCGGTACACCCCCTACTACATGGTCCACCGGAACAACAAGCCGGCGGGCGAGCGCCGAAATCTGGTGAACGTCAACCAGTCCATCGCCGACTATGAGGCCGGCGCCGAGACCATCATTGACCAGAACTCCTACAAGCAGCTCCAGCTGGCCCGGGACCTGTGCCATGAGGTGCTGGGGGCCGACGGGGACAAGCCCTCTGAATAAGACCAACCCGCCCATCTCCTGTGAGATGGGCGGGTTTTTGACGGTCTGGGTAGTCGGAGCGGACATAGAATGGGGATTGCTTGTAGTGAAGCGATATGTTATACTCAAAATGAATACTTGACAAGTTTATTTTTGTGAAATAGTAGTGATTTTGCGAACTTTTCAGAGCGCATTAGTAAAACAAAATATGGATAATTATGGTTGTTTAGGAGCAATGTTAAGATGAATAAAAAGTGGGATAGAATTAAAAACCAATTATCGAAATTACAACTCTTACAAGGTGAAATTGAACCGCTGACTTTTCTTTCGCCTTCGGAGTGGCATATTGAAAAATGTAGAGAACAGGAACTTCTTGTCGTAGCAGAGGAAAGCCCTGGGTATAATGGGAGTATTTGTCTTGTTATTGATTTAACTGGTAAAGTATTTAGAGCAACTTTACCCATGTTTGAGATTTACCAATATTGTTCAAATAGTTTTGAGCAATTTCTTCTTATAAGCAGAAAGTATTTAGAAATGTATCATGAATACGATATGAAAAATAGTGAACAACGCGAATCGGAATTTCGGAGTTATATACAGAGAATAGACCCATCAGCACTTATGGACGAGCATAATATGTGGAGTATCTATGCCGAAGAAATGGGCTATGGTTTTTAAACAATAAATAGACCAATTCAAAACTCAAAACAGGGCGGCGGGAGCCGCCCTTATTTGTCCTCCGGCAGGAGGGTTTTCCGCTTGCGGAGGAAGAGGGTCAGGGTGGTGGCGGAGGCCAGGATATCGGCCACCGGCTCGGCCACATAGATGCCCATGACGTTCTGAGTGACCATGGGCAGGAGGATGGCCAAAGGCACCAGCAAAATCACCTTCCGCAGCAGGGCCAGAAACAGGCTGGTTTTGGCCTGACCCATAGCCATAAATGCGGACTGACAGGCCATCTGCGCCCCGAAGGCCCAGATGCCCCCGAAGAAAATGGGCATGACCTTCCCCACCAGCTCCACCAGTTCCCGGTCGTCGTTGAAGATGAGGGCCAGGGGCTGGGGGAAGACCGTCACCACCAGGAAGGCGGTGATGGTCACGGTGAGGGTGGTGCGCAGCAGCAGCCGGAAAACCTGCCGCACGCGCTGGTAGTTCTTCGCCCCGAAGTTGTAGCTCATGATGGGCTGGACCCCCTGGGTGATCCCCTGGACGGGCATGACCACCATCTGCATCACGCTCTGCATCACGGTGACGGTGCCCACATACAGGTCGCCGCCGTAGTGCTGAAGGCCGGAGTTGAGCACCACCGTTACCAGGCTCTCGGTGGACTGCATGATGAAGGGGGCGATGCCCAGGGCGGCGATGCTGGCGATCACCCTGCCGCTCAGCCGCATGTTGGCCGGGCGGATGCGCAGGCCCGACCGCTTGGAGCACAGAAAGCCCACCACCCAGCAGGCGCTTACCCCCTGGGAGAGGATGGTAGCCAGGGCCGCACCTCGCACCCCCATGTGAAAGCCGAAGATGAACACCGGGTCCAGGGCGATGTTCAGCACCGCCCCGATGAGCACCGAGGCCATGGCCACCAGGGCCTGGCCCTGGGCGGTGATATAGGCGTTGAGGCCCAGGGCCAGCTGGACAAAGACGGTGCCCATGAGATAGATGGAGATATAGTCCAGGGCGTAGCCGATGGTGTCCTCCGAGGCGCCGAAAGCCATGAGGACAGGCTCCTTGATGATGGAGAACACCGTGGTCAGCACCACGGCCAGGCAGAGCAGCAGGGTGGTGGAGTTGCCCAGGATCTTCTCCGCCCCCTCCCGGTCCCCCGCCCCAAGGCGGATGGAGGCCAGAGGGGCGCCTCCCATGCCGGCGAAGGCGGTGAAGGCGGAGATCAGCATGAGGATGGGGAAGGTGATCCCCAAACCGGTGAGGGCGGTGCGGCCCACCTCCGGGATATGGCCGATATAGATGCGGTCCACAATGTTATAGAGCATGTTGATGAGCTGGGCGGCCACTGCGGGCAGGGCCAGCTTGAACATCAGCGAGCCGATGGGGGCGCTGGCCAGCGCCTCCTCGCTTCTGTGGGACTGGGACAAGTGGTTTTCCTCCAATCAATTCTGCGCCCCCGCCGGTTGGCGGGGGCGCGTCCGGTTTCTGATGATAGAGGGCAGTATATCACAAATCCCGCCAAAAAGAAAGGGCAAAATTACCGAATCCGGTGCCGCCGCTGTTCCTTCATCAGACCCACCGTCACCAGGACCAGGGCCAGCACCAGCAGGGCGGCTGTGGTGAGCCAGTCCAGCAGCCAGGGCTGGGCCGTGCCGGGGACCACCCGCCGGCACAGCCAGTTGAAGGCAGGGGAGGCCACGGCGGTAATCAGGGCGCACACCCCCGCCTTCAGCCAGGGTCCTGTGGGCAGGCAGGTCAGGCAGAGGAAGTAGGCCCACAGGAACACCACTCCCAGCGCGGACAGGGGAAAGGCCGCCGTCCACAGCCAGCCCCCGCCGGTGTAGCCGTGAATCACCGCCAGCAGGGGGAAGACCCACACCGAGGTCAGGGCCGTGCAGAGGGCCGGCGCGTGCCTCCCGCCGAAGTGCCAGAGGGCCTGCCAGCCCAGGGGCAGGGCCACCGAAGCCAGCACGATCCAGAACCAGTCCAGGGTGTGAAAAACCGCCAGATTCACCACAAGGCAGACGGGAATGGCGATGATACAGCCCGCCAGACAGCACCGGCGGCAGCCCGTCACCATCCCCCGCCATGCCGCCGCCGCCCGGGCCTGGGCGTGGGCCTGGTGGTCGTCGCAGGCGGTGAAAAACTCGTGCTCGGAGATGCCCAGCTCCCGGCAGATGGCCGTGACCAGGGAGACGTCTGGATAGGACAGGCTGCGCTCCCACTTGCTCACGCTGGACTCGGTGACAAACAGCCGTCCGGCCAGCTCCTTCTGGGTCAGCCCCGCCTCCAGGCGCTTCTTTCGGATGTAATCGCCAAAGGGTTTTTTCTCTTCCATGGGGATACCTCCTGTAGGGGTTGGAATGGCGGCCGCGTCAGAACCGCTGGCACCACTGTAGCCCCCGGCGGGGAAATTGTCAAGAAATCGGGCCGTTTTTCCCCCTCGACCGGCAGTCGAGTGGCTGTTTTTGCGCAAAAGCGGCCGGATACATTCCATCCGACCGCTTTTTGTTAGAATTTCGCCCCGCCGAACTCGGCCAGCTTGAGCCCCTTGTTCCGCTCGGTGACCCACTGGATGGACCACTGGGAGGCGAACAGCAGCAGCTGATTGCCCTTGTAGTCCTCCACCAGCTTGGCGTCGCCGGGCAGCAGCAGGTCCTCCTCCTTCAGGGGCGGGGCCTCCTCGTCCTCCCGGACAATCCACCGCAGGTACTCGAAGGGCAGGCCCTCCTTGTACAGCTCCACGTTGTACTCCGACCGCAGGCGGTACTCCAGCACATCGAACTGCAATGTGCCCACCACCCCCACAATGACCTCCTCCATGCCGGAGTAGGGGGTCTTGAAAATTTGAATGGCCCCCTCCTGGGCGATCTGCTCCACACCTTTTAAAAACTGCTTGCGCTTCATGGTGTCCACCGAGCGGATGCGCTCAAAGTGCTCCGGGGCGAAGGTGGGGATGGGGTCGAAGGCGAACTTCTTCCCCGGGGCGCACAGGGTGTCCCCGATGGAGAAGATGCCCGGGTCGAACACGCCGATGATGTCCCCGGCGTAGGCCTCCTCGATGATCTCCCGCTCGGCGGCCATGAGCTGCTGGGGCCGGGACAGGCGGATCTTCTTTCCCTCCTGAACGTGGTAAACTTCCTTATCCGCCTCAAATTTGCCGGACACCACCCGCATAAAGGCGATGCGGTCCCGGTGGGCCTTGTTCATGTTGGCCTGAATCTTGAAGACGAAGGCGGAGAAGTCATCGTCAAAGGCGTCCACCACCTCGTCCCCCGCCCTGCGGGCCAGGGGAGCGGTGGTCATGCGGAGAAACTCCTCCAAAAAGGGCTCCACGCCGAAGTTGGTGAGGGCGGAGCCGAAGAACACCGGGGACAGCTTGCCGTGGCGCACCCGGTCCAGGTCGAAGTCGCAGGAGGCCCCGTCCAGCAGCTCGATCTCGTCCACCAGCTGGTCCCGCTTCCCCGCGCCGATGAGGTCGGCCAGGGCGGGGTCGTCGGGCTCGATCTGGGTGGCGGTGGCCGCCCGGGCGTTGGTGTTGGAGGTGAAGTGGATCACCTTCCGGTTCTGCCGGTCGTAGACGCCCATAAACTCCCTGCCGCAGCCGATGGGCCAGTTCATGGCGTAGGTGTCGATGCCCAGCTCGTGCTCCAGCTCCTCGCACAGCTCGAAGGGGTCCCGGGCCTCCCGGTCCATCTTGTTGATGAAGGTGAAGATGGGGATGTCCCGCATGGCGCACACCTTGAACAGCTTCCGGGTCTGGGCCTCCACGCCCTTGGCCCCGTCGATGACCATGACGGCGCTGTCCGCCGCCATCAGGGTGCGGTAGGTGTCCTCGGAGAAGTCCTGGTGTCCGGGGGTGTCCAGGATGTTGATGCAGAAGCCCTCGTACTGGAACTGCATCACCGAGGAGGTCACCGAAATGCCCCTCTGCTTCTCAATCTCCATCCAGTCGGAGGTGGCCGCCCGGGTGTTCTTTTTCCCCTTCACCTGCCCCGCCTGGGCGATGGCCCCGCCGTAGAGGAGGAACTTCTCCGTCAGGGTGGTCTTGCCCGCGTCCGGGTGGGAGATGATGGCGAAGGTCCTCCGGCGCTTGATTTCCGCTTCGTATTTCGACAAAGGGGGTCACTCCCTCACATTTATTTCCTGTTTGGCAAGCCATTGTACCACAACTTGCCCCGAACGGCAAGAAAAAATTCCACTTGCATAGGCTGGGGTTGGTGTGTTATAATGACATTGGCGAAAGCCAAACTGATTGTAAATTCCACCATCCCACCGCAAGAAGCAGCCCCCCGGAAGAGATAGGCGCTCTCCGAGGGGCTGCTTCTTGCGGTGGCAGGCTTTTACTGTCCTTTTCCGTGTCTGTCAAGCCATTTGCAAATGTAATAGGCGGCTACATTTGCTGCGGCAGACACGATAAAACTGATTGCGTTTTCCACCAGCTCCACCTCCTTCTGCCGCCAGTATAGGAGAGGACAGCAAAGCCATTATACCAGCTTTCGACAGGAGCCGCAAGGGCGGTCAGTCTGCCGCCGGCTCGGGCTCCCTGACCAGCGTTCGGTTTGCCGTGTCGCACACGTAGCCCGTGTCGATCTTGATCCGGCCGCCTACAGTGGTACCGTAAAAATGGACGTTAAAGACCGGATTGTCTCCCAGCACCCATATGGGCATGTCGATCACATAGCTGCCGTCGGGCTGGCGCTTGGCCGGCCGGAACCACAGCGAGGTCCGCAGCTCGCCGTTCATATGTTCGGCGAAGACCTCGATCTTGGTAAAGTCCTTCTCGATCTCTTCCAGACCGTTGAGCGTATAGATCAGGGTGTCCTCCTGGAAGTCCACGTCCAGCTGAACATAGGTCCCGGCGAAGGCCTCCGAGATGCGGTACATCTCCGGGTCGATGCCCGAGCGGGCGTTCAGAAACTCCGACTGCCGTTTCAGCTCCTGCTCCATCAGCTCCACGCCGTCCCGCTCCAGAAGGGTGCTTTTCAGCGAGAAGAGGTTGGTGCCCAGTCCCAGCCGGTCCCCCTTGATCTCCACCCCCATGGCCGCCAGGGTGGTAGGGAACATGTCGTAGGTGGTATATTCCCGATAACGCTGGGGGTCGGCCACCTCGGCGGCCGGGTTGAGGATGGTGGTGTACACCCGCCGGGGGTAGTCGGGGCTCACGTTGTCGCAGTAATCCACATCCATGGTGGTGTGGTCCCCGCAGAGGATGACAGTGGTGTTCTCGTAGAAGGGCTGCTCCTGAATCCAGGCCACAAAGTCCGCCACCTGCCGGCTGGAGCAGGCCATTACGTTGGAGTACTGGTCGGCGCCGAACTCGTCACGGCACAGGGGGCAGACGTAGCCGTCGGAGAAGTGGGTGTCCACCGTGAGGATAGACAGATTGAAGGGGGCGTCGGAGGCGGCCAGTTCGGTGAGGTGGTCCCGGGCGAACCGGAACAGCTTCTCGTCCTCGTAGCCCCACCACACGTAATAATCGGAGGGGATTTCTCCGGTCTCCCTACTGTACAGGAGGTCCCACATCTTATAATTGCCGTGCTGGGTAAAGTACTGCCTGCGGCCCCCAAAGTCGGCGTCGGAGCCGATGAGCAGCGCCTGCCGGTAGCCCTGGTCCGCCAAAATATCCCCCAGGCTGATAACGCCGGGGAAGAATTGCGCCTGGCTGCCCATGGCGTTTTCCGCGATGGGGATCTTCAGGGGCAGGCCGGTGGTCTGGCCGAACAGGGCCCCCGCCGTCCAGGTAGACCCGGTGAGGGAGCGGCCGCCGTTGACCCCGCCTTTTGTCCCGGTGAAGCTGACGTTTTCCTCCGCGATCCGGGTGAGCTCCGGGATGGTGTTGTATGGAAACGCCCCGCCGTGCTCCGGGTCGGTGAAGGTGGACTCCACCGACTCCAGCCAGATATAGATCAGATTGCGCTTTTTCTCCGGGAAGGTCAGCTCCACCTGGGCGGGATCGGCGTAGTTGTGCTCGATATACTCCGATTCCGTGTTGATGTTGGCCAGATACTCCCCCACGTCCAGCAGGTTCCAGCCGTAGACCGCCAGCCCGGCGATGGCGCACAGGGAGCAGAGCGCCCCCGTCCGGGCCGCCCTCGGGTTTTTGAGGAGAAACAGAATGATTCCCACTCCGGCCGCCGCCGCGAAACCGGGCAGGACGACGGTGAGGAGGTACTCCGTGACCATGTGGCCGCCCACGCCCTCCAGCGTGGAGAGCTGATAGACCACCTCCTCCATTTTCAGGTCGCTCCAGTTCCTGGCCTCCCAGAGGGCGGTGGCCGCCAGCCAGACAGCAATGCCCGCCAGCAGGGCGCACAAAATGGACCAGACCGCGGCGGACCGGCGGTTCCCTCGGCTGCTCATGGCGAACCATCCCTCCCATCATGCTACTTTGGCAAGTTATTGTACCATAACCTGCTGCAGGTATCAAGAAAAATTCCTCTTGCATAGGCCAGGGCAGATGTGCTATAATGAACGCAGTTAAGAAACCTATTGAGCGTCCAGTGCATTCACAAAAGGCGGCCCCCCGGAGAAAGGCAGTTCTCCGGGGGGTCTTTTTTGTCTCGACAGTCTTCTGCAAATCAATCCGCCCCTTCATACAGCGCGCGCACCTTTTTGTCCAGCTCCTCGATCCAATCAATCTGAGCTTTTCCACTTAACGCACTGTTAAAAAACAGGGCCGCAGCCAGGTCCTCCGTGATACGGGAGACCAGGCATCCAATTTCTCCCTGCCCCCAGATTCGGAAAGGGAACTCATCTCCTGTGCTTTCGTACAGCCGGTCCGCGTCGGAATACAGCACCAACTCTTGAAACAGGCTCCAATACTCCAGGCTCCCTATCTTTTCTACCCGGATTACTCCGGTCGAGCGGTCAGCCTCCGCAAAGGCAGCAATGCCGTTTTCCCGCATAAATGGCACGTGATCCATAATTGTATACCTCCCCACGAAGTAAAAAGGGGCCCCAACCGGGGCCCCTGAATACATATTGCCTTACAGCTTCATGATCCAGCCGTGAGGGTCGGCCACCCGGCCCCACTGGATGCCGGTGAGCTCGTCGTAGAGCTTCTGGGTGATCTGGCCGATCTGGTTGCCCGAGACGGTGACCTTCTTGTCCCCCATGGCCAGCTCGCCGATGGGAGAGACCACGGCGGCGGTACCGGTGCCCCAGGCCTCCTCCAGAGTGCCGTCCTCGGCGGCGGCGAAGAGCTCCTCGGCGGAGATGCGGCGCTCCTCCACCTCATAGCCCCAGTCCTTCAGCAGCTGGATGCAGGACCGGCGGGTGATGCCGTCCAGCACGGAGCCGTTCAGGTCGGGGGTGAGGATCTTGCCGGCCACCTTGAACATCACGTTCATGGAGCCCACCTCCTCGATGTACTTGCGGTGGACGCCGTCCAGCCACAGCACCTGGCTGTAGCCGGCCTTCTCGGCCAGGTCGCCGGCCCGGAGGGAGGCGGCGTAGTTGCCGCCCGTCTTGGCCATGCCCATGCCGCCCTTGACGGCGCGGACGTCCTTCTCCTCCACATAGATCTTCACGGGATTCAGGCCCTCGGGGTAGTAGGCGCCCACGGGGCACACCACCACGATATACTGCACGTGCTTGGAGGAGTGGACCCCCAGCGCGGCGTCCAGGCCGATCATGAAGGGCCGGATATACAGGGAGGTGCCCTCCTCGCTGGGGACCCAGTCGATCTCGGTCTTCACCAGCTCGGTGATGCCGGCCAGAGCCAGCTCTTCGGGGATCTGGGGCAGGCACAGCCGGTCGGCGGAGCCGTTCATCCGGGCGATATTGTCCTTGGGCCGGAACAGCTGGACGGAGCCGTCGGCGGTGCGGTAGGCCTTCAGGCCCTCGAAGATCTCCTCACCGTAGTGGAGCACCTTGGCGGCGGGGTCGATCTGCAGGGGGCCGTAGGGGACGATGCGGGGGTCGTGCCAGCCCTGGCCGGCGTCGTAATCCACGATGAACATATGGTCGGTCATGGCTTTGCCGAACACCAGGGTGGAGGAATCGGGCTTCTCCTTCAGGGTCGCGGCACGGGTGATTTTGATTTCCATAGCAGTTCACTCCTGTTTCCATTATAGGGTAACCTCTATTATAACAGCATTTTTCCTCCGGTCAAGGCCTGTACCGGCATTTTATGCTTGTACTTCCACCGCTTATTTGATATAATAAAATACCTTTGTTATAAATATTCACAAGAGGGGGGCGCCTCCTTTGAACCGAAAGCTGAATAAGCTGCTTCAACCCAGCTTCCGCCTGTACTTTTTGTGCCTGATCGTTTTCGCACTGCTGTCCGCCGCCTTCTCCTGGCCCCTGGCCGGGGCCGAGCTGGCCGTGGTGGCCTGTCTGGGCCTGTACAGCCGTGAGGCCTCCCGCCGCCGGCGCCGGGAGATCAACAGATATCTGGACAGCTACACCGGCAACGTGGAGACCGCATCCAAAGATACCATGGTCAACTCCCCGCTGCCCATGGTGCTCTTCCGCCCGGAGAGCGACGACGTCATCTGGAGCAACGACCGGTTCCTCCAGCTCACCGGCCAGCGGGAGCATTTGTACGACGCCAAGCTGTCCGCCCTGGTCCCCGGCTTCGACGTCCGCTGGCTGATGGAGGGAAAGAGCCAGTGCCCCGGCGAGGTGGATTACGCCGGCCGGCGTTTCCTGGTATACGGCCATCTGGTGCGCACCGGGGGACGGGGAGGCGGCTTTCTGGCCACCACCTACTGGGTGGACGTGACCGAGCTGGCCCTCACCCGGGACCGGTATCAGGCCAGCCGCCCGGTGGTGGCCGTGCTGCTGCTGGACAACTACGAGGACCTGCTGAAAAATCTCTCGGAAAACGACCGCTCCACCATCATGGCCGAGATCGACAGCCGCATCGAGAGCTGGGTGGCCGACACCGGGGGCATCCTGCGCCGCTACCAGCGGGAGCGGTATCTGTTCGTCTTTGAACAGCGCTACCTGGAGAAATTTATTGACAGCAAGTTCGATATCCTGGACGCCATCCATCAGGTGGTCAACCCCAGCGGGATGAACGCCTCCCTGTCCATCGGACTGGGGCTGGACGGCGACAGCTTCCGGGAGCTGCTGGACTTCGCCAACCTGTCGGTGGACATGGCCCTGTCCCGGGGGGGCGACCAGGCGGTGATCCGCAACAAGTTTACCTTTGAGTTCTACGGCGGCCGGTCCAAGGAGACCGAGAAGCGCACCAAGGTGAAGAGCCGGGTGATGGCCAACGCCCTGTCCTCCCTGGTTTCCGACTCCTCCCAGGTGTTCATCATGGGCCACAAGGCTCCGGACAACGACGCGGTGGGGGCCGCCGCCGGGGTGTGCGCCCTGTGCCGGAAGAACGGCGTCCCCGCCCACATCATCCGGGAGGCCGGAACTCCGCCCTCCCAGGAGCTGATCGACCGGCTCCAGCAGCTGCCCGAGTACCACGATTGCTTCCTCTCCGCCCAGGAGGCCCTGCTCATCGCCGACAACCGCTCCCTGGTGGTGGTGGTGGACACCAACCGCCCCGAACAGGTCCAGGCCCTGGAGGTGCTCCAGTCCTGCAACCGGGTGGCGGTCATCGACCACCACCGGCGGGCGGCCACCTACATCGAGGGGGCGGCTCTGAACTACCACGAGCCCTACGCCTCCTCCGCCTCCGAACTGGTCACTGAGCTGCTGCAATACGTCATGGAGCCCAACCATCTGCTGCGAGCGGAGGCCGAGGCCCTGCTGGCCGGAATCGTGCTGGACACCAAGAACTTCACCATGCGCACCGGCGGGCGTACCTTTGAGGCCGCCGCCTTCCTCCGCCGCTCCGGGGCGGACACCGCCGAGGTGAAAAAGCTGTTCCAGAACGACCTGGCGGGCACCATCGCCAAGTACTCCATCATCCAGAACGCCAAGCTCTACCGGGACGGCATCGCCGTGGCGGTGGCCGACCACCCGGTGGGGAGGGTCACCGCCGCCCAGGCGGCGGACGAGCTGCTGAACATCATCGGCATCGACGCCTCCTTCGTCATCTCCCCCGACGGGGAGCGGGTGAACATCTCGGGCCGCTCCATGGGGGACACCAATGTCCAGCTTATTCTGGAGAAGCTGGGGGGCGGGGGCAACGCCGCCGCCGCCGGCGGGCAGATCACCGGCAAATCGGTGGACGAAGTAGCCAGGGACCTGGCCCGGGCCATCGACCAGTATCTGGAGGAGGAGTAAATCCATGTAGGGGCGTCCTGCGGCCGTCCGTGGGGCCCGACGACCTCGGTGGGTCATTCCGCTTCACCAAATATGACCCGCCCAGGTGGTCGGGTCCCACAGCAAAGCAACACCAAACCAAGAAAGGATTTGATTCACATGAAAGTCATTTTACAGCAGGATGTACGCGGCCAGGGGAAGAAGGGCCAGCTGGTGGAGGTCTCCGACGGCTACGCCCGGAATTTCCTCCTGCCCCGGAAGCTGGCGGTGATCGCCACCGCCGAGAACCTGAACACCATGAAGCAGCAGGAGAAGGCCAAAAAGGCCCAGGAGGCCGCCGAGAAAGCGGAGGCCGAGGCCCTGTCCAAGCAGCTGGAGGGCCTGATGGTAAAGGTCCCCGCCAAGGCGGGAGAGGGGGGCCGCCTCTTTGGCGCCGTCACCGGCAAGGAGATCTCCGACGCTCTCGCCGCCCAGCACAGCATCACCATCCCCAAGACCAAGCTGGTGCTGGACGAGCCCATCAAGTCCTGCGGCAGCTATCAGATCAAGGCCAAGCTGGGCTATGAGATCAGCGGGACGGTGAACGTGCTGGTGGTGGAGGGATAATCTGCGTGTAGGGCGCAACGACTCGGCGCGCCGTCATGAAGATGCCTTTTTAACGCGGCGCGCCGGGGTCGTCGCGCCCTACGGTCCAATCGGGAGGTGGCCTCATGCCCACAGAGACAGATGAATTACTGCTCAAACAGCTGCCCCACAGCGTAGAGGCGGAGCAGGCGGTGCTGGGCTCCATGCTCATCGACCCCCGGTGTGTCTCCGAGGTCATCGACAAGCTGCGCACCGACGACTTCTACATCCGCCAGAATAAGGAAATTTACGAGACCATCTACTCCATGTTCAACTACTCCCTCACCATCGACCCGGTGACGGTGCTGGAGAGCATGAAGCAGAACGGCTACTACGACGAGAACCAGTCCCGGGGCTACATGCTCCAGCTTATGGACACCACTCCCACCGCCGCCAATGTGGGGGAGTACATCGAGATCATCAAGGACAAGACCCTGCTGCGCCGGGTGGCTGAGACAGCGGGGGAGCTCACCGCCATGATCCAGGAGGGAACGGCCACCGGCCAAGACATTCTGGAGGCGGCGGAGCAGCGCGTCTATGCCATCCGCCAGGGCCGGGCCGCCCGGGGGCTTATCCCTATCTCCGACGTCATTATCGACGTCTACGACCGGCTGGAGGAGCTGGCCTCCAGCGACCGGGCCATCCCCGGGCTGTCCACCGGGCTGCGGGACCTGGACCGGGCCATCTCCGGCCTGAACAACTCCGACCTGATCCTGCTGGCCGCCCGGCCCGGTATGGGCAAAACCTCCATGGCCCTGAACATCCTGCTGGACGCGGGCAAGAAATCGGGGAAAAAGGTGGCCTTCTTCTCTCTGGAGATGAGCCGGGAGCAGCTGGCCCTGCGGCTGATCTCCAGCGAGTGCTTTGTGGACAACAAGAAGCTGGTCACCGGCAAGCTGTCCGACCAGGACTGGGAGAGCGTG
Source organism: uncultured Bacillota bacterium (assembly GCA_947649625.1). Classification (GTDB taxonomy): domain Bacteria; phylum Bacillota; class Clostridia; order Oscillospirales; family Oscillospiraceae; genus Lawsonibacter. The sequence goes on along the minus strand of CANSSJ010000002.1, from coordinate 22,231 downwards.
GCCGCCGCCGCCGACTCTCTCAACCGCTCCACCATCCTCATCGACGACGACTCCAACATCACCGTGGCCGACATCCTGGCCAAATGCCGCCGGGTGGAGGACCTGGGACTCATCGTCATCGACTACCTCCAGCTGATGCAGTCCGCCGGGGGCAAGTCCAACACTCGGGGGGAGAACCGGCAGCAAATCGTCTCCGACATCTCCCGCTCCCTGAAGATCATGGCCAAAGACCTGAACGTCCCCGTGCTGTGCCTGAGCCAGCTGTCCCGGGCCAACGAGTCCCGGCAGGACAAGCGGCCCATGCTGTCCGACCTGCGGGAGTCGGGGGCTATCGAGCAGGACGCGGATATCGTTCTCTTCCTCTATCGGGAGGGCTACTACAACGCCGATACCGAAAACCCCAACCTGGCCGAGTGCATCATCGCCAAGAACCGCCACGGCGAGACGGGCAAGGTGGAGCTGCAATGGACCCCCGAGTTCACCACCTTCACCGATATGGAGTGGCGGCGGGAGGAATATTGAGATGCCGGTTCACCCGTATTTCAATCCGGACGATTGGAGTCAGGAGGTCCTGCCTCCGCAGTCCCTGCTCCTGATTATCGGGGTCCCCTTCGGCTCCTGTCTGGCGGTGCTGGGGGCGCTGGTCCTCTCTACCGGCATCCCCAGCCTGCTCCTTCTGGGCGATTCCGAAAAATCTCCCGCGCTGGCGCTACTGCGGGCCTACCGCACCGGGCATCTGATCTCCAGCGCCTTGGCATTGCTGGCCCCGTTTCTCTATGGGGCCTTGGTTGTCTGGCTGTTTCGTGTCTGGGGACACAAACTGGGCCGTAAGACCACCCTGCTGAGTGTTCCCGCCTTCACCATACTCGCCGGGGTTCTCCTGCTTTCGGTGGCGGCCGGTGCCTGGGGTGCCGTGCTGTGGAGGGGGGAGCTGCCCAAGCTCTGCGGCCAGTACAGTGCGGACATCCGCCAGATCGAGGCCGGGGAGGTGGAGCGGATGACCTTGCTTCTGGATGAAAAATCTGTCCCGGACCATATGCCCGGCGCTCCATCGGATGACCTGACCCTTCACCGCCGGGGAGCAGCCGGCCAGGACACCAATTTTGAATGGGTGACCCTCCGTTTTCCCGACGGACTGGACTTCACCCCCGTTCCGGACAGCTTCTGTGTCGCCGGCCAGACCTGGGGCTGGAACTGGGAGCATGTCCAGCAGTATGAAGTTACTTATACCTCTAATTTCCATCTGGTGGCGGAAATCACTCCCATCCCCTGATTGTTACCCGTATCCGGCGGGCGGCTACAGGCCGCCCCTACATAGAAAGGCAGGTCCTGCTATGCTGAAGGAGATAGAGCGCTTTATTCGGGAGCAGGACCTGATCCCGCCCGGGGCCATCGTGCTGTGCGCCGTGTCCGGCGGGGCGGACTCCATCGCCATGCTCCATATCCTCTACCGGCTCCGGAGTAAATTGGGCTTCCAATTGGCGGCCGCCCACTACAACCATAGGCTGCGGGGGGCGGAGTCCGACCGGGACGCCCGGTTTGTGGACCAGTTTGTCCACCTGTGCTGCGGACAGCACCGCCTGGCCGACGGGAGCTTTCTTCCCGGCGTCACCCTGTACATGGACTCCGGCGATGTGGCCGGACAGGCCAGACTGCGGGGAACCGGCATTGAAGAGACCGCCCGGGACATGCGCTACGCCTTCCTCCGGGATGCGGCGAAGGAGGCGGGGGCGGACCTCATCGCCACCGCCCACACCGCCAGCGACAACGTGGAGACCATTTTGTTCCACCTGGCCCGGGGCTCCGGCCTGCGGGGGCTGGGGGGGATCCTTCCCAAGCGGGACAACATCATCCGCCCCCTGCTCACCGTCACCCGCCCCCAGGTGGAGGACTATCTGCGCCGCCACTCCCTGCCCCACATGGAGGACAGCTCCAATCAGAACGACGACTACACCCGCAACCGCATCCGCCACCAGGTGCTGCCCGTGCTGGAGGACGTCTCCCCCGGCTTCCTGGCCCGAATGGCGGACACCGCCGCCCTCCTCCGGGCGGACGAGGCCTGCCTCACCGGCCTGGCCCAGGAGATCGCGTCCCGGGCGGTTCCTCAGGACGGCGGGCTGGCCATTGATGCGGCGGCCGTCGCCTCCGCCCCCGACCCCATCGCCAGCCGGGCCCTCCGGCTGCTGCTGGGCCGGCTGTGGGGGGGCGACCAGAACTGCTCCGCCGCCCATCTCAACGCCCTGCTGAGGCTGTGCCGGGGGGACGACCCCTCCGGGGAGCTGCACCTCCCCCACAGCACCGATGCCCGCCGGGTCTATGACAGGCTTCTGCTGGCCCCCCGGCTGGGCCCCATCCCCCTGGAGGAGGGGCCTCTGCCCCTGCCTGGCAGCCTGGACTGCGGTCCCTGGCATGTCGCCTGCACCCAGGAGGACTACCGCAGCCAGCCCCAAGGCCCCTGGGACTTCTGGCTGGACCGGGAGGCCGTCCCCGCTTTGACCCTCCGCTCCCGCCGCACCGGCGACCGCCTTACTCCGCCGGGGCGGCTGGGCAAGACGGTGAAAAAATGGATGATCGAGGAAAAGCTGCCCCGCTTCCAGCGGGAGGTGCTGCCCGTCTTGGACTGCGGGGGACAGGCCGCCGCCGTGGCCGGCCTGGGGCCCGACCGGGCCTTCGCCGCCCGGGAGGGGCGTAGCGCCTGGCATATCACGGTGTCCAACATTGAATGAAAGGAAGAAAATTTCCATGTTAGAGAAGGACATTCAGGAGATATTATTTACAGAGGAGCAATTAAAAACCCGGGTAAACGAGATCGCCCGGCAGATCGAGGCGGACTATGCCGGCAGGGAGATCATGCTCATCAGTGTACTTCGGGGCTCCTTCATTTTCATGGCCGACCTGTGCCGGGCCATCGACCTGCCCTGTACCCTGGACTTCATGGCGGTCTCCTCCTACGGCACCGGCACCACCTCCAGCGGCCAGGTGCAGATCACCAAGGACCTGACCGAGGACATCACCGGCCGCCATGTCATTGTGGTGGAGGATATTCTGGACAGCGGCAACACCCTGAGCTATCTTTTAAAAATACTTCAGCACCGCCACCCCGCCTCTGTCCGGCTGTGCACCCTGCTGGACAAGCCGGAGCGGCGGACCAGACCGGTGGATCTGCACTACTGCGGCTTTACCATCCCCGACGCCTTTGTGGTGGGCTACGGCCTGGACTACGCGGAAAAGTACCGCAACCTGCCCTACATCGGCATTTTGAAGCCCGAGGTATACGGGGGATAAACACGAAAGGACCATGCCTATGAGACGCTTTGGCCTCCGGGACATCACCATCTACATTCTGCTGGCGCTGATGATATTTTTTACCTTCTCCGCCCTCCGGCAGATGGATCAAAAGGATGCTCCCACCTACAGCCAGATCAGAACCCTCTTCCTCCAGAAGCAGGTGGAGTATTTTACCCTGGAGGACAAGACCCTTACCCTTACCCTCCGGGGGCAGAACGAAGCCGGACCTGTCCGGGTCGTCTACCGGGTGGCCGACCCCAGCCTGTTTTACGACGATATGCGGGAGCTGGTCAACGAGCAGCTGGAGGACGGCGTGCTCAAGGGGTATGACTACCCCCCCGGCGTGGAGAGCTCCTGGTGGTACAACCTGATCCCCTACCTGGTGGCGGCGGCGGTGCTGTGTTTGTTTTACTTTCTCCTGGTCCGCCAGCGCAGCGCGGGCGGCGGCGGAGGGGGCGCGCCCGGCGCGGCCCGCTTTGGCCGGGCTCGCACCCGCACCCTGTCCGACCAGGGGAAGAAGGTCACCTTCCGGGACGTGGCCGGGGCGGAGGAGGAGAAGGAGGAGCTGCAGGAGATTGTGGAGTTCCTCCGGGACCCCCAGAAATTTACCTCCCTGGGGGCCCGCATCCCCAAGGGGGTGCTGCTGGTGGGCCCTCCGGGCACCGGCAAGACCCTGATCGCCAAGGCGGTGGCCGGGGAGGCCGGGGTGCAGTTCCTGTCCATCTCGGGCTCTGACTTTGTGGAGCTCTATGTGGGCGTGGGCGCCTCCCGGGTCCGGGACCTCTTTGACCAGGCCAAGAAGGACGCGCCGGCCATCGTGTTCATTGACGAGATCGACGCCGTGGGCCGCCAGCGCGGGACCGGTCTGGGGGGCGGACACGACGAGCGGGAACAGACCTTGAACCAGCTGCTGGTGGAGATGGACGGCTTTGCCTCCAACGAGGGGGTCATCGTTATCGCCGCCACCAACCGGCAGGACATTCTGGACCCCGCCCTGCTGCGGCCCGGCCGGTTTGACCGGCAGATCTATGTGGGACTGCCCGACATCAGGGGCCGGGAGGATATTTTAAAGGTACACGCCCGGGAGAAGCCTCTGGCTGAGGACGTGGACCTCAGGGATGTGGCCCGGGCCACATCCGGTTTCACCGGGGCCGACCTGGAGAACCTGCTTAACGAGGCGGCTCTGCTGGCCGCCCGAGGCGACCGGCGGTTCATTACCCGCACCGACCTCCACGAGGCTATGCTCAAAGTGATTGCCGGCCCGGAGAAGCGCAGCCGGGTGGTCACTGAGCACACCCGAAAGCTCACCGCCTACCATGAGGCGGGCCATGCGGTGGTCATCCACGAGCTGCCCACCGCAGACCCGGTCCACCAGATCACCATCGTTCCCCGGGGACAGGCGGGCGGCATGACCATCTCTCTGCCCCAGGAGGACGCGGCCTATCAGTCCAAAAAGGAACTGATGGAGCAGATCACCCGCTGCCTGGGCGGCCGGGCGGCGGAGCAGCTGGTGCTGGGGGACATCTCCACCGGCGCGGGCAGCGACATCCAGCGGGCCTCCTCCATCGCCCGGAACATGGTCATGCGCTACGGCATGAGCGAGAAGCTGGGCAGCGTGGTCTTTGAGACGGGCCATGACGAGGTGTTCATCGGCCGGTCCATGGCCCAGGCCAAGAGCTACTCCGAGGAGGTGGCCGCCCTCATTGACCAGGAGGTCAGCGCCCTGATCAGCGCGGCCTACGCCGACTGCGAGCGCATTTTGACGCTCCGCCGCCATGAACTGGAGGTCACCGCCCGGTACCTGCTGGACCACGAGACCATGGACGCGGAGACTTTCGCCAAAGTCTTCAACGACCCCGGCGCGGAGGAACTGGCCCCCTATCGGGATGTTCAGCCCTGATTTCTCCTTTTTGGCGGAGTTGGGCTAAAAGTCAAGAGAAATTTGCAAAAGTCAAGAAAAATTAGCACCCTGCACAAGTGACGCAATCGCTTTTTATGCGTTTTCACAACAAAATGACATAGCAAGCCAGCCGGATGGGTCAATCCCATTCGGCTGGTACGTTTGTATGAGGTCAAACGGTCACGCCGCTTGGAGCTCCTGGTCAAAGAGCATGGCGGCGGATTTCCACCCCAGTATCTTGCGGGGGTAGTTATTGACCCACCTCTCCGCAGTCATCACCTCCTCCTTTGTGACCTCATCAAAGTTGGTGCCCTTGGGGAAAAACCGTCTAATTAGCCGGTTCATGTTCTCATTGCTCCCCCGCTCATAAGCGCTATATGGGTGACAGAAAAACACAATGGTCCGCTTGCCCTTGCGCCGGTGGGACATCTCTATGCCCTCAAAGTCTTGAAATTCGCAGCCGTTGTCAACAGTTATGCTCTTAAAAAGTTTATAGAACAGCTTGCCAAAGCGCCGCTCCAGGCCGTTGATGGCCTTGACCACGCTGGCCGCCGTGTGGTCCTCCACCAGCAGGACAATCCCCATGCGGGTCCTCCGCTCTGTCAGCACCAGGAGGGCTTGCTTGGAGCCCTTGCACCCCATAACGCTGTCCATCTCCCAGTGCCCAAAACTGCCCCGGCTCTTGACCTCCTCCGGGCGCTTTTCGATGCTCTGGCCACGGGGAGCCCTGGCCGCCTCCTTTTTGCTCTTGGCGGCGTAGTGGCGGCGGCCTTTGTCATGCAGGTGCTCCGGGGTCAGAAAGAGGAACACGTCCCCACGGTAGATGTAATTATAGACCGTATTCTCACAGATTTCCGTGTCAAAATGCTCTCCGTTGTTTCGGATTTCCGCAAGGGCGGCACCAGGGGCAAAGCCTTGGACCATGATGAGCTCCTCCAGCCGTTGGACCAGGGCGTGGTCATGGCCGATTTTGAGCTCCTTGCCCTTTTCCTTGAGGAAAGCCTTGTATTTGCGGTGTGCCACGTCCGCACAATAGACCTCAACGTCAATGAGGTCCGTGGTGCGCTGGACGCACAGGCCCCGGCCTATTTCATAGTAGATAGACCGTTCACACTTGCCCAGGGCCTCCGCAATAGCGGGCTTTGAAAAGCCTTTTCTCAGCATCCGCTCCAGGGTCTGCCGGTCATTGAGTGTGAAATGGGTGGCTCCTTTGTGGTTCATTTATAGCACCTCCAGAAAATAAGAAAAGCGGGGCTGTTCACCCCGCTTGCTCTGCTGTGTATAGCCTCAATAGCTCCGTTGTTTCTCCGTCTGGCAGGATGTCCTCTAAAGAACACTGGAGCGCCCTGCACAGCTTGAGCAGCGTGGCCAGCTTGGCACCACTCAGGTCCCTCACGCCTTGCTCATAGTGCTGGAGCATTTGGAGGTTGATGCCAGCGGCCTTGGCTAATTGTGACTGTGACAGGTCATGTGCAAGGCGGGCTGTTTTTAGTCTGCTGTCCACAGGTGCGGCCTCCTTTGATGTTTATAAACGAATTATATACCAAAAGGTATATAATGTCAAGATAGAAAAAAGCCCGTGCAAAAAGAAATTTTGCCGGGCAATTTTTTAATCCTTTGTGGCCCTCAGCCGGTCCGCAAGCATGGCAAGTGTTGCAACGTCCCGCTCATCCAGGCCGGACACGTTAATGCTGGCCAACGGCTCCAGGCCCAGAAGGTAATCCGTAGACACGGAAAAGGTCTTTGCCAGCTCCACGATGCTGGCCGGGGACGGGATGGAAAGCCCTTGCTCCCAGGAGTTCACGCCGTTGCGGGTGATGCCCATACGGCGGGCAAGCTCTGCTTGTGTCCAGCTCCGTGCCTCTCGGAGTGCCTTTATTTTGTCTGCTATCATCCGCAGCGCCTCCTCTCAGAATAATTATACTTGGCACACCCGTCAAGTCATTATCAAATAGGCTCTATCCCTTGACACTCTGGAGGTACACGGCTATAATAAAAACAAGAAAAGCCGGGAATAGACAAGAAAGCGGAGGGCGGAGAATATGAAAAAAGCAGGGCGATTTATTAAAATAGCCATTGGGGCCGTGTGCGTGGTGTTTGTGGTGGCATTTGCGGTCTTAGCTATAACGGAGCACAAACTGGAGATGGTGGCCGGTGCGGTGGTGTTTGCGGTTCCCGCCTATTTCCTGCTGAGGTCCAAAAAAGAGCGGGGGGCTAAAATCCAGCGCCCCACCCCGGTCCAGTCCTCAAGCTGTGCCCCGGACGCCCCGGAGGAAACACTCCAAGAAATGCGGAGAAATTATACGGCAATACAGGCTCAGGAAGATGCCCGCATTATGCAGGAAAGCCTCCACCTTATTCAACAGACCACAAATTTTGATACATTTCTCAGCCGTCTTGGCATAGTTCAGCGGAGCGCCTTGACGCTGTTGCAAGCGGAAAAGGCCGGTTGCCGTGGTATTCAACCGGGGACAAGAGAGACGTGTGAGAAAGCCTTAGAGGGGGCCAAAAGTGCAAAGGTTAATTTCCTTTATAATACCTACATAAAGGAAACAAATGAGGCCATGCTGCTTAAAACACAGGCAGGAAAGCGCAAACGGCTTGAGGCTTACCTTTCTAAATTACGGGAGCACAAGGCAGACTTTATGGACGTGGAGGAGGCCTATAATAAAACGATCTATGACACGGAGACGCTATTGTAAATAAGAAAAGCGGGAGGGGTCAGCACAGACCTCTCCCGCTCTTTTTTCCATTGGAAAAAACGGCCCCGGTTAAGTGGTGGGTAGTATAAACACCCGCCCTATATCACCAGGAGCGTTCTGTGGCCCTCTGTGCGCCTTACTGGGCCCTTTTGCTTTCCATCTGCATGATGGCCTCTTTGAGCTTATCAAAGCCGAACATTGCCGCATAGGCCACCATAAAGCCCACCACAACGGCGGCCACTACCATGTACCACAGGACGGCCACGCCCCTGATCTGGCAATAGGCGAAAAATGCCACCAGCGTGAGGGCCATAGCCACCAGCACAGCCAGGATGTTGGTGGGCAGCCGGTCCCAGGTGAGCTTTTTGAGGACCTGGACGATGATGTTGGTGAGCACCACCAGGACGCCCACGATGCTGAGAATGACGGACCAGTCGAAAATGCTTTCCATAACTTTTTACCTCCCGGTTATTTTACCCCACAAGGGTGAGGTCCTTGATGTTGATGGCGGCGGTGACCGCCTTGCCTTGGCCGATGACGGCCCGGTCCCCGGACAGCTCCAGCACCGTGTAGGTGTTGGCGTAGACGAAAGAGGCCAGGCCCCCGCCGGTGTAGGTCTTGGCTCCGGCCTTGACCTTGACGGTGGAGCCCTTGGCGATGGCGGCGGAGGCCTCCACGGCGATGTCAGCGGCGTCCACCCAGCCGTAGACGGTGGAGGAGCTGCCGGTGGTCTTGATGAGGTGATAGGGGTGCCGGGCACCCTTGGCCACGGCGGTGACCCTGGCCTCACCGGGCTTGCAGCTCTTGGCGTTGGTGCTGCCGGAGCTGACATAGTGGCGGGAGCCGGTAAAGGTCACCACAGCCCCCACAGCGGGCCCCTGGGCGCTCTCCGTGGGCTGGGTAGGCTTGGACACCTCCCCGGCGTCCCCGCCCGCCACGGCCCCCGTATAGTCCACCCAGGGCAGCTTGCCGTGCTTGGTCCAGGTCCGGGTGTTGTACCCGGCCTTTTTGCCGCATCCGGCCACGGCGGTGATTTGCACCTTGTTCTCCCACCGGGGGGAGCACTCCACCGCCAGGCCGTTGCCAATATAAATGCCGATATGCCCGGAGCACCAGACGGCCTCACCCGGCAGCATGGAGGCCCAGCCGGTAGTGCTTACCTCCAGGCACTTTTTAATCATGCCGTCCGCTCCCACGTCCGGCACGCCGTTGACAGCGTAGCCCGCCCCGCCGTAGGTCTTGGACGGGTCCCCACGCCATCCCCACAGGATGCCTTTGATGAGGTTGACGCAATCAAAGCCATAGACGGGCGGGCTCTGGTTGGCGGCGGCCTTAATCATGGCTTGCCGCTGGGCGTCTTTGTTGTAGTCGTGATTTTTGAGGTAGCGGGTCACGTTGCTGCCAGTGAGGGGTGCCCCAAAGCACCCCATAACATACAGCGTCTTGTAGTTTTTGGCGATGTCCACCGCCTTGTCCACAAGGGTCTGAGCGTTCATCTTGCTCATGGTGTGATTTCCTCCTTTAGTCTTTCAGCACGATCTCAGCGGCCCGGAGGGCGATGTCCGCCCCGTACTTGTCCGCAAAGCGATTAAGAAAGCGCTGGGCGTATTTGGCCCGGTTTTCATTTTTGGATTTCCACAGGTAAAAGCCGCCCCAGGTGCCGTCTGTCACCAGGGAGGTGCCCGCAAGGACGGCCACGGCGCTGACATCCCACCCCCGGAGGGTCCCGGCTACGGTGATACCGCACAGGGCCGCAGAGATGAAGATATGCAGCACCAGCATTTTCTTGGAAAACTCCACAGCGCCCGCCTCCCTCAATAGAGCGCCTGGACGCTCTGCTCTGTCAAAAATTCTTTGTGCTCATGCTTGACCTTGCGGGCGTACTCCAGAGCGGCGTGCATATCACCGTTACAATGGGCATCCGGGATGCGCTGGACGGCCTCCGCCGTGGCCTCCCCCAGAGCGATGGCGGCCCCCATGCCCTTGATGATAAGCACCTCGTTTTTCTCACGGGCCTGCTCCCGCTCCTCCTGGGCCTTGTCCCGCTTTGTGATGCGCTGCTGGAGCAGCCAAAAACAAAAGGCAGTAATGGCGGTGGGGAGGCCCAGCAGCGTGACCAGGCCCCCGACAGAAAGCTCAATGACCATGATGTCCCCCTCCTTATTCGGTGACCTCATCCCAGCCATAGACGCCGGGCTCCCAGACGTTGCCGTCCACGGTAGAGGTCCAATGCTTGCCTTTGTGGTTCACCTTAGCCCCGGCGCTGTATGCGTCATGGGCCCCCAGGGGTTGGCTCCAGGCGGGCCACTCCTCCGCCGGGTCAGAGGTCACCGCCCAGAGGGAGGCGGCCTTGTCCGGCTCCCACCCCTCCTGGGACGTGTGCTCCTGGACACAGCGGTAAAGGGTGCCGCCATACCGGCGGAGGTTGCCCACGGCGTAGTTGACGCCGGGCACCCACTCCGCAAAGAGGGTGGACTGTTCGGCAGCGGTCACGGCGTCAATCTGGCCGTTTTCCGCCAGCACCACAAAGGCGATGGCGGCGGCGTCCTCCCGCTGCTTGGCGTAGAGCTTGGCCTCATTGATGGCCTTGAGGCTATTCTGGGTGTATTCAACGCTCATTCAAAGGCACCTCCGATGCTGGAAATATAGCCGCCGGTGTCACTGCCCCCCCGGCTCACGTCCAGCTTGAAGTTGAACGCAAAGCCATTTGCGGCGGTCTTGTTCTCAAAGACATGGTTGGCTCCGCTCTTGATGTCCGCCGTGGCGTCCTCCCACACGGGGGCGGCGTCCTTGGCGTTGTTGGTGACCAGGACCTGGAGCACGGCGTCAACGGGCAGAGCGCCCACGATGTTGAGGACCATGACGGTGATGGCGTCATCGGCGTCCAGGGGCTCCGCCAGGGTGATGCTGGCGCTGGTGACCTTTTTGGTAAAGGTCACGGTGTAAGCGGCGCTGTCCGCTTTGCCGTCATTGGCCACCACCTTGAGGGTGTGGGCCCCGTTGAGGACTTTCTGGAAATTGGCGGCGGTGACAGCCTGGAAAGTGTTGGTCTGGCCCAGGGTGGCCGTATAGGTTCGCTGGAGCACGTTATCCAGATATTCCTTGACGGTCACGGTGTCACCGTCTGCATCCGCCACGGTGTAGGTCAGATTAAAGCCAACGGCCTTGGTGCCAAGGTCGCTGCCGGGGGTTGCGCTGCCAGAGATAACGGGGGCGGTGTTGACAGACACAGAGCCGTCATCGCTGACAGAGAGGGTGGAGGGGAGAGTGAAAGCGGGGCGGGAGCCGCCGGTGCCGGAGCAGCTGCCGACGCTGAGGCCGCCGTTGGAGTCCAAGTACCAGGCGCTGCCGGTGCGGTTCGTGTACGGGGAGCGGGTCCACTGGACCGTTGCGGAGCCATTGTAATTGGCGATCTTGAGGGTGTTGGCCCCCTCCAGCGCCGTGCCCTCAGTGTTGAGATACTGGTGGGTCTGCCCCAGTTCTGTGGCGGACAGCAGGAACACGGACCGCTCCAGGGTGGTTTTGGTGGTGTTGCCGTTGCCGGGGGTATAGTAAAACTTGGTGGTGCCCATGACCGCCCGGATGTCAGCATCCAGCAGGTTTTTATAAGTACCGTTGAGCCAGGTGTCAATGGCGCTGGTGGCGTAGGCGTTCACATTGGAGCCGTGCCACTGGCGCTGGTCATAGCAGTCCTTACGGACCACCAGAGTGCGCCCCTGCCCATTCAGGCCGGGCTCATAGTTGTGCCTGGCAATGTAAAACTCCACCAGCACGCCGTTTTCTTTGAGCTTTACGGTGCTCATTACCGCTTTGTTGCCAAGGGTTGTTGTGGCCATTTAGATGTCCTCCTTTAGAATGTTTTGCACACGGTCCCGCACCCTTTGGCGCAGGTTCCAGGTGTTGCCATGCGATGCGTGAGCGTCCCACGCTTTCCATGATTGCAGGATCACCTCACGGGTTACCAGCCCAGCGGGGTAGTCCTTTTCCCACCGGCGCAAGCGGGCCCGCATCCGCTTTATGCTGCTGTGCCGCAGCTTGCGGATGACCTTGCCGCTCTCCGTGAGGTAGGTATGAAAGCCCAGGAAGTCAATGCCGTTGCGCAAGGGGAAAATCTGGGTTTTCTCATTGAGTTCCAGCCCCAGGCTTGCCATATACGCCCGGATTTCCCGGAGACAAAATTGCAGGTATTCTTTATCCGGGTGGATGAGGAAAAAGTCATCCATATAGCGGCCATACCAGCGGATGTGGAGCCGCTCTTTGACAAAGTGGTCAAAGCCATTGAGGAAAAGCAGGGCAAAGAGCTGGCTGGTTTGGTAGCCAAGGGGCAGACCCTCCGTGCAGTCGATGTAAACGCAAAGCAGATCATAAATAACAGGCTCAAGGTCCAGCTTTTTCAGCATAACCTTGAGCTTGTCATGGTCTATATTCGCAAAGAATTTGCGCACATCACACTTGAGGACCCAGCCCTCAGCCGTGTGGTATTTGTTCCAGTATTCTGTGAAAAAGCCTTTGAGCCGGTCAAGGCCGAAATGGAGGCCCTTTCCCTTTTGGGATGCGTAACTATCCAGTATAAAGCCGTGAGTGATGCGGTCATAGAGCAGATTGTCCACTATGGCGTGCTGGACCAGCTTGTCAATAAAGGCCGGAGCTTGTACCAGCCTTTTCTTTGGCTCAAAGACATAGAACACCTGGAAAGCGCCGGGCCTGTATATCTTGGTGCGTAGGATGTAGATGAGATTGACGATGTTCTCCAGCAGCCGGACCTCAAAGCGGGCGGTTGCCGCTCTGGTTCGCTTGCCTCTCCGTGCGGCCAGATAGGCCTTGTAGAGCACGGCAAACGTGCAGATTTGTAAAAATGTCACGGGTTTCCCACCTATTCGTGCGGGCGGCCCCCTGTCGTTCTTGCGGCGGGCTGTCCTTTCCTCATGCGCTGTTTAGGTGCCGGGCTGACAGGACCAGCAGCCCCACACCTCCCATCCGGGCGGTGCGTGGCATCAACGCAATGTGTTTGCCCCGGTGTGGTCCGGGGCTGGGTGTGACCTCCTTTGATGTGATGGACGGCGCTGTTTTCGGCTTTGGGCCTACTCGGTCGGGCCTTACCATCAGAGCGGGGCGGGAGCCGTTGGTGTTGGAGCAGTTGTTGTTGTTGAGGTTGCCGTTGGAGTTCAAGTTCCAGGCGTTGTCGGTGTTGTTCGTGTTCGGGGAGCGCAGGGATAAAAAATAGGTCACACCCAAATATAACGGCCTTTGGCCGGTATATCCTTTTAGCCGGAGCGCATAGCCTCCGCCATCTGCTGAGCGATTTGCCCCAGTTTGGCAAGCTCCTGAGCGGCCTTGGCCTCCCGCAGAGCTGCCGCTCTGTTGCTGTCATTTCTCCGCCAGTTAAAAGCCTTTTGCTTTACCGGGCGCACAAGCTCCGTCCAGTAGTGGCATTGGTCATCTGAAATATACTTTTTCTTGTAGCTCAGATTGATATAGGTGAGCATTGTCTCACAGAGCATGACCACCACGTCCAGGTCTTTCAAGCGTTCCTCATACTCCGTTTCAAAGTAACGGTCATTGGCGGAAATGCACCGCTCCAGGATGTCAGCGGCACCCTGCTCCAGACGGGAGCACAGGTGAAAAGTTTGGCTTTTCGGGAAATGAGGCTTGCCGTCATCCCGCACTTTCTTGTAGAGCGTGCGCTGGACAAGCTGGCCCTCCTCCATGACGTAGGCGCTCACCGGCTTATATTCCGGTTCCACGGCCTTGACCCGCTGGATGGTATAGTCCAGCAGATCAGCGGCCATGGGTATGATGTCATAATTGGGCATTAAAACTCCACCCTTGCATAAGTCTCATTCCACACGCCGGTCACCACCAGCCCGGTGAGGTTGGTAAACGTGACCTCAAAGGAGTTGCCAGTCACGTTGGTGCCGTATTTCAGCTCCAAGGTTTTGAGGCGGCTGTCAATGCCGGTGACCATGACGTGCAGAGAGGCATGGGCGGTGCCGTCACTGTTGTGGGCGGCAATAGCGTCCTCCAGGGCCTCAGTGGTTTCCTCCTTGGTAAATACCTGGTCCATCTGGGCGGAGTTGAGGGCAAGCTGCCGGATGTCGGCGTGGCTGGTGTCGCTGGTGTCGTGGTCCAGCAGGGCGGCCTCCATCTCCTGACGGCTCACCGTGTCCAGGGAGGGGTTGATGGTAAACTCCAGGATGGAGGCGTCTGCCACTACAATGTGCATCATCATAGTCAGCTTGCCAGACACGCCCTGGGAGATTGCCACCTTTTCCGTGTCCGGGGTGTTACATACGGCCAGCATCAGGCCCTCCTCCGTACCGTCGTCAGCATAGAGGGCCATTTCACGGATGGTAAAGCCGCCCACCATATCCTCAATGACGATTTTGACATCAATCATGTTGGGGGTGGTGGGGCTCAGTTGAGCGGACGCAATCAGCCCCCGCCACTTCTCATTTTTGAGCTCCTGCTGGTCCACGGTGGGCTCATAATAGGCCCCTCCGCCGTCACCGGCGGCGGCCTCCGTGATTTGCAGCATTTCACCCTTGAGGAGACAGTCCGCAAGCAGCGCAGCCCCCTGGGTGGTGATCTTGGTGCCGTAGGAGCGGACCTCCTCGGCAATCTGATTTTCTGTGTTAGGCATTTTGCTCCTCCTGTTCTGTTGGGTAAATTTCAACGGTGTTGTGGTATTCCAGAGCGCCCACCATAGCGGCGGAGCCTTGGCTTTCCATGTTGCGGACCAGACAAGGCCACACGTCCACACGGTTGACGCTTTCCAAAGTTGCGCAGCAGCGCACGGTGCCGGTGCTTTCCAGCTTGCTCACCAGACTGGGGTAAATGTCTACCTGGTGGGCGCTTTCCGCAAAGGCTCCGATGGCCACGCCGCCGGTGCTCTCCAGCTTGCTCACAATCCACGGGTAGACCGCCACGTCACGGGCCACCTCCGTGGTAACCCCAAAGGAAACGGTGCCATAGGACTGCAAAAAAGCGGCCATGAGCACCCGCATATTGGAGGGCCGTACCGCCAGCAGCATTTTGAGGATTTCCGCCGCCAGGCTGTCAGCGTCCGGCAGCTTGGTGTAGTCAAGCTCAATGGCAATGGTATAGTCCCGGATGGTTTCCTCATGCCCAGTGGGGCCGCAGATACTTGTAAGCCAGTTTTTGAGCCAAGGGACTGTATAGGGAATTTCTAAATTCCACATGGCCTTTATGCGGGCCTTGCGGAGCTCCATGGTGTCCGTATCTTTTGGAAAGATTTTCAGCTCTTTCTCCCACACAGACACGCCCCGCTCATCTGCCTCCTCCAAAAACTGATTGGCCATGACAAGGGCCAGAGCGTCCCACGCAAGGGAGATTTCCGGCTCATTGGCCTCATTGACGGCTTTGAGCTCCAGCACTTCCCGGAGCACCGGGGGCAGGTAGTTGATGAGCTTTCTATCCACTCACGTCCCCCCTCACCGGGATGCTGTCCGGGTCCAGCGTCAGGTTACTCTCCTCCCCGTTGATCTCCGTGCCGCCTATGTCAGCGACCATGGCAGAACACCCGGACAGGATGCGGCTTTCAATTTGAGAGATGCGGACGGTGAGAAAATCAGAGGAGGCCCAGGCCTGGGCCAGTTCCGCAAAGTAGGCATCCAGGACGGCCTCCACATAGCTCCGAACAGCCTCCCAGCTCCAGCCGGGGGCATAGGTTAAATGGAGCGTGATGTCAACGGGCTCCGGGGTCACGCCGGTCACGTGGACCACGTGGCCAATGGGGGCCAGCCCCAGACCCTCTCCGGCGTTCTCCGTGGGGTCTACCGCCGTTTGTACGTCATCAATCAGCGTGTCCGTGGGGGCGGTGTTGTCGGAGGCCATAAGGACCAGCTTGACGGTCCCGCCCACGGTCAGCAGCCCAGATACACGGCACCCAGCCAGGCCGCCACAGCGGGCTCCAAAGTGGCCGCAACGGCTTTATACCATGCCGCCACCTCCTCATTGGGGATGAGAGATGTGGGCCTCAAGTCCTCATTCCAAACGGGGTGGACCTTAACGGCGCTCACGCCGGGGATGGCAAGCACCTTTTCCTTGTAGTCCGCTTGGTTTCCACCAAATGCCTGGCTTTGAAAGCTGTCCAGCACCCTTTGACGGAAAACCTCCGTTTCCTCCTCGTCATCTCCGGGGATAAGCAGCTCCACCAGCTCTGCATGGGTCAGCCCGTCCACATATTCCACGGGAATGAGCTGGCCGGTGTAGTGGTTGGCAGCGTTGCCCGCCGTTTCACAGGTGACCCGGTGACTCAGCCCGGTTGGCGTGTCATCCTCTGGCTCCATCCGGGCGGTGACCACAAAATTAAGGTCCTCGCAGGAGAAACGTGTCCCGGCGGGGACCTCAATGTTAAACTCTGCCCGGAACACGGCAGCGCTGGCCGGATAGGGGGCCATGTTACGGTCAGAGGCCCGCTTTATGAGATATTCACGGGGGGCGGTGAGCAGATAGGTGGCCTTAAAGATAAAGTCCGCCTCAATATAGAGCTGGGCCAGTTCTGCCATGGACGGGGCCACGCCGTTGAATACCATGGAGCCCTCCCGCTTGTCCAAGGACGGGGGCACTCTGGCCAGGGCCCGCTTGACCAGCGCCTCATAGGTGCGATCTTCATACATTACACATCAACCTCCTTTGTGGCCTCAACGTCCCCATAGATGGTATGGACCACAAAGCTGGCCCGCACGCTTTTCCGGCCCGGCTCAAAGTCCCAGTCACTCAGGCTTGTAATACGGTCATCCTGCATCAAAGCCTCCGTAATGCGCCGCTTTATTTCGCTCATGGCGTAGTTCTTTGGCTTGCCTATCAGATCAGACAGCTCAGAGCCGTAATTGCGGGAGTAGATAGGGTAAGCGTAGCGCTCCACGTTCAAAATGAGATACACAGCTTGGAGAACGGCATCCCGCCCGTCTGTCATACCTCTCACCCGGTCCCGGTCAATGTCCAGCTTGTGAGTCAAGCCCGGCTGGACATTAAACTGGAAAGCAATGAGGTCCAGGTCATCCCCGGTTGTAGGTAAAACGCCCATTACTCTCTTGCCTCCCATCTGTCCAGAACAATGTACTTTTGCCCCCCATCACAGCGGAGCAGGATGACTTTTTCCCCTGTTTTAAGAGCGTTGTGGACCCGCCACTTTTTTCGGCCCTGGTATTTATGCCGGTGGGAGGCAAAGGCGGCATCCCCGGAGCCGCCGCTCTCATTCTCTGTGTAATGAGGGCCCTGGCTTTTACCCTCCCCCTCAATGGTGGACAGCACCACATTGAAGTCCCGCACGTTATCCGTAAGGATGAGCTGGGGCTCCTCCAGGGTTTTCTTTTGGTCTACCATGATTTTGAGCGGCCCCACGCTGGTGACCGTGCCGTGGCACATCATCATTGGGCTGTCAGCCCGCACAGCCTCCACGGCGGCTTGTTTTACCGCACGCACCAGCTCATTGATGTCAAGTGACAAACGTACCACCCCGCATTTTCATTTCCATTAAGTGCTGCTCATTATTGAAAGTGTGTTTGACCTGTTCCACCATAAGGTAGTTGGAGAGGTTGATGTCACCAAGGCCCAGCGTGACCACCAGCAGCGTGCCGCCACGGACCCGGATGTCCCCCAACACATTTTGGAGCCGGAGTGTCCGTGTCTTGGTGTTGTAGAGGTTCAGGAGGGCGTCCGCCATTGCTTTTGCGTTGGTGGCGTTGTCCACTTTCTCAAAGTATTGGAGCACTCCCCACTGGTTGATGTTGCTGCTGTCTTGGGCAATGTAAATTTCACGCTTGCCGGTGTCCTTGTTTTCATAAAGCAGCTTGATCTTGTCATAAGTCTGTGAGGAGATAGCGCTTTTATAGTCATACTCCCCGGCGGTTTCATCGTCTATGACCATCCCAAGTTTCATGCTGCTCAAGCTCTTGAGGGTCAGCTTGCCAACATCGTCAAAGAGCACATACATCTGGCCGGTAGCCTTGAGCGTTTCGTCCAAGGCCGTCTGGATGATGTCCCACATGGTCTTGTTGTCCTCCACCCGGCTCTCAATGACGTGCCCGGTGTCCTCCATGCTCCCGGTTTTGAGCTGAAAGTCATCCGCAATCATTTTTATAACAGCGGTGGCGGTTTTGTTGGCGTACACATAGGTGTCCTTATTTTTCAAATAATAAAGCTGGTCATACACCGTAATGGTGATGACGTTTGGAGTGCTGCCCTTGCGGGCCTTATCAAACACAAAGCCATAAAAGACGGGGGTGCCGTCCACGGAAAAGCGGCAGGGGTCCCCCTCTTGAAAGCTCAGGCCTGGGGTCTTGACTATATCAGCCACCAATTTCCCCGGCTGGCCTTTGCGCTCCCATTCAATGGTCACGCCCTCAACCGTAGGGGGCAGCATAATTGTCCCCTTGTGTTGGATAAGCAGCTCAAAGGTCATGGCAGAGTGAGCACCTGCCCCGGATAGATTAAATTTGGATTGCTTATTTTATCCGTGTTAGCTCCGGCGATTTTGGAATAGTCGGAGCCCTTGCCATAATACTTGGCGGCGATGGCCCAAAGGCTGTCACCTTTTTTCACTGTGTAGGTTTTGGCAGCGGGGGCCGTACTGGCCTCCCGCTCCTGTTCCACGGTAACGGTGGCGGGCTGACTGGGTGCAGCGGGCTGTTCCACAACAGCGGTCTTGGTCCCGTAAGGCCTCCATTGCTTGAGGTTGACATCCACAGCCACGTCCAGGCCGTTGGCCTTTACGTCCTCCACCACGTTGTAGTCCTCCACGCTTACCGTGATATTGGTATCAAAGAGCTTTTTGCCGTCCGGGGAGGAGCGCACCAAAATAAACTGGGTTGTCCCCTTGCCGGTTTTAAGCCCCTCCAGCATATCCAGGTAAGAGGACGGGGAGCGCTCACCACCCAGCATGGGGAGCACCAGGGGCACGGTGATCTCCGTGAGCCCTGGTGTACGCAAAAAATTGACCTCTCCCTCATTGAGCAGTATAAGGGTCTTGTTTTTCCCCTTTATCTTTACGGTGAGTTTGGCCGGAGTGGGGACCTCCATGCCGCCCAGATAGCAGGTGTAGCTCATGAGTGTACCCCCTCCGCAGCGGTCAGCAGCGCCTCAGTAAAGCCATCAGTGAGCTCACGGATAACACCGTCCAGATCAGCGCCGCCGTCAATTTTATTGGTCATGCCGGTCATGTCAATTTTTACCTCTGCCGTTGTAAAGCGATTGATGGCGTCCCGCTCCGCAATATCCCGCAGGTATTTCAGCTCCTCGCCGGTCATGTCCACAGACTTGGCCATACTGCCGGTATTTTCCGCAATGTCTCCCACGTCGCTGCCCAAGTCATCCATGGCAAAGCTGCCGCCCATTGCGGCGTTGGTGTAGTCATCAATAGAGCCGGGTGCGTAGCCAAGGTCGTCAAACATACCGCCCACCTGGTCCGCCACGCTGTCACCCCATGCGGCCCCGGCTTTGAAAGCATCAGAGAAAGTGTCAAAGGTGCCAAAGCCCTCACTAAAGGCGTCCGCTATGCTGGTATAGTCCTCTTTGCTTGCGGCGGCCTCAGCGGCCTTGGAGGCGTATTCATCCGCTTTGCTTGTAATGCCGGAAAAGTCAAACTCTACAAAGGGCAGCTTATTCAGCGCCTCGCAGATACCGGCCACCACTGTCAAGGCGGTGGAGAGGAGCCCGTAAAACCAGCTTTGCACATTGGCGATCACGTTATGGAAAGCGGTGCCGATATTGGAGCACACAGCCCCCAGAGCGTTCCACATACCCAGGGCGATATTGGTCACAGTGAGGCCCAAATTGACAAAAAACTGCATGACCACATTGAGGCCGCCCGTGATAACTCCGAAGCCCGTCTGAGCCACGCCGGTGGTCTTGGCTATCCAGTTACACAGGGCCACAAGGCCCGCTACAAGGGCGATAACGGCAATGACAATCCAGGTAATAGGAGATGCCAGCAGGGCCGTGTTAAGCCCGTACTGGGCCGCTGTGGCCATCGCTGTGGCGCTTGCCTCCGTGCCTGTTGCGGCGGCGTGCGCATAAGATGCCACGGCCATGGCAATTTTGGCCCCGGTGCTCAAAAGTTCGGCGGCTTTCATCACTCCCAAATAGCCCACGTAGAGGGCAAGGGCGGTGAGGATGCCGTAAATAATGGGGCTAATCCAGCTCCAATTATCCGTTATCACCCCGGCAACGGTCAGCGCTCCATTCGCTATGCCGGTAAGCACAGTGATGATAAAGCCCAGCATTGTGGCCACGCCCATGGCCAGGCTCTCAATTTGCGGCGTGTTGCTTTGGACCATATCCACCAAATTGACCACCGCCGGGTAGATACCGGCCCCTACATTCTCCTGGATGTCCCCCAGGGTGTTGTTGAGCTGGATGAGCTTGCCCTCCGGGGTGTTGCTCATCGTCTCATACAGGCCGCCCCAGCCCTCCGCAATGACGTTATTGATGGTGGCGGCGGCTTGCATATCGGAGCTCATATTGAGGTATTCAGCGCCCAGCTCTGACACGATTTGGGCCTCTGTTGCGGTGCCCTCAATGATGGCCTTTTGCGTGTCCGTAAACTCAAAGCCCTTTTTGGTCATGGCATCATAGGAGCCGGACATGATCTTTCCCAGGCCGGTGGCATAGTCCACCATGGCGGTGGTGTCCAAAGCTCCGCCTCCGCTCATACCCATGGCGTAGTCGGTCAGGGTGTCCATCATGGACAGAATGGCATTGGCGTCCTTAAAGTAGGTGGCAAATTCCGCCGCACCGGCGATCATGGCCTCATCACCATAAATGCCAGCGCCTTGGATTTCGGATGCCTTTGCCACAATGGCGTCATAGGCGGACATCGCCTGGCTGTTGTCCGCTTGGACTACCAGCCCCACCTCCAAAGTGTTGCCGGTAACACCGGCGGCAAAAGCGTCATAATTGTCCATCGCCTCAGCGGTGTTGAGGGTCAAGGTGTTCTCCAGCTCATTGCCGCTCACCTCATCGGCAAGGGCCTCATAGCTGTCCATAGCGCCCATGTTCTCCAGCACCGTGCGGAGCTGTACCTGAGCATTGATTTGGGTGTTGGCGGCGTCCATGGACGTGGTGGCAAAGTTCTTGATGGCGGACAGGCTCATATAAGCCCCCACCAGGGACACCACCTTTGTAACCATGCCGTCCATGGCGGAGGCTCCACGGTTGATGCTGTCGTTTAGCCGTTCCTCCTCTTGAGCGGCCCGGCGGCAGTTGTCGGCCATATCATCCACCGCCCGGCTGGCATCCGCAAGCTGGGCTCTGGCGGCCTCAATGTTGGCCACGTCCACGGCGCTGCCGGAGGCACGCTGGACCATCTCAAAAGAGGATAGCGTGGTGTCCAGAGCAGACGTGATTT
The DNA here is from genome assembly GCA_947649625.1 of uncultured Bacillota bacterium. Lineage (GTDB taxonomy): Bacteria > Bacillota > Clostridia > Oscillospirales > Oscillospiraceae > Lawsonibacter. Next base: position 972 of record CANSSJ010000002.1, on the reverse strand, counting down.
TTTTCAGCACCATGCTCATGTCATCATTGAGGACCATTTGGGATTTGATAGTTGCCATAGGTTCACCACCTTTGAGAAAAGAGCCCCTGCCCGGTATGGACAGGGGCTCCGGTGTTATCGGCGGCGTTTCTTGGCCGCCTTTGCTTTCAATTCAGCCTCTTTTTTCTTTTCATCCTCGCAACGGACCTTGATAGAGGCCATAACAAAAGCCCGCTCTTTGATAGACAAGTCAAGAAATTTGGACGGTTCCCAGCCAAATTTTTGCAGACAGAAGTGGGCAAAATTGGCCTCCGGGTCACCGTCCTCAATTAGTTTTTTGCCTCATCCACCAGCTCGTTCTCGGTCTTGAAGCCGTTGACCTGGAAAACCTCCGTCACATAGTCGTCGAACTCCCCGCCGATGAGCATTGCGCCCACCAGGTCCTCCGGCTTGGCCACGCCCCAGTCATCCTGGAGGGAGGCATCATTGAGGTCCGGGAACACGGTACAGCGGGCGCACACCTTGGACTGGAACTCATAGGTGTCCAGCTTCTGGGTGAACTGGTTCTTCTTGCCAGGCACCGGCACCTGGCGGATGCAGCCGGAGCGGATACGGGCGTACTCGTCGGCGGAGATACAGCAGATCTCCCACTCCAGGGGCTCGCCGTCCTCCCCCTTGAAACGGGGGGAGGCGGCAAACTTGGCATTGGGGACCTGCTCCACGTTGGAGCGCATAAAAGCGGACAAATTCTTGCTCATAGATCAGTTTCCTCCTTATTGGTTATGGGCCATCCTTACATATAGGACGGGTTGGTGTATTTCTCCGGGCGGCTAAAGCTATCACAGAATCCCTCAATGGACTGCTCAATAAAGTCACCCTCAGCGTTGAACATGGACAGCAGCACATCACCGTCCAGCACGCACTCATTGTAAATCTTAGTGCTCCGGCCCACGCTGCTGGCCTGGTCATCGTTGGAGGTCTGGATGGTGAAAG
>CANSSJ010000001.1 GCA_947649625.1 uncultured Bacillota bacterium | reverse complement strand
TGTTTGTCACGTTGTTTAATTTACAAGGTACACGCCGCTCGCTTTCAGCGGCGGGCATTATCTTACCACATCGTCCGGCCTTTGTCAAGAACTTTTTTCAAGATTTTTTAAATCTTTTTTGTCCCCGCATTCGCTTGCTTTCCGGTGGCCTGCCGCCCTCGCCGGGCGACTTGCATAGGTTACCACTCCGTTGTCCTTTTGTCAAGCGTTTTTTTCGATTTTTTCGGGGTTTTTTTCGGGGTTTTTTTAAGGCGCAATATCTTTGATTCAGGCCGGCTCTTCTCTACAAGATATGCTATTTTTCTCTTTTCTCCGAAAGAGCCTTTCTCCCGCCAGGAGCAGGGCGGGCAGCAGAAATCCCAGGATAAGATTGACCGCCGGGACTATCTGACGGTTCCACAGCTCCGCCGTACCCAAAGCGGGGAAGAGGGCCAGCGCCCCTGCCGTCCCCGCCAGTACCGCCCCCCAGGGAACCCAGGACAGAGCTTTTTTCGGAAGGAGCTCCGCCGACACGGCCCGGATGGCAAAGACCAGCACTCCGCCCATGCTCAGATCGGCGAAGGTCCACAGAGCGGTCACTACTCCCTCCACCCGCTGAAAGGCCCCCTCCACCCCTACGCTCTTGGCCAGGGCGAAGAAGGGGTTGTCCAGCCGGGCGGCCAGAGCCGCCCCCAGGTTGCCCAAAATGACCGCCTGGGCCGCCGCCAGCAGCAGGGCGCCCCCCAGCCCCCAGAAGAGCCAGTGCCAGTTTTTGTTCACCCCCTGGTCCCGGACATCTCCCATCAGGAAGGGGAGGAACAGTCCCCAGCCCATCACGCCGGCGGCGGACAGGGCGGCCTGAATCGCCGGCCCGGCCCTGTCCCACCACAGGGGGAACAGCCGCTCCGGCCTGGCCTGGAACAGGGAGAGGCCCAGCACCACCCCGGCGGTAATCAGCAGGGCGGTGAGGAAGATCTGCCCTGCCCGGGCGAAGGCAGACAGCCTGCCCCGGCCCATCCACAGCAGGACGGCGGCCACAGCCAGCAGAAAGAACCACAGAGCCCCGTCCCGCTCCCCGGAGGCCAGCAGCCGCTGGGCGCACAGGCGCAGGCGGAGGGATAGGAGGAGGAGCCCCCACACTATATATAATAGGAGTACCGCCCCGCCCAGCCACCTGCCCAGCAGACCGGTGACGGTTTTGGCCAGGCCGTCCCGGCCCGCCAGGGAGCCCAGCAGCCACCCTGCCGCCAGCACCAGGGGAGCGGCCAGAATGACCGCCAGCCAGGCCCCCCGGCCCGCGCCGGGGAGGAGGACCGCCGGCAGCAGCTCCGCCGCCGGGGCCATTACCCCCGCCCACAGCAGGGCCATGAGTTGGGTACGGGAAATCTTGTCGTCGCGCATTTTGGTCTCCTTTTGCTGTCATGCACATTGTAGGGCGTGACCACTGGGCACGCCGTCTTTCTTTTTTCGATTATTTTCTTTGCAATGCTACAACGGCGCGCCGGGGTCGTCGCGCCCTACATACAGGCGGGTAATACCCGCCCCTACAGGATTTTCACCTCGACCTGAATCTCCACCGGCACCCGGGAAAACCACTCGGGCCAGTCCGCCCGGACCGCCTGCCACCGGGCGGGATGGAATATCCCCGCCTCGGCTCCCAGGCCGGTACAGTCGGTCCCCCACACCTGTAAACGATTCAGCGCCGCCTCGATCCGCTTCCGTTCCCGGCTCTCCAGCTCTGCCCTGAGTTTCTCCAGCTCTCCGCCCTCGGGGCGCTCCCGGTACTCGGACAGCCGGACCTCCACGTTGCAGGTCAGCTTTAGCTTGTGGGGGACATCCCCCCGGAACTCCAGCCCGCTTTGCGTGCGGGCGGAGGTGATTTTTACGGATACCGGCCCGTTGGACAGTTCCACATCCAGAATATCCGCCGAGGGTCCTCCGGCCAGCAGCTCCAGCCCCTTGGCGGCATCACCCTCCAAAAAGCCCGCCAGCGTGTCTCCCTTTAAAATGCCGTAGCCCCGTTCCGCCAGGAGGGCGCCGCCCTCCCCGGCGGGGGAGAGGGCGGGCACATAGGCGGAGCCCAGCTCCAGCAGGTCGGTATACACCTCCCCGGCGGTGCGGGTGAGGTTGGCGATGCCCATTTCGCTGTCGTTCTGGAGGGTCTCCAGGCGGCTGTCCAGCCCCTTTTCCCCCCCGGCGGACAGAGCCTCCCGGGCGGTGCTCTCCCGGACCAGCCACAGCTGGGCCCCCAGGCCCAGCTCAGCGTCCCGGGCAAAGTAGTCCAGCACCGGCCGGACGCCCTGTTTCGCCAGTTCCTCCCCCACGAGGAGCTGGTCCACGTAGCCAAAGAAGACGTAGCTGTCACTCTGACCCTGCATGGCGAGACAGGCCCCGCTGAGGGATTCCCGGTCGGCGGACAGGGTGAGGGCGGGCTCCCCCTCCCCCTGCAACCCTTCGGCCCGGGGGCCGGTGGAGCCGGTGACCGCCACCCCGGCGGGGGAGGGGTCCACCCCCAGAGTGCGCAGGAGGGCCATGTCCCCCATCTCCCGGGCGGCGGGCAGTCCGGAACAGCCCGCAAGGAGCAGACAGGCGGCCAGCAGGGGAAAAAGCAGTTTTTTCATCGCTGATTCCTCCTGTTTTGTGTCTGGATGGGCCCGTCCCGCCACCTCATCATGGGCAGGGGCAGGCGGAACAGGCTGGGGTGTCCCCGGGGGACCCTTGTTCCGGTGGTGAAGGGGGCCAGGTAGGGCACGCCGAAGGACTCCAGCTCCGAAAGGTGGTAGATGAGCCCGGCGCAGCCCAGAGCCAGGCCGGTGAGGCCCCCCAGGCTGGCCAGAATCGCCAGCAGAAACCGCCACAGCCGCAGAGCGTTGCCGAAATCCTGAGACGGCATGGTATACCCCGCCACCCCGGCAATGGCCACGGCGATGAGGACGGCGGGGGAGACGATGTGGGCCTCCACCGCCGCGTTGCCCACCACCAGCCCGCCTAAAATGGACACGGTGGCCCCGATGGGTCCGGGGAGGCGCAGTCCCGCCTCCTGGATGACCTCGAAGGCCAGGAGCATAATGAGCACTTCAAAGATAGTGGAGAAGGGGACCTCCTGCTTGGCGGCCACGATGGACAGGGCCAGCTTGGGGGGGATGGCCTCGGGGTGGAAGGTGACCAGGGCGATATACAGCCCGGGCACCAGCAGGGTGATGAGGGCGCACAGCCAGCGGATAAGGCTGAGGGCGGAGGCCACCAGCCAGTGGTAGGCCCGGTCCTGCCCGGTCTTGAAAAACTGGTCGATGGTCCCCGGCAGGACCCACCCCAGGGGAATCCCATCGGCCAGCAGGCCCACCCGGCCCTCCAGGAGGCCCTGACAAAACCGGTCGGGCCGCTGGGTGTAGGGCATCATGGGGAAGGGGGATTTGGCGGCGTCCACCAGATACTCCTCCAGATTGCCCGCCGCCTCCACGCCGTCGATGTCGATTTCATCCAGCCGCGTTTCCAGCAGGGCCACTGTGTCCGGGTCCGCGATGCCGTCGATCCAGAGGACGTCAACCGGGGTGAGGGACTGCCGGCCTACGATGTGCTCCCGGATTTTCAGCTCCGGGGCCCGCATCCGCCGCCGGACCAGGGAGGTGTTGGTACGCAGGCTCTCCACAAAGGAGTCCCGGGCCCCCTTCAGGGCGGGTTCGTTCTCCGGTTCGCCCACGGACCGCTTCTCCTCGGTCGCCACGGGGAACACCAGACAGTCGTCCCGGCCCTCCAGAAAGAGGGCGCAGGAGCCGTCGATAAGGGAAAAGACCACCGGGTCCAACTCAGTGATCCGTTTTGCCCCGTGGGCGTAGAGGGCCCCCCGCTCCATCAGGTCGAAGAGCTGGCTTTCAGGGGCGGAGGAGAGCATGGGGTCCTGGGCCAGGGGGCGCAGAACATAGTCGTTGAGCCGCTCCGACCGGGCCTGTCCGTCGATATAGCACACGGTGGCCTTCCGCCCGCTGTCTCCGTGGAGGTAGACCTCCCGTTTGGCAAAGTCCACGCAGTCAGAGAAGACCTCCTCCAGCCGCTCCAGGGACAGCGGGCCGGGGAGCCGGGGCTCTTTTCTGGGGTGAGGCGCGTTTGCCTCGCTCTGTCCGGGCATAAAAACCCCCTCCTTTCAGCTTAGTGTGCCGGGCCGGAGGGGGTTTTATTCACAGCTTAATACTTCTTCAAACCCCTGTGCCTCAAGGCCTGCAACCGGTCGTTGACAAAAAGAACCCGACGGCTGGTTGTCAAAATCCTGTCAACCGGGTATGCTGGGGTCAGAAAAAACAAGGAGGTGCCCGCTATGACATTGGGCCAGCGTATCCAGGAGCTCCGCAGGGGGCTGAATCTCTCCCAGGAGGAACTGGGGGAGAGAATGGGAGTGTCCCGTCAGGCCATCAGCAAGTGGGAGGGGGACCAGACCATCCCGGAGCTGGACAACCTCATCGCCCTGTCCAAGCTCTTCGGCCTTACCGTAGGCCAGCTGCTGGGGGTGGAGCAGCCCGTCCCCGCCGCCCCTGCCGTCCCGGCCAAGATATCCAGGAGGATGAGGCTCCTGCTGTCCGGCATGGGGGCAGCCGTTCTGCTCCTGGCGATTCTGGTGGGGGCGCTGTGGTCTCAGGTCATGGTCCTGAACCGTCAGGCCACTATTGATGAGGAGTATGCCTATTGCGAGGGCCACGAGCTCTTCCAGACGGCGGAGTGCACCCTCAGCGACATTGAGCTGGGTTTTCTCCAGGCCCGGGGGGAGCAGGACCTGACCCTGGACCTGACCCTGAAACCCGTCCAGCAGCTCAAGGGCTGGGAGGTCATCGGCTTTACCGCCAGCATCCAGGGCCGCGACCCCTGGACCCGGCACCCCGACGGCACCCCCGTCTCTTGGGAGGAGCGGGAGTGGTACCGCACCGAAAACATCCCGGCCTCCCAAGGGACGGCCAGCCTGACCCTCCCCAAATACGGCGGGGAAACTGTTTGGGTCACCGCCACCCTTCGGGAAAAGGGGACGGGCAGAAAAATCCAAACGGCGAGCGCCGTCTTTACCGTCACGCCGGAGACGAAATTCCAGGGCAATTTCAATGTGACCGGCATTCATGTGGAGAAAAACACCGCCCCCCAGGCGGCCATCCCCAAATCCATCGCCCTCGCCCTTCCCGACCCCAGATTTGAGTCCTGAAACATAAGCCCGGCCCGGAGCGGACGCTCCGGGCCGGGCTTCTCTCGGTTTCTCAGCTTTTCTCCTTGGGTTTGTACTGCTCCTCTCCGGTCTCTACCCACAGGATGAAATCATTGATCGCCTTTTCATCCCATCCGGCGGCCCGGAGGCCGAGGATAATTCTGGAACTTTCAGACATGTTCATTTTATTATCCTCCTTTGCTCATATTTTTAAAGGCTCAGCACTTCTCGAAGATGGTGGCGACGCCCATGCCGCCGCCGATGCACAGGGTAGCAAGGCCCTTCTTGGCCTCGTCCCGCTTGGCCATCTCGTGGAGCAGGGTGACGATGATCCGCGCGCCGGAGGCGCCCACGGGGTGGCCCAGGGCGATGGCGCCGCCGTTGACGTTGACCTTGCTCATGTCGAAGCCCAGCTCACGGGCCACGGCGATGGACTGGGCGGCAAAGGCCTCGTTGGCCTCGATCAGGTCCATGTCCTCGATCTTCAGGCCGGCCTTGGCCATGGCCTGACGGGAGGCGGGCACGGGGCCCACGCCCATGATCTTGGGATCCACGCCGCCCTGGCCCCAGCTGACCAGCTTGGCCATGGGCTTCAGGCCGTACTTCTCAACGGCCTCCTTGGAGGCCAGCACGATGGCGGCGGCGCCGTCGTTGATGCCGGAGGCCTGGCCGGCGGTCACCCGCTGGACGTGCTTCTTCGCGTCGGCCTCGTGGATCTGGGTGGGCTCGAAGGTGTGGACGATCTCGTCCTCAACCCCCTCGGGGCCTACGGGGAAGGCGCCGCGCAGCTTGCCCAGCTTATCCAGCGGAGTCAGGCGGGGGAACTCATCCACCTTGAACTCCACCATTTCCTTCTTGACCTTAATCATCACGGGGACGATCTCGTCGTCGAACTTGCCGGCGGCCTGGGCGTCGGCGGTCTTCTTCTGGGAGTTGTAGCCGAACTCGTCCAGCTCCTCCCGGGTGATGCCCCACACGTCGCAGATGTTCTCGGCGGTGGTGCCCATGTGGTAGTTGTTATAAACGTCCCACAGGCCGTCGGAGATCATGGTGTCCTTCATCTTGTTGTCACCCATCCGGGCGCCCCAGCGGGCGGCGGGGATGGCGTAGGGGGCGGCGGACATATTCTCCATGCCGCCGGCCACAATGATCTCAGCGTCGCCGCAGCCGATGGTGCGGGCGCCCTCGATGACCGACTTCATGCCGGAGCCGCACACCATGCCCACAGTGTAAGCGGGGACGGAGGTGGGGATGCCCGCCTTCAGGCTGGCCTGACGGGCGGGGTTCTGGCCCAGGCCGGCGGTGAGGATGCAGCCGAACATGACCTCGTCCACGTTCTCGGGCTTAACGCCGGCCCGGTTCAGGGCCTCCTTGATGACGGCGGCGCCCAGGTCGGCGGCGGGGGTGTCCTTCAGGGAACCGCCGAAGGAGCCGATGGCGGTGCGGCAGCAGTTGACGACATAAACTTCTCTCATGATGTGTGTGACCTCCTGAATTTTAATGGGGCGTTTCGTCGAAACACCCGGGAGTACCGCTCTTGTCCTTCATTATACCGGAGAGCCGGCCAAAAAGCAATAAGATTTTTCGGGAGAAAGAGTAGGGGCCGCCGCCTTCGGCGGCCCGTCGAGGACAGAGCCTTAGCGGGTCGCCCAGGGTGGGGGGATAGAGCGGGTCGCCCAGGGGGGCGACCCCTACACCATGCCGCCTTGCTGGTATATGCGGAATAAAAAAGCGGGGCGGCGCGGAGGCCGCCCCCTACGGGCCCTTACCCCAATCTCTCCGCCTGGGGCAGGTCGGTGGTATTGGGAATATCGCGGTAGATCTCCGCCACATGCCAGGGGGCCAGGGCATAGCCCTCGTCGAAGATGCCGGAGCTCTCCAGCACAGCCAGGGTGTGTTTGGCCTGGGGGGTGAGGGTAATTTCCAGGGTGTAATTGGCGGAGGGAGACACTTCTATACCGGGGCGGCTGGCTATAGAATAGTCGGAAAAGCCGAAAACCAGGTCGGTCATATAGGTATTCTCATAGCGTTCCCTGCTGTTGTCAAAGAGATACCGCACACCGATGGTCCCCTCGGCAAAGTCGGCCCGCACCGCCTCCCACAGCTCCTGGCGGCAGTCGTCCACGTAGGCATCCTTATAACGGTCCTTGTAATCGGTCATCTCCAGCCTCTCCAGCCAAGCGGAGGTGAGGCGGCCCTGCTCCAGAATACTGTCGAAGCCGTAGGCCAGGGACACCAGCGCCCGGTCGTCAACGATCTGTTCCAGGGCATAGGCCACGGTGCCCGGGGTGTTCAGGTCGTCCTCGAAGATGGGGACGCTGTGATACTCCCGCTCCAGCCTGCCGCCGCCGGACAGGCGGTAGGAGAGGGTGACATAGGTGTAATCATTGCGGCTGTCGTAGGTGCCGTCATCGCTCTCCCGGTTGTCCACGATGGCTTTGTGGAGGGCGGTGATCTTCTCGATCTGGGCCGGGTCGGTGATGGTGGCGTTCAGGCTTTGGCCGTCGTCATAGGGGGCGCCCATGTCGATATTGACCCGGACGGACTCCACCCGGTCCGCCGCCGGCACCCGGTTCACCACACCGAAGACGTCGGCCAGACAGACCAGGCAGAGGGCCAGCATAACGGCGGCCATCACTGCCCCGCCCTTCCAGGCCTTGAACACCCGGAAGGACTTTTTCAGGAGCATCTCGGCGGCGAAATAGCCGATGACCGACCAGATCACGATGCAGGGGATGAGGGCGGACAGCTTGTTCCAGCCGAAGAAGGCGGCGGTGAAAATGCCGAAGGCCAGGCCGGCGCAGAAGGACACCCCGTATTTGAACAGGGGGCGGACCAGGGCCACGGCCACCACGTCGCCGGCGGTCTCCACATGGCGGCGGCGGTAGACGCACAGGGAAATATAAGCCAGCCCCACACCCACCAGGGCGTAGACGGCCACCGTACCGGGGGAATCGAGGCGGGTGGTTTCGACCGCCCCCCACCACGTCCACCAGCCCGCCGCGTCCCGCAGGGCCACGGCAGGGGTGAGGTACTTCACCACCGTCATCGCTCCCGGGGTGCCCGCGTAGCCGTAGTAGAACTCGGTCATCAGGGAGTTGATCAGGATCCACAGGCCCCAGGCCAGACAGTTGAGGATGCAGTAAAAGGCGGGGAGGGCCAGGATATGGCCGGTGAACATGGCGCAGAAGGAGGCGAAGGAGAAGAAGAACAGGGACACCCCACACTGGACCAGCAGCCAGATGATCAGGGCGCGCAGGACCTCCCCCCAATGCTCCGCGGGCAGGAAGGAGACCTCCACAATGGCGGTGAGGACCGCCGTGGCCAGCAGGGGTAGGAGCATCATGGACAGGCCGGCCAGATACTGGGTGGTGAACAGGGCCTCCCGCCGCAGGGGCAGGGCGTGGGTCCAGCAGGCGGAGCGGTGGCTATAGAGGTATCCGAACACCGCCATGGCGCACAGGACGGCGAAGAAAGCAGCCAGGAACACGCCGGAGGCCAGGAAGCTGGGGATGTTCAGCGCCTCCTGGAGCAGCGTCTGCCGGAGGTCGTCAGGGTTCCAGACGGACACCCGAAAATACCAGTTGAGCAGGTGCAGGGGGAGCAGAAAGAGCCAGCCCAGGGCCCACAACCCCCACAGGGGCCAGAAGCGGGCCAGGGTCTTGCGGTACAGAGTACCGTTAAAGTACGATGTCGCGGACCGCATAGTCCTCACCTCCCAGTTCATAGATAAAGATTTCCTCCAGGGTCAGGGGCAGGGCCTCCATCAAAATAGGGGCGTATACCGACATGCGGGTCTTGATCTCCGCCGGGTTCCCCCGGACGATGAGGGTGTACACCCGCCCGATCTGAGAGGTGTGGAGCACGTTCATATCACGGGGCAGCTCAGGCAGGCCGCCGTCGGCAAAGGCGATCTGGAGTTTCACTACGTTGTCCTGGAGGTCGGTGAGGGACCGCTCCAGCAGGACCTTGCCGTGGGACAGGATGCCCACATGGTCGCAGACGTCCTCCAGCTCCCGCAGGTTGTGGGAGCTCACCAGGACGGTGGTCCCCCGCTGGGCCACGTCCCCCATGAGGAGGGTCCACACCTGGCGGCGCATCACCGGGTCCAGGCCGTCCACCGGCTCGTCCAGCACCAGCACCTCCGGGTTGCAGCACAGGGCCAGCCGGAAGGCGGACTGCTTCTGCATCCCCTTGGAGAGGCGGCGGATGGGGAGCTTTTCGTCCACCTCGGGGAAGGCCTCGGCCAGGGCCTCGTACCGCTTCACGTCGAAATTGGGGTACATCCCCCGGTAAAAGCGCATCATGTCTTTGGTGGAGGCCGAGTTGAAGTAGTACAGCTCGTCGGGGATGGCGGCAATTCTGGCCTTGACCGCCGGATTTTCGTAGACCTGGTCCCCGTCCACCAGGACGGAACCGGAGTCCGGGCGGTAGATGCCCATGATGTGCCGCAGGATGGTGGACTTGCCCGCCCCGTTGGGGCCCACCAGCCCGTAGATGGAGCCTTTCTCCGCCGTCATGGTCAGGCCGTCCAGGGCCCGGAAGCCGTCGAAGGTCTTGACTACGTTGATTACCTTAATCATTCTCGTTCCCTCCTTCCAGAGCCCGGATGCGGGCCCAGAGCTCCTCGCCGCTGACCCCCAGGAACAGCAGCTCCCCCGCCGTCTGGTCGAAGGTGCGCAGCAGCTCATCCTTCCGCCCCTCGTCCACCCCCGTGTTGGGGGCGGCAAAGGAGCCCTTGCCGGGGACGGAGTAGACATAGCCCTCCGCCTCCAGGGCCTCGTAGGCCCGCTGGATGGTGTTGGGGTTGATGGCCAGCGTCCCCGCCATGGTGCGGACCGAGGGCAGCTTCTCTCCCTCCTGGATCACCCCCGTCACCATCAGCCGGCGCAGGCCGTCCTTCACCTGTTCGTAGATGGGGCGGGCGTCCCGGTAGTCTAAATTCAACATCACAGCTCCTCCTTTCCGGATACTGTATTAACTGTATTAGTACGGTCAGTATATCAGAGAGGCAGGGGAAATACAATTAAGAATTGATTAAGATTTTTTAAGGGGGAAAATCTGTACTATCTCAGGTTTCCATGTTATAATCAGGCAAACGCTATCCAGGAGGGCATATTATGTATCAGACCATCGGCTTTATCGGCACGGGAAATATGGGCTCCGCCATCGCCTGGGCGGCGGCCTGGAGCAAACAGGCCCAGCGGGTGCTGCTGGCCAACCGCACCCCCGCCAAGGCGGAGGCCCTGGCCGCCCAGCTCCCCGGCGCGACCCCCTCCACCAACGAGGAGATCGCCCGCACCGCCCAGCTTATCTTCCTGGGGGTGAAGCCCCAGATGATGCAGTTGGCACTGGACCCCCTGGAGCCCATTTTGAGCAGGCGGGAGGACCGGTTTATCCTGGTCACCATGGCCGCCGGGCTGTCCTGCGAGCGCATCCAGGACATTCTGGACATGGACTGCCCCGTCATCCGCATGATGCCCAACACCCCCGCCGCCATCGGGGCGGGAGTGATCCAGTACTGCGGGCTGGGGGTGACCGTGGAGGAGCTGGACAGCTTCGCCGCCCTCCTGGCTCCCGCCGGGCTGGTGGACCCGGTGTCCGAGAGCCTGATCGACGCGGCCAGCGCCGTCTCCGGCTGTGGCCCCGCCTTCGCCTACCTGTTTATCGAGGCCTTGGCCGACGGCGGCGTCGCCTGCGGCCTGCCCCGGGACAAGGCCATCGCCTACGCCGCCCAGATGCTGGCCGGCTCCGCACGTATGGCCCTGGAGAGCGGACAGCATACCGGCGCTTTGAAGGACGCGGTCTGCTCCCCCGGCGGCACCACCATCCAGGGGGTCCGGGTGCTGGAGGAGCGGGGCTTCCGGGGGGCCGCCATGGACGCGGTGATTGCGGCCTATGAGAAAACGGTGAAGCTGGCGAAAAAATGAATGTAGGGGGCGGCGCCCTCGCCGCCCCGCCTCCTGATAAACGGGCCGCCGAGAGCGGCGACCCCTACAAAATATACAGACCACAATATTAAAGGAGAATATAACCATGCGTATCGTAGTCAAAGTAGGCACGTCCACCCTGGCACACGCCACCGGGCGGCTGAACATCCGCCACGTGGAGGAGCTGGTGAAGGTGCTCTCCGACCTGAAAAACGCCGGGCACGAGATGATCCTGGTGTCCTCCGGGGCCATCGGCATGGGGGTGGGCAAGCTCAACCTGCCCGGCCGGCCCGCCGACATGCCCACCAAACAGGCCGCCGCCGCCGTGGGACAGTGTGAGCTGATGTATACCTACGACAAGCTGTTCTCCCAGTATAACCACACGGTGGCCCAGATCCTGCTGGCGGGCGGGGACGTGAGCGACCCCCACCGGCGGACCAACGTGCAGAACACCCTGACCCGGCTGCTGGAGCTGGGGGCCCTGCCCATCATCAACGAGAACGACGCCGTGTCCACCGACGAGATCGGCGTGGTGTCCACCATCGGGGAGAACGACACCCTGTCCGCCATCGTGGCCCAGCTGGTGGAGGCGGAGCTGCTGGTGCTGCTCAGCGACATCGAGGGGCTGTACACCGCCGACCCCCGGAAGGACCCCGCCGCCAGGCTCATCCCCACGGTGGAGGAGGTCACCCCCGAGATCGAGGCCCTGGCGGGAGGCGCGGGCTCCGGCCTGGGCACCGGCGGCATGGCCACCAAGCTGAAGGCCGCCAAGCTGGTCAACGCCGCCGGCTGCGACATGGTCATCACCAACGGGGAGCACCCGGAGCGGCTGTATGACATTGTTGAGGGCAAAGCGGCAGGCACCCGGTTTTTGGGGGCAAGGGTCCGGTGAGGGAAATCCGCCGGGACTATATTGTCAAAGAGCTGCGGGATATGGTCCTGCTGACCGCGATGCTGGCTGTGGCCGTCGGCGCGGCTGTCCCGACAGCCCATATCTCCCCCCTCTTCTGGCTGCTCATTCCCCTGTTTGCGGCCTGGTTTTTGATTCGGATGTTTCGCAGGGCTGCGGCGGGGCTGGAAAAAGTCAGGGCCCGGCCGGAGGAGTGGAAGGCCCGGGTGGCGCGGGAGTATGGGGCGCCCCACCAGGTCCGCCGGGTGGCCTACGGTGAGGCCCACCTGCTGGAGACCTGCCTGGTCTGCCGCCACAAGCGGCAGCTCCTGCTGATCCCTTTTGATGAGCTCCTGTTGGTCCGGGAGGATCACCGGCTGGTGGGGGTCCGGTCCGTGCCGGTGCTGTACCTCAGCCTGGCCGGGGGAAAAAGCTGTAAGCTGGATTTCTTCGCCGGGCGCCCGGAGGACGGGAAAATGGTCTATGCCTGGCTTGTAACACGGGCCGGAGACAATCATATGGATGGTGAATATCAATGACAACACAGGAACTGCTGCAAAAGGCCAATGGGGCCAAGGGGGCCATGGCCCTGGCGGATACCGAGCGGAAAAACCGGGCCCTGCTGGCTATGGCGGACGCCCTGGAGGCCCGCTGTGAGGATATCCTGGCGGCCAACGCCCTGGACCTGGAGGCGGCCCGGGGGACCATCAGCGATGTGATGCTGGACCGACTGGCCCTGAGCCGGGACCGGGTGGCCGGGATGGCCCAGGGCATTCGGGAGGTGGCCCAGCTGCCCGACCCGGCGGGGGCTGTCCTCAGCCGGGTGGAGCGGCCTAACGGGCTGGTCATCGAGAAGACCGCCGTCCCCATGGGGGTCATCGCCATCATCTACGAGTCCCGGCCCAACGTCACCTCCGACGCCGCCGCCCTGGCCCTGAAAGCGGGCTCCGCCTGCGTGCTGCGCTGCGGCAGGGAGGCCCACCGGTCCGCCGCCGCCATTGTGGCGGCGCTGAAAGAAGGGATGTCTGGGGCCGGCCTGCCGGCGGACGCCCTCCAGCTGGTGGAGGACACCTCCCGGGCCTCCGCCAACGAGCTGATGGCCGCCCGGGGGCTGGTGGACCTGCTCATCCCCCGGGGGGGCGCGGGCCTCATCCGGGCCTGCGTGGACAGCGCCGCCGTCCCCGTGCTGGAGACGGGCACCGGCATCTGTCACATCTATGTGGACAAGGACGCGGACCAGGAGATGGCACTGGATATCATCGAGAACGCCAAATGCTCCCGGCCCAGCGTGTGCAACGCCGCAGAGGTGTGCTTGGTCCACCGGGACATCGCCGGGGCGTTCCTGCCCAGATTGAAGGACCGGCTGGAACACAACCGGTTCGGCCACCCGGTGGAGCTGCGGCTGGACCCCGAGGCGGCGAAAATCATCGACGGCACCCCCGCCGGAGAGGCTGACTTCGACACCGAGTTTCTGGACTATATTATGGCCGTGAAGGTGGTGGACTCCCTGGAGGAGGCCGTCAGCCACATCGGGGCCCACTCCACCGGCCACTCCGAGGCCATCGTCACCGCCGACGAGGGCGCGGCCCGGGCTTTCCTGGCCCGGGTGGACAGCGCCGCGGTGTACTGGAACGCCTCTACCCGCTTCACCGACGGGGGGGAGTTTGGCCTGGGCTGTGAGATGGGAATTTCCACCCAAAAATTGCACGCACGGGGTCCTTTGGGACTGGCGGAGCTGTGTTCCTTCAAATTTATTGTAAAAGGCGCCGGACAGACCCGGTAAAATTGTAAAAATTTCTCAGATGACATTTGGGCAGAGATAGTGTATGATGTGGACAGAATGAGGCGCCGCAGAGACATTTTGCGGCGACGAAGAAAGGACTGATTCCAATGGGCCGTTTGAAGCGGAAGCTGCGCGAGAGAGAGTTTGTTGCCCTGACCCGGGAGCTGCTGGACTCCGAACAGGTGCGGATGATGGGCCGGTGGAAGCACCACGGGCCGGTGACCACCCTGGACCACTCCCTGTTTGTGGCCTTCTCCACCTACCGGGTGGCCCGGGCGCTCCGCATGGATGTGCGGGCCGCCGTCCGGGGGGCCCTGCTCCACGACCTGTACCTCTACGATTCCAAGGACAGGTCCGCCCACCCGGGCAACCAGTGCTTCGACCACCCCCGGTTTGCCGCCCGGAACGCCGCCGCCCTCACCCCCCTGTCCGACAAGGAGCGGAACATCATCCTCTCCCACATGTGGCCCCTGGGGGGCGCCCTGCCCCGGTCGCTGGAGGCCTGGATGGTGGACCTGGTGGACACGGTCTGCGCCGGGCTGGAGGTATCCCGCATCTGCCGCCCCTCCCGTCTGCGGGAGCGGCTTGGGGTGCGCCCGCTGATCCCCGTTTGCTGATAAAAGACAGACAACCGCCTTCCATGGAGCATGGAGGGCGGTTTTTGTCGGGTTTGGAATGATTCTGATGAAAAAGCGGCATTTCAAACTTTTTGAAAAAAATTCCCTGATAGTGGCAAAACCATAAATTCTATGTTATAATGGACACAGACAGACCAAACCGCCTGAAACAGGAGGACCGCTATGAACGATTACACCGCCCCGCTCCAGGCCAAGCGGGAACAGCTGCTGGCGGCGGGCGTCATCATGATGGATCCCGCAGCCGTCTATGTGGAGGATCAGGTGGAAGTGGGGGCGGGAACCCTGCTCCTGCCCGGCACCATCCTCCGGGGAAAGACCGTCATCGGGGAGAACTGCTGCATCGGCCCCCAGACCATGATCACCGACTCCACCGTGGAGGACGGCTGCACCGTCAACGCCTCCCAGTGTGAGGAGAGCGTCATCCGGAAGGACTGTCAGATCGGCCCCTACACCCACATCCGGCCCCACTGCACAGTGGGGGAGGGGTCCAAGATCGGGGCCTTTGTCCAGCTGAAAAACTGCAATCTGGGCCGGGGGACCAAGATGGCCCACCTCACCTATGTGGGGGACAGCGACGTGGGGGAGGACTGCAACTTCGGCTGCGGCACCATCACCTGCAACTACGACGGCTTTAAAAAGCACCGCACCACCATCGGCAGCCACGTGTTCGTGGGCTGCAACACCAATTTCATCGCCCCGGTGGCGGTGGAGGACGGGGCTTTCATCGCCGCGGGCACCACGGTGGCGGAGGACGTGCCCGAGGACGCCCTGGTCATCGGCCGGGTCCGCCAGGAGGTCAGAGAGGGCTGGGCAGAGGCCAACCGGCAGAAAAAACGGAAAAAGTGAGGCACGGCCTCATCTGGAAGGGACACGAGAGAAAAGACGGCGTTACAGCCGAAAAAAATGGGAGGATGTAGGAAATGATCGCACATGGGAAGGATATCAAAGTCATCACGGGCAACTCCAACCCCGCTCTGGCCAGGGATATCTGCAAGGAGCTGGGGATCCCTCTGGCAAACTCGGAGGTGGGCTGCTTCTCGGACGGGGAGAATTTCGTCTCCATCTATGAGACCGTCCGGGGCTCCGACGTATTCGTCGTCCAGTCCACCTGCTCCTTTGTCAAGGACGGCAAGCTGAGCACCGTCAACGACTCGCTGATGGAGCTGCTCATCATCATCGACGCCCTGAAGCGGGCCTCCGCCGGCCGGATCACCGCCGTGATCCCCTATTTCGGCTACGCCCGCCAGGACCGGAAGACCAAGCCCCGTGACCCCATCTCCGCCAAGCTGGTGGCCAACCTCATCACCACCGCCGGCGCAGACCGGGTGCTGACTATGGACCTCCACGCCAACCAGATCCAGGGCTTCTTTGATATCCCGGTGGACAACATGCTGGGCTCCCCCATCTTTGTGGACTACTTCAACCGCAAGTTCAAGGACGACCACGAGGACACCATGGTGGTCTCCCCCGACGTGGGCTCTGTGGCCCGGGCCCGGGCCTTCGCCCAGAAGCTGAACATGCCCCTGGCCATTGTGGACAAGCGCCGCCAGAAGGCCAACTCCTCCGAGGTCATGAACATCATCGGCGACGTGAGGGACAAGCGGGTCATCCTGCTGGACGACATGGTGGACACCGGCGGCTCCCTGTGCCACGCCGCCAAAGCCCTGGTGGACATCGGCGGCGCCAAGGACGTCACCGCCTGCGCCACCCACGGCATCCTCTCCGGCCCCGCCATCCAGCGCATCCAGGACAGCGTGCTGGACGAGGTGGTCTTCCTCAACACCATCCCCGCCAAGCCCGAGGTCCACTGCGACAAGATCCGCTATATCTCGGTGGCCCACCTCTTCGCCGAGGCCATCAGCCACATCTACATGGAGACCTCCGTGTCTCCCCTGTTCGTGTAAATATTTTTCCGGGGGCGGGCAGATGCCCGCCCCTTTCGCAGCATTGACCGGGAAGGGGGCGCAGACTTGTGAAAAAACCATCCCAAAGGTCTATCCTTTTTGCAGAGCTTTTTGTGATCTTCACCGCTTTGATCGGGGTGGTTGTCTACTATTCTACCCGGCCGAGCGAGGTTGACCTTCTAAAAAAATCCCTTCCGGACGCCGTGCGGTTTTATGAGGAAAACGCAGAATTGTTCCAATCACTGCGGGATATCCAGAAAAAGTATGAAACTGCGGGAGAGGATGGGTACTGGGATGTTGGCCGAAATTTGGAAGGGAATCTGCGCACTCTTGGCCTGCCACAATCAAAATGGGACAAGGTATCCTTGTTCAATGAGAAAGAACGACGGACGATAGAAGCCGCTTTTGCCATAGCTTACAATGATATTGCCATTCAGTATTTCAATTCCAAAGGAGAGGTTTGGTTAAAATCGCTGGGCAAATATTACATGGAAATGATATATTTCCCAGATGAGGAATCGTACCAGGATTGGACGCAAAATTTCTGGGTGGTTAACGATGAGAAATGGCTGCGGGCACACTGGCCAATTAAACACTCTGAGCCGGTTGCAGATGGCTGGTATGTATTTATCATAGACGGACGGCCTGTATAAGGGGACGGCCGAATTACTTCAGACGATCGAAGCGAGGAAAATACCATGTTTTTCAAAAAGGACGCGGGCGGCGTGAGCTGGCTGCTGGTCTGCCTGGGCAATCCAGGGGACAGGTACGAGAACACCCGGCACAACGTGGGCTACATGGTGGCCGACGAGGTGGCCGGGCGGCAGAACAAGCCCATCCAGCGGCTGAAATTCAAGGCACTGACCAATATCCTCTCCATTTCCGGGGAAAAGGTGCTGGTGATGAAGCCCATCACCTATATGAACCTGTCCGGGGAGGCGGTGCGCCCGGCGGCGGACTTTTATAAAATTCCCCCGGACCATGTGCTGGTGGTGTCCGACGACACCGCCCTGGCCCTGGGCCGGCTGCGTATCCGGACAAAGGGCTCCGCAGGAGGGCACAACGGGCTGAAAAATATCATCCAGCACCTGGGCACCGACCAGTTCCCCCGGCTGCGGGTGGGGGTGGGGGAGAAGCCCCACCCCGATTACGATCTGGCCGACTGGGTGCTGGGCAAGTTCGTGGGGGAGGACAAAAAGGCCATCGACGGGGCTGTCAAACGGGCCGCCGACGCCATCGAATGTATTCTGGCCGAGGGGATCGACCGGGGGATGGGAAAATTTAACGGGTAAAATCAGACGGCGGGGCGTTCCCCGCCGTTTCCGTTGGCACGTAATTCTGGCAGGCTTTTGTGTCGTTGTACCTTAGCTTGCTCCGGGGATAGACACAGTGTCCGGAACCGCATTGGAAGTAATAATCCTCGGAGACTTTCACGTAGTGCTGGTAAAAGTGCTTACAGGTTTGGCAGGTTTGCTTACTTTCCATATTGAACACCTCACCAGGAGTATACCATGTGGTCACCATAAAGTCAATATATAGTGAGTAATTGACGAAAAAATATTTTAATGGTAACCTAATTGCATCATATAGTCACTATATAGTGCGTAGGAGGTGGGGTATAATGGCCGGAACAAACCTTGTGAACCGGACAAAGCTGATTTCCTCTCTGGCAAATGAGTTGGTAGAACCGTTTAATGAGCTTTCAAGAAAAACAAGGGTTCCCAAAACGCGTCTGCTGGATGAGGCGGTGGAGGACCTGCTGAAAAAGTATGAGAAAAGGATGGCCGAGTGAGCCATCCTTTTTCGTTATCTGGAAATCATCATCCCCGGCGTCTGCCGGTCCAGCAGGTACAGCAGCAGGGCGTGCTCCCCGGCGCTGTCCAGGACGGCGGTCTCCGTCACCCCCGCGCGCAGGGCACGGACGCAGTCCTGAACGTGGTCTGTCAGCTTTTCCGGGACGCCGCCCGTCTCCAGCAGCTCCTCCGCCCGGCGCAGGTCCATGCGCTCCAGGGTGTTCAGCCCGGCGGGGGAGAGGAGGGCCAGAATGTCCGCCCCGTCCTCCAGGGCCGCCTCCAGCCCGCCGCCGCACTCCCGGACCCGCACCCGGACGCCCAGCGCCCGCAGGGCGGACACGTCCTGGAGCAGGTCCGCGCCGGCCACGGCCTGACACTGGACCACCATCTTTTTGCCCGCGTACCGCGCCAGGGCGGGGAGGGCGGCCAGCAGGCCCCGGACCTCCTCCATGCCGTCCAGCCTCCGGACCATGTCGTACTCCCCCAGGAAGGCGTGGACGTAGTCCACATCGGTTGGGGTGTCGATATACGCCCGGCCCCGCTTCTGCCGGGTCTCCTCCCCCTTGCCGGTGATCAGCAGGACGGAGGGC
Source organism: uncultured Bacillota bacterium (assembly GCA_947649625.1). Classification (GTDB taxonomy): domain Bacteria; phylum Bacillota; class Clostridia; order Oscillospirales; family Oscillospiraceae; genus Lawsonibacter. The sequence goes on along the minus strand of CANSSJ010000001.1, from coordinate 73,333 downwards.
TCCTGGCAGCTCAGGATGGCCTGGCGGATGGCCTCCCCCCGGTTGGGCTCGATGAGGTATTTACACCCCTGCTCCGTCACATGGCCGGCGATCTGTTCACAGATGGACAGGGTGTCCTCCTCGCCGCTGTCCTCCTCGGTGAGGACCACCAAATCGGAGTATTTCCCCGAAATTTCTCCTAAATCCCGGCGGCGGTCCAGGGCTTTCAGGCCGGGACAGCCGAAGACCGTCACGATCCGCCGGCCGGGGTACTCCGCCTGGGTGGAGCGGAACAGGGCCTCGAAGGACATGCGGTTGTGGGCGTAGTCCACAATGGCGGTGACCGTCCCCCCGGCGCTGGAAAAGACCTCCATCCGGCCGGGGACCCGGGCCCGCTCCAGCCCGTCGTAGATGAATTTCTGGGGGACGTCCAGTCCCTCGCACACCGCGATGGCCGCCAGGGCGTTCTCCACGTTGAACAGCCCAGGCATGGTGAGCCGGAACTCCCGCTGGTACCGGCGGGTGCGCACCCGAAAGAGGATATCCTCCCCCCGCTTGCGCACCTGGGAGGCGTAGACGTCCGCCCCCGCGTCTTTCTGGGAGAAGGTGATCAGCGGCTTCCCCGCCGCCCGGGCGGCGGCCAGGACCCGGTCCGCGTGGTCGCAATCCAGATTGACGCAGTTGACGGCCCCCTGGGCGAAGATCCGCAGCTTTGAGGTGAAGTAGTCCTCAAAGTCGGTGTGCTCGATGGGGGAGATGTGGTCATAGCCGATGTTGAGGAAGCAGGCCGCGGCAAAGTCGGTGCACAGGGAGCGGTGGTATTTCAGGGCCTGGCTGGACACCTCCATGGTCAGGTACTCCAGCCCAGCCTCCACGGCGTGATGGAAGTGGCGCTGGAGATCCAGGGCGTCGGGGGTGGTGATGTGGGACTCGAAGCGCTCCACCCCGTCGTAGGTGTCGATGGAGGAGATGACCCCGCTCTCGGGCTTGCCCTGCTCCGCCATATAGCCGTCCAGGATGGACTTCAGGTAGTAGGCGGTGGAGGACTTGCCCTTGGTCCCCGTCAGGCCGATCACCTTCAGCCTGCCGGAGGGGTGGCCGAAAAACAGGTCGGCCAGGGGAGCGATGGCGCGGCGCATGTCGGACACCAGGAGGCAGGGCAGGGGGGACTCCTGGTAGACTCGCTCGCTCACATAGGCGATGGCCCCCCTGTCCTGGGCCATTTTCAGAAATTCCGCCTTGAAGTGGGCCCCCTTGCAGATGAACAGGGTGCCGGGGACCACCTCCCGGGAGTCGTAGGACACCAACTCCACTGGGACGGACCGGTCCAGCCCCTCCGGAACGGGGGCGGCCAGCAGGGAGCGCCCCTCCAGCAGGGCGATATAGTCGCTGAGGGTGTGTTTCATAATAAGCACCTCAAAAGTACATTGACTCTGGGTCAGGTTCTTCCCACTGAAGTTCGGGATACGGTTCCCCGGTCCTGGCAAAATGCAGAACACACTCCACAGCCAGACTGAGATCGTCCAGAGCGTGCCGTTTGAGGACAGGGGACTGTCCGCCGATTTCCACCGGGGCAGGCTCCGTGACGTTGTATTTGCCGTTGACAGGGAGGTATATGTGTGCCTCACCCTCCTTGTCCCAGGTGTTGAAAGCGAGAGCAGCCCAACCCTTCTCCATGTCGCCGGAGAGAAAGTCCCCGCCGTCCTCACCGTACTCATCCAGGGACAGCATAAAGGAGGAAACTGCGCCCGCCTGAACCTTTTTCAGGAGCTGATCCAATACCTCTAGGGTAATGGCGTCGTTTGCATAGTACTTGCCGCCGAAGTCCAGATAGCGAATGGCAAGGGCGGCAGGATCCATAGAAAGTCACTCCTCGTTTATTGGATAAAAATATGCCGCAGGGAGGGCTTAGCCCTCCTCCGGGACCTTGTTGTACTGGTCGAAGCGCTTGATGTTGCCGATGTGGTTCTTAACGATCCGCAGGCGGCGTTTCAGCGAGGCGTCGCCGGAATAGACCAGGGAGTGGCTGTCCGCCCCGGCCTTGATGAGGGAGCACATCTCCTCGTGGTACTTCTTTGGGGTGAATTTGAAGGCCACACGCTTGGGCACCATCCGCCACAGGGAGCGGTTTTTGGTCATTTGGAAGGGCAGGTCCTTCCCCTCCACCCGGTCCTCCACCACCATGCGGGCGATGTTGTGGCCCGCGCCGGTGACGTAGTAGTTGCTCCGGCCCTGGCGGCAGTTGATCTCAAAAGCCTTGTATTTCCCGTCCCGCCGATCGTACTTGATGTCGAAGTTGGAGAAACCCACGAAGTGCAGCGCCTCCAGGAGGCCCTTGATTTTCTCCTCCAGCCCCTCGTCATGCTCGGTGAGGATAACGGCGTGGTTGCCGATGCCGTGGGGGGAGTGCTCCTCCAGCAGGACGTGGCCCAGGCACATAGTGGTCACCCGGGCATTGCGGTCGGAGTAGCAGGTGAGCACCCGCATGTAGCTGTCGTCCCCGGGGATAAACTCCTGGAGGACCATGTGGCCGGGGTAGCCGGCGGCATAGACGTGGTCCAGGCTCTGGAGCAGTTCCTCCCAGCTCTGGCAGATGTACACCTTGGCCAGGGAGTGGTCGCCGCAGGCCCAGTAGGCCACGCTGTCGGCGGGCTTGGCGATGTAGGGCGGGCCCCAGGGCAGGGAGAAATCGTGGTCCATAGACCTGTCGTAGATGAAGGTGGCCGGGTGGTCGATCCCGTGCTGGTCGCACAGGGCGTAAAATTCTTCCTTGTTGGTAAGGGTGTCCAGCAGCCCGCCGTCGATGTAGGGGGCGATCACGTTTTCCGGCAGGGTGTCCCGACAGCGGGCGGCCAGCTGGACGTAGCTGTCCCCGCAGCCCAGAAGGATAATTTTTTTATCGGAAAATTCCTCCGCCACCGCCTGGACATTGCGGCGGAAGGCCGCCTCATCCTCGTTGTCCGGGCACACCCGGTAGTCGATAATGGCGCTGTTGTGGCAGGGGAAGGAGGGGTATTTGCCAAAGGCGACAGCGCGCACCCCGTAGGCCTCGTGAAAGGCCCGGGCCACACTGTATACGTTGATATCGCCGCCGAAGAGGAGGGGCTGGAATTTCAGGTCGGGCATGATAAAACCTCGCTTGATGTTTTGTAGGGGCGGTCTGCGGCCGCCCGTGAGGGCCAGGCAAAGAACCTGCGAGCGGCCACAGGCCGCCCCTGCCGCAAAATCACCGGAACTCCCGCACAAACCCCTTGGCGAAGATGGGGTCGATGTCGAAGGTGGCCAGATCGCCGGCGGAGCACCTCATATTGGTGACATCCAGCAGGGTCTCTGTGGCGCCGATGGGGCCCACCACCCTGGCCTTCTGGTCACCGATGCGGACCGTGCGCTTCCGCGTCCGCCTCCACCGCCGCCACAGGGCCCAGAAGCCGGCCTCCCGGGGCCGGGAGACCCCAAAGCCGTTCTGGTAGCCCACGGGGAGCACCGCGATCCGGGTGGCCTTTTTCAGCACGATAGGCCGGTCCGTACCCAGAGAGTGGCCCTTGGGCAGCCAGCGGGCCTCCGCCAGGGGGGCCTCCCCGTAGCCCACCGTTTTAAGCCGGTCGTCCCGGGTGCGGCGGCACCGGCCCAGAATGGCCGAGCCGGCACGCACGCCGTCCAGCCGGGCGCTGTCGTCATGGAGCAGGGCAAAGGAGCCGGCGGCATGGACCACCCCCGTCTCATAGCCGGCGGCGTGAATGGTCTCCAGCACCTGGTGGAACTGATCCAGCTGGTGAGCCGCCTCCGGGTCGTTGGGCTTCATGCCGTGGAGCTGGGTGTAGATGCCCTCCAGGGCCACGTTGGGCAGGGAGCGGTAGGCAAGAAGGATCTTCTCCGGCTCGCTGACCAGAAAGCCGCCGAAGCCCATGCCTGTGTCCACCTGGATGTGGGCGCAGGCCACGGTGGAGCGGTTTTCCGCCAGCGCGTTCAGGGCCAGCCCCGTGTCCACCGAGGAGATGGTGCATACCACGTTCAGGTCCACCAGCCGCTCCAGCTCCTCCCGGTCGGTGGTTGCCCGCAGCATCAGGATCTCCTCATCCTCAAATCCGGCCTGACGCAGTTTCTCCGCGTCCTTCACCTCGCACACGGCAAAGTGGCCGATGCCCTCCGCCCGGAGCAGCTTCGCCATGGGCACCACGCCCGCGCCGCCGCCGTCGCCGGTGAGCACACCGTAAATGACCGCCCCCGCCGCTTTCTCCTTGATGACGGACAGATTGTGTTTGACCGCGGCCTTTTCGATGATCAGCTTGCGCATCAGGACAGCCCCCTTTTCTCTGTATGGGAATATGCCTCAGATATGGAATGTATCTATTTTACCACTATTCGGGAAAAATAGCAATAAGCGGAGCGGCCTTCGGCCGCTCCGCTTCAGATCCGCAGACATTTCTGGATCGCTCTGGCCCGGCCCAGCACCAGGACGGAGTTCACAGAGGTAAGGACGGTTTCGGGCAGGACGCACATATCCAGCGCCCCGTCTTTCCGAATGCCCAGGATGTTAATGCCGTATTTTTTCCGCAGGTCCAGCTGGAGCACCGTCTTTCCCGCCCACTCCGCCGGGACGGACAGCTCGAAGATGGAGTATTCCCCGTCCAGCTCGATATAGTCCAGGATGTACTCCGAGGTGCAGCGGATGGCCGTCCAGGCGGCCAGCTGCTTCTCCGGATAGACCACCTCGTCGGCCCCGCAGCGCAGGAGAAATTTCTCCTGCACCCCCCGGCTGGCCCGGGCGATCACCTTTTTCGCCCCTAGCTCCTTGAGCAGGTCGGTGGTCTCCAGGGAGTTTTGAAAGCTGTCTCCGATGGCCACGATGCAGGCGTCGAAGTTCCGGACACCCAGGGCGGAGAGGAACTCCCGGTTGGTGCTGTCCCCGATCTGGGCGTTGGTCACCCAGGGCAGGACGGCGTTGACCCGGGCCTCGTCGCTGTCCACCGCCAGCACCTGATGGCCCAGGTCGCTCAGCTTTTGGGCGATGTGCCGGCCAAACCGGCCCAGCCCGATTAAAAGTACGGATTTCATATCGTTTACTCCTTTCAGCCTACGATCAGCTTTTCGGCGGGCAGCCGGGCGGGACCGCCCCGCTGCCCGGAGAGGGCGGCAAAAACTAAGGTCAGCGCCCCCACCCGGCCGCAGTACATCAGAACGATCAGAATGGCCCGGGACGCCGTCCCCAGTCCGGGGGTAAGGCCCAGGGTGAGGCCCACGGTGCCCACCGCCGAGGCGGTCTCAAACAGGCAGGCCGGCAGGGGCAGGTCCTCCAGCCGGCTGATGAGGAAGCCGCCCCCCAGAAAGAGGGTGAGGTACAGCGTCAGGATGGCGGCGGCGCTGCGCACCGTGCCCTCCTCGATGCGCCGGCCGAAGAAGCTGGTGTCCTCCCGGCGGCGGAAGACGGACACGGCGGTGGACAGCAGCACGGCCAGGGTGGTCACCTTCATACCCCCCGCCGTGGAGCCGGGGGCCCCTCCCACCAGCATAAGCAGGATCATGATTCCCTGCCCCGTCTCGCTCATCCGGCTCAGGTCCAGGGTGTTGAAGCCCGCCGTCCGGGCCGTCACCGACTGGAACAGGGAGCCCCAGAACCGCTCCCCCGGGGGCAGGGCGGAAAACTCAAAAAACCAGAAATACACCGCCGGGAGCAGGATGAGCAGCGGGGTGGCGGTGAGGATGATCTTGCTCTGCATCCGGTAGCGGCGCAGGTTCAGCCCGTGGGTCTTTACGTCCTCCCAGGTGGTAAAGCCAATACCGCCGGTCATGATCAGAAGCATGACGACAGTATTGATAAGGGGGCTGGCGGGAAAGGCGGTGAGGGAGGAGAACTGAGCCCGCTCCCCCATCAGGTCGAAGCCGGCGTTGCAGAAGGCGGAGACCGAGTGAAACAGGCCGTACCACAAGCCCCGGGGCGCGCCGAACGTCTGACAGAAAGGGATGGACAAAAGGACAGCCCCAAGCAGCTCTATGACTGCCGTGGTCAGGAGGATAAACCCGGTGAGCCGGACGATGCCCCCCAGCCTGGGGGCGGCAATGGCCTCCTGCATGGTCCCCCGCTGGCGCAGGGTGAGCTTCTGCCCCGTCAGGGCGAAGATGGTGACGGCGCAGGTGACCACCCCCATCCCTCCGATCTGGATCAGTGCCAGGATGACCCCCTGGCCGAAGCCGGTCCAATAGACGGCGGTGTCCCGCACCACCAGGCCGGTGACGCAGATGGCGGAGGTGGCGGTGAACAGAGCGTCGGGAAAAGAGGCTCCTTGACCGTCCCGGCTGGCAAAGGGCAGCATGAGCAGAAAGCTGCCCAGCAGGATGACGGAGGCAAAGCCCAGAGCGATGATCTGGGCGGAGGAAAACGGACGGCGCGGGCCTTTCGTGGCGGGTCCCTCCCTTCGGCTGTTTCGGTTACAGGTAATTGTAGCCTGAAATGGGGTGTTGTCAAGAGCATATTATGGCGAAAGCCCAATTTGTATTTCTCCGCCATGTTGCAATCCGGGAATATTTGGTGTAGAATAAAGATACGATATTTTAGATTGGAGGAGTATGTTTATGGATGAGAAGGTAAAGGCCCTGCTGGAGCGGGTAAAGGGGACGGCCAGCTACGCCGCCGACGCCGCGGCCGATTCCGCCCGGGCCGCCGGGAAAAAGGCGGGCCAGATGGTGGATGTGGCCAAGCTGAACGTGCAGCTCTTCGACTTGAATGGGGAGTATAACGACATCCTGCGCCAGCTGGGCCAGGTGATGGTGGACACTCACCGGGGCCAGGCCCCCGAGGGGGCGCTGGTCACCTCCCTGCTGAATCAGGCGGACGAGAAGAGCGGGAAGATCGCCGAGCTGAAAAACCGCATCTCCGACCTGAAGCAGGCCCAGACCTGCCCCGCCTGCGGAGCCCCCTGCGGCAAGGGAGACAAATTCTGCCGCTCCTGCGGCGGAAAGCTGTAAGGAGGTCCCCATGGACTATACAATGGAGCAATATCGGGCCAGCGCCCGGGCCATCCGGGAGCGGCTGGGGGACTTTGTGCCCAAGGTGGCTATGGTGCTGGGCTCCGGCCTGGGCTACCTGGGGGACGAGGTGGAAAACCCCATCGCCATCGACTACCGGGACATCCCCCACTTCAAGGCCTCCACCGCCCCCGGCCACAAGGGCCGGCTGGTCTTCGGGACGCTGGAGGGCCAGCGGGTGGCCGTGATGCAGGGCCGGATGCACCACTACGAGGGCTACTCCTACGAGGAGGTATCCTACGCCGTCCGGGTGCTGCGGCTGCTGGGCTGCGACACCCTCATCGTCACCAACGCCGCCGGCTGCGTCAACACCGGCTGGAAGGCCGGCGACCTGATGCTCATCACCGACCAGATCAAGATGTTCTCCCAATCCCCCCTCCGGGGAGAGAACCTGCCCGATTTCGGGGTGCGCTTCCCCGACGCCTCCCACCTGTATACCCCCCGGCTCCAGGAACTGGCCCGGGAGACGGCCGCCGAACAGGGCATCCCCCTGCGGGAGGGGGTCTACTTCTACTGCTACGGGCCCCAGTACGAGACCCCCGCTGAAATTCGGGCCGTCCGCCTGCTGGGCGGGGACGCCGTGGGCATGTCCACCGCCCCCGAGGTCATCGTGGCCGGCCACTGCGGCATGGAGGTGCTGGGCCTCACCCTGCTGTCCAACATGGCCGCCGGGATTCTGGACCAGCCCCTCTCCGAGCAGGAGGTGCTGGACGCCGCAGCCGCCGCCCGGGAGAAGTTCTCCGGGCTGGTGCGGGCGTGCTTGCGGAAGATGTAACGGAAACATCGTAGGGCGTGACGACCTCGGCACGCCGCAGGAACAGGTTTCCGCACAGCGGCGCGCCGAGTCGTCGCGCCCTACGCAGAATTTAGGAGGCCTCTATGTCAATTCTATTTACTAATGTGACCGCCGTCACTATGGACCCGGCCCGGCCGGTTTTGAAGGACGCCTTTGTGGCGGTGGAGGGGAGGTCAATCGCCTCGGTGGGGACCGTCCGCCCCCAGGGGGAGTTTGACCGGGTCATTGACTGTGCCGGAAAAGTGATGATGCCCGGGCTGGTCAACGCCCACACCCACGTGCCCATGGCCCTCATGCGGGGATACGGCGGGGGGTGCGACCTGCACACCTGGCTCAACGACTACATTTTCCCGGCCGAGGACAAACTGGACGACCGGTGCGTGGCCGCCGGGGCGGCCCTGGGGCTGGCGGAGATGATCGCGTCGGGCACCACCTGCATCGCCGACATGTATATGAACACCGAGACCATCGCCCAGACCATATTGGAGGCGGGCATCTCCGCCAATCTGGCCTGCGGAGCGGTGTACTTCGGCGCGCCCGAGGACTTCTCCCCCGAGACCTGTAATGACTGCGGCAACCACGTCCGCCTCTTTGAGAACTGGCACGGCGCGGGGGACGGGCAGATCAAGGTGGACGCCTCTATCCACGCGGAGTACACCTCCTGCCCCCCGGCCTGGGAGTGGGTGGCTGATTTTGCTCAAAAGCACGGGCTGGGGATGCACGTCCATGTGTCTGAGACCGCCTCGGAGCATGAGAAGTGCCTGGAAAAGTACGGCATGACCCCCATTGCCCTCCTGGACCGGTACGGGGTGTGGGCCAACGGCGGCATCGCCGCCCACTGCGTCTGGGTCAGCGATGAGGACATGGAGCTGATGCGGGAGCGGAAGATCACCGCCGTCCACAACCCGGTGTCCAATTTAAAGCTGGCCTCCGGGGTGGCGAGGGTGCCAGCGCTGCTCCGCGCCGGGGTCAACGTGGCCCTGGGCACCGACGGGGTGGCCTCTAACAACAACCACGACCTCTTTGAGGAGATCAAGCTGGCCGCTATTCTCCACAAAGGGGTGTCCGGCGACCCCACCGCGGTCTCCGCCTTTGACGCCCTGGCTATGGCCACCGTCAACGGCGCGAACGCCCTCCGGCGGGACACGGGGGTCATCGCCCCCGGGAAGATTGCCGACCTGATCCTGCTGGACTTCACCCAGCCCAATCTCTTCCCCTGCCACGATGTGATGGAGAATCTGGTCTACTCCGCCCGGGGCTCCAACGTGTGCATGAATATGGCCCGGGGAAAAATCATATATGAGAACGGGACCTTCCTCACCCTGGACCTGGAGAAGATCAGGGCCGAGGTGGAGGGCTACGCCCTGCCCCATATCTTCGGTTAAGGAGATCGCCTATGGCCCGATATGACGCGCCCTCCCGCCGGCTTGGCGGCCAAAAACAGAATACCTTCTTCGGCGGGGCCGCCATTCTGGCGGTGGGCGCTATGGTGGTCAAACTGATCGGCATGTTCTACAAGATCCCGCTGAACAATATCATCGGGGCCCAGGGCAACGCCGACTTCAACAACGCCTACAACATTTACGCCGTCCTGCTCACCATCTCCACCGCCGGCCTGCCGGTGGCGGTGTCCAAGCTGGTGAGCGAGGCCAACGCCCAGGGCCGGCGCAATCAGGTGCGGCGCACCTTCCAGCTGGCCCTGGGGATGTTCTTGATTCTGGGCACCCTGTCCTTCCTGATTATGTACTTTAAGGCGGACGCCCTGGCCGGCCTGATGAACGACACCAAGGCCGCCCCCGGCATCCGGGCCCTGGCCCCGGCGGTGGTGTGCGTGGGCTGCCTGGCCGCCCTGCGGGGTTACAGCCAGGGCCACCTCAACATGACCCCCACCTCCGTCTCCCAGATCATCGAGGCCCTGTGCAAGCTGTTCATCGGCCTGTCCCTGGCCTATGCCCTGATCAAAATGGGCCAGCCCCCGGAGATGGCCGCCGCCGGCGCCATCACCGGCGTGACGGTGGGCACCGTGGTGGCCCTGGTCTACATGGTCATCAGCTTTTTCCTGGCCCGCCTCCGGGAGCCCGGCCGCAGCCGGGACGTGCCCGACGAGGCGGGGGACATCATCCGGGACATCCTGCGCATCGCCATCCCCATCACCCTCAGCTCCTCCATGGTGGGCATCGTCACGGTGATCGACTCCTCTCTGGTCCAGGGACAGGTGCAGAAGGCCCTGCTGGAGAACCCCGCCTGCTGGGAGCTGTATCGGAGCTTTGTGGACTTCGCCCCCCTGGAGGGCGCCATTTCCGCCTGGAAAGAACTGCTGGCGGAGGGAGGGGCGGTCACCATGGCCGCCCTGGGCGCCCAGGTGGAGGCGGCCCAGAAAGCTCTGGCCATCGGCGCCGCCCTCACCGCCCCGGAGGAGGCCGCGCTGGTCCTGCACACCACCCTGGAGGGCATCAGCCGCACCCTCTACGGCAACTACGGCAGCGCCCTGACCATCTACAACCTGCCTACCGCCCTGATGACGGCCATCACCATCTCGGTGATTCCCACCGTCTCCGGGGCGCTGGCCCGGCGGGACCGCCGGGGGGCCTCCCGGGTGGCGGGCTCCGCCCTGCGGATCACCGCCCTGCTGGCCTTCCCCATGGGGGTAGGGCTGTTCGTGCTGGGCACCCCCATCATCCAGCTCCTTTTCCCCAAAATGGAGAGCGCCCTGGCCGGTCCCCTGCTGTCCACCCTGGGTCTGGCCACGGTATTCGTGTGCATGATGCTGGTGTGCAACTCTGTCCTCCAGGCCTACGGCTTTGTCAACCTGCCTATCCTGGTAATGGTGCTGGGGGGCGGAGTAAAAATCTTCGCCAACTACAACGTGGTGGTCATGCCCCAGGTGGGCATCTACGGCGCGCCGGTGGGCAATATCCTCTGCTTTGGACTGTGCCTGCTGCTGGACCTGTTCCTCATCAGCCGGGTCGTCCCCCGGCGGCCCCGGTACCTGCCCGTCTTCCTGAAGCCCCTGGCCGCCTCCGTCATCATGGGCGGGGCCGCCTGGGCGGTGTACGGGCTGATGGCCAAGCTGCTCAGTTCCGTCCCGGAGGGATCGGAGCAGGCCGTTCTCAGCACCACCGGCAGCGCCATCTGCGTTCTGGCGGCCATTGGGGTCGCGGTGGTCATCTACCTGGCCCTGGTCATCGCCCTGCGGGCCATCTCCCGGGACGACCTGGCCCTGATGCCCAAGGGCGACAAGCTGGCCCGCCTGCTCCATCTGTGACAGGATATTCCATCTTATGGGAAATTCTGGCGAAGTCGGTGAAAAATTTTTCACGCAGGGGAAAAAACAGAGAAAAAAGACTTGATAAGGAAGCGAAGTTGTGGTAAATTTTCAAATGGCGGAAAACTACGGCATGGACGACCTGCTGAACATCATGGAGCTGCTCCGCGCCCCCGGGGGCTGCCCCTGGGACATGGCCCAGACCCATCAGTCCATCCGCGCCAATATGCTGGAGGAGGCCTACGAGGCCGCCGACGCCATCGACCATATGGACATGGAAAACCTGAAGGAGGAGCTGGGCGACGTGCTGCTCCAGGTGGTGTTCCACGCGTCCATGGCCCGTCAGGCCGGCGCGTTCACCTTTGACGATGTGGTGGACGGGGTGTGCAAAAAGCTGGTCTACCGCCACCCTCATGTCTTTGGAGCGGCGGAGGCCCGAGACCCCGACGGGGCCCTGTCTGCCTGGGACGCTCAGAAGCGGGAGGAGAAGGGCCAGCAGACCGCGGCCGCCACGCTGGACAGCGTGGCCCGGGCCCTGCCCGCCCTCACCAGGGCCGCCAAGCTCCAGAACAAGGCCGCCAAGGCGGGCTTCGACTGGAGGGACTCCGCCCCCGCCATGGACAAGCTGTCGGAGGAGCTGGAGGAATTCCGGAGCGCCGTCCGGGAGAGCTCCAACGTGGAGGAGGAGCTGGGCGACCTGCTCTTCGCCGCCGTCAAGGCGGGCCGCTTTGCCGGCGTGGACGGAGAGACCGCCCTGCAGAAGGCCTGCGAAAAGTTCATCCGCCGCTTCCGGCGGGTGGAGGAGCTGGCCCCTGTCCCGCTGGACAGGCTGGACGTCCCGGCGCTGGAGGCGCTGTGGCGCGGGGCCAAGGAGGAAGAGACTTAATACCCGGAAGGGTCTGTATTCACAGCCAGGAAATTACGCGCCGGAGAGACCTCGTCCGGGCCGGTGGTTCACGGCTGTGAATATAGACCGCGAGGGTTTTAAGTATATATTTTCGGCAGCCGGAACCTATGGGCTGTCAAATTTATGCACAGGAGGAGAAACTATGAACAAGACTGAACTCATCGCGGCCGTTGCCGAGAAGGCTGAACTGTCCAAGAAGGATGCCGAGATTGCCATCTCCGCCGCCATCGACGTGATCACCGACGCTCTGCGCAGCGGCGAGAAGGTCCAGCTGGTGGGCTTTGGCTCCTTTGAGGTGAAGACCCGCGCCGAGCGCATGGGCCGCAACCCCCAGACCAAGCAGCCCATTCCCATCCCTGCCTCCAAGGCTCCGGTGTTCAAGGCCGGCAAGGCCCTGAAGGACGCGGTGGCCCGTTAACTGAATTGACTGATCTGGAAGGGGCGCTGCGCAGCAGCGCTCCTCCCCGTTACAGGAGGAACATCATGCGACTGGATAAATGGCTGAAGGTGTCCCGGCTCATCAAGCGGCGCACCGTGGCCAACGAGGCCTGCGACAACGAGCGGGTATCGGTCAACGGCCGGCCGGTCCGGGCCAGCTACGACGTGAAGGTGGGGGACAAGCTGGAGCTGAAATTCGGGCAGAACACCGTGAAGGTGGAGGTGCTGGTGGTGGCCGACAACGTGGGCAAGGCGGACGCCGCCGCCATGTATCGGGAAATTTTATGAGCAAGCGGACCCTCGCCGTTCTGCTGACGGCGGCGCTGTGTATATCTGCCCTGGCAGGCTGTGAGAAACGGCCGGAGCGGATGGAGTTCACCACCTTCGCCATGGACACGGTGATGAATTTCACCCTCTACGGCTCCAGGAAAGACTGTTCCACGGTCCAAAGCGTTCTGACAGACCGCCTTGCCGGCTATGAGGACATGCTTTCCGTTACAAAAGAGGACAGCTTTGTCTATGCCGTAAACCATGCCAACGGAGAGTGGGTCGAGATACCGGACGACGACATTCTTGCCCTGCTGTACAGCGTTCAAGGCCTGGGTTTGGTCACCGGGGGGGCGCTGGATTTTACCGCCTATCCGGCGGTGAAGGCCTGGGGGTTTACGAGCGGGGAGCACCGGGTGCCCTCCGACGAGGAGCTGGAGGAGCTGGCGGAGAAGATCGACTACACCGCCGTAAAGCTGGACGGGAACACCGTCGCCCTGCCTCAGGGTATGGAGATCGACCTGGGGGCGGTGGCCAAGGGCTGGGCCGGAGATCAGATGTGGAAAGCGGTGAAGGAGAATGGCGTCTCCTCCGCCCTGCTGGACCTGGGCCAGAGCACCATTGTAGCCGTGGGGACCAAGCCGGAGGGGAATCCCTGGCGCATCGGGGTGGTGGACCCGGCCCAGCCGGGGAACTATTTCGCCGTGGTGGAGCTGGCCGACATGGCCATGGGCACCTCCGGAGGTTACCAGCGGTATTTTGAACAGGACGGAGAAATCTATTGGCACATCCTGGACCCGGACACCGCCGCCCCCGCCCGGTCGGGACTCAGCTCGGTGACGGTGATCGCCCCCTCCGCCTTTTTCTGCGACGGGCTGTCCACCGCCCTGTTTGTTATGGGCCTGGAGGAGGGGGTACAGTTCTGGCGGAACGACCCGAATTTTGAGGCCATTTTCGTCACAGAAGAGGGAAAAATTTACCGCACCGCCGGGCTGGAGGGCCGGTTTTCCTTGGCGGAGGGATACACGGACCGGGAGGTAGTGGTGCTGAAATGAAGGCGAAAGTGATCTTGCTTCTGCTCCTTGGGGCGGTGGCCGCCTCGGCGGCCTTCCTCCTGCTGAGGCACGGAAATGCCTCCGCCCCCGTGGCCCGGATCACCCGGGACGGCGCGGTGCTGGAGGAGATCGCGCTGGACAAGGTAGACGCCCCCTACTCCCTCACTTTTGAGGATGAGAGTGGGCGCAATGTCGTTACGGTGGAGCGGGACCGCATCCGGGTATCCGAGGCCGACTGCCCCGACCGGGTCTGCGTCAACCAGGGCTGGATCTCAGACGGCACGGTGCCCATCATCTGCCTGCCCCACAGACTGATGATCGAGATCGTGGGAGCCGGGGGTGATGTGGATGGCGCGGCCGGTTAAGGGGGCGGGACGGATCGCCCGGCTGGCCCTGTTCACCGCCATTGCGCTGACCATTTTTATGGCGGAGGCTCAGCTCCCGGTGATTCCCGTCCCTGGGGTCAAGCTGGGGCTGGCCAACATCGTCACGGTGTATGTCATGTTCGTCATGGGGCCGTGGGACGCCCTGCTGGTGCTCTCCGGCCGGGTGTTTCTGGGGGCGGTGTTCTCCGGGCAGCCGATGACTCTTATCTACAGCGCCGCCGGAGGCCTGCTCAGCTGGTGCGCTCTGTGCCTGCTGCGCAAGGCCCTCACCCGGGAGCATATCTGGCTGGCCAGCCCCGCGGTCGCTGTTTTCCACAATTTTGGCCAGCTGCTGGCCGCAGCCGCCGTCCTGCGCTCCTGGGCCGTGATGGCTTACCTGCCCTACCTGGTCATCGCCGCCGTCCTGGCCGGGCTGTTCACCGGCGTGGCCGCCCAGACGCTGATCCGACGGCTGGACCGGATCAGGAAATAACAGATACGAAAAGCCCCGGATACCTGCTCCAAGGTATCCGGGGTTTCCCGTTGAAAAAGAGGATTAAAATGAAACGAACTGTCTCTTGCAGGTATTATCATACCGAAAAGATATTAACAAATCCAACGCCAGATGTTACAAAAGAATTAAATCATCCAAAAATTCGGGCAGCCGCCGGACTTTTTTGGCGTTTTTCGCCAGAATCGTCCCTCCCGCCTAAAAAGGGGGAAAGGCCAACGGAGCGACCCGTCAGCCTTTCAAAAAATGGAGGATAGAATGAAAAGATGTTCTTGCCTTGCGAGTATGAGTATAGACAAAAGATTTTACAAAAGTTCACGGCAGTTGTTACAAAAGATTTAAATCTACCGCAGATTGAAAAAAAATTCCTGGAGGAGCCTTTCGCACTCCCCCTCCAGCGGCCCCTGATAGATCCGGGGATGGTGGTTGAACCGCTCCTCAAACAGGTTGAGCACCGACCCGCAGCACCCGGCCTTCTCGTCCCGTGCCCCGTAGCGGACCGCCTCGATTCGGGCGTTGACAATGGCTCCGGCGCACATGGGACAGGGCTCCAGGGTGACGTACAGGGTACAGCCGTGCAGCCGCCAGCTCCCCTGCCGGGCGCAGGCGTCCCGGATGGCCTCCACCTCGGCGTGGGCGGTGGCGTCGCCGCCCGCCTCCCGGCGGTTGCGGCCCCGGCCGATGATCTCCCCGTCCCGGACGATCACACAGCCCACCGGCACATCCCCAACCGCGGCGGCCTCCCGGGCCAGAGCCAGAGCCTGCCGCATAAAATATTCGTGGTCCATTCCGCCGCCCCTTTTCTAAAAAAGCCCCTCACGGCGGAAGCCGGAGGGGCTTGGTCTTATGATGGAAGATCAGATCAGGCTCAGCACCAGGGTAATGACGATCCACAGGATGGCCACCCACTTGGTCATCTTGGCCAGCTTGGCGTCCAGGCTCTTGGCCTTGTTCTTGGACAGGAAGGTGTCGGCGCCGCCGGCGATGGCCCCGGACAGGCCGGCGCTCTTGCCCGACTGGAGCATGACCACGGCGATGACGGCCAGACCGCACAGGACCTGGATAATGGTAAGGATCAGACTCAGCGTATTCATGTTTTTCGTTCCTTTCAAGGCCCTGGGGCCGAAAATTTACTGTGGGAAAACCCGGAAGTACAGAAAAGCATACCACAGTTCAGCACGGATTGCAAGTGTTTTCCCCAATTTTCAGGAATTTTCCGTCCGGACGTAGTAGGTGGTCCCGTTTTGGCACACCTCGGACAGCCGGCCGGTATCCACCAGATACTCAATGAAAAACCGGACGTTCCGCTCGAAGCGCAGAGAGCGGCGGGGCTTGCGGGTGAAGAGCCGGTACAGCACACAGGCCGCCTCGTCGATCTGGCTGGCCGTCATGGGCCGGTCCACCAGGGCGAGAATTTCCTCCGCCCGGCGGCGAACCAGGGCCTGGTTGGCATCGATAAGCCCGCCGATCTCCCCGCCGGGGCACACTCCCCGGTGGGCCATGACGTAGAAGTCACAGCCCAGCCCCCGCAGCTTCTCCCGGCTCTCCATGGCCATCTTCTGGCTCAGGTTGTAGGGCAGCTTGGCCCCCAGCAGTTCCTGACTGAGCAGGGCGTCGGCGGTGTAGCACACGTTGTCCGGGGTGACGGTACAGATGTGGCCCGAGGAGTGGCCCGGGGTGTGGATGATGCGGAACGTCGTCCCGCAGAGGGTGAAGGGGCAGTCGTTGGGCGGGATAAAGTAGTCAGGCTCGTGGATCATGCAGGAGGACTCCCGCTCCACCGTCCCCGGGGAGAGCAGAAGGAAGTAGCATTTCAGGGTCAGCAGGGAGGAGCACATCCCCGCCTCGGGGAAGGTGAGGGCGATTTTGGTCCCGTACTTCTCCTGCAAATACCCGTTGCTGGCACAGTGGTCCACGTGGGCGTGGGAGCACAGAACCCCCGCCGGGGTGAGCCCCGCCTCCCGCAGGGTGCTCTCCAGTTCCTCCCGCTCCTCGAAGAGCCCGGTGTCCAGCAGGACGCACCGCCCGTCCCCCAGCTTGTACAGCGGAATGAGCTGGTTGGCCTCAATGACCCAGGTATTTCCTTTTACTTGCGTCAGATTCATACAGTTAGTCCTCCGGCAGCAGGATGTAGCCCGGGTGCATCAGCCCGGTAGGGGGATAGAGCTCGTCCCCGGTGTATGTGAAGCCCAGCTTGGCCAATACCTTTCGGGAATTGGCGTTGTCCGGGTGGTGGCCCGCCACCAGCTTCTGGATGCGCAGGGAGCGGAAGGCATAGTCGATTGCCGCCCGGCCGCACTCGGTGGCATAGCCCCGGCCCCAGTACTCCGGCCGGAGCTGAAAGCCCAGGTTATAGGCCCCGTCGTGGGGCCTCATGCCGCAGCAGCCGATCAGCTCCCCCGTTTCCAGGGAAAAGACGGGCCAGTACTGGACCTGATACTGTTCCAGATTGTCCAGCTCCTGCCGGAACCGGGCATCCACCTCCTCCGGGGTGAACTGTCCAGCTTTGCAGATATACCGGCCCACCCGGGGGTCGCCCCACAGCAGATGGGCCAGCGGCCGGTCATCGGGCCGCCAGGTGGAAAAGCCCGTCCGGGCGGTAGTCAAGAAGTATGTCCGTTCCATTTCAGTCCATCTCCCTCTGCTTCAAATACACCATCAGCACCGCCACGTCGGCGGGGGACACCCCGGACACTCGCCCGGCCTGGCCCAAGCTCCGGGGGCGGATGGCGTTCAGCTTCTGTCGGGCCTCCAGCCGCAGACCGGCAATGGACAGATAGTCGATATCCTCGGGCATAGCCCGCTCCTCCAGCCGGCGGACCTCCTCCACCTGGCGCAGCTGGCGGTCGATGTACCCGGCATACTTGATGGTGATCTCCGTCTCGCTGGTCACGGCGGGGGGCAGAGCGGGCCGGCCGGGGTCGAAGGGGGCCAAGTCGGCGTAAGACAGCCGGGGCCGGCGGAGCAGGTCGGCCAGCCGGGCCCCGTCCTTGACCGGGGGCTCCCCTCGCTCCTCCAGCAGGGCGGCCAGCGCCGGAGTGGGCGGGGTGCCGGTGTGCTCCAGGCGTTTGACCTCCCGGTCCACGGCGGCGTACTTTTCCTGTACCTTTTCATATTGTTCCCGGGAAATAAGCCCCAATTCGTACCCGATGGGGGTGAGCCGCCGGTCGGCGTTGTCCTGCCGGTGGAGCAGCCGGTACTCGGTCCGGGAGGTCATCATCCGATAGGGCTCGTTGGTCCCCTTGGTCACCAGGTCGTCAATGAGCACCCCAATATACCCCTGGTCCCGGCGCAGAATCAGAGGCGGCTTCCCCTGAATTTTCAAAGCGGCGTTCACCCCCGCCACAAAGCCCTGGACAGCGGCCTCCTCATAGCCGGAGGAGCCGTTGAACTGCCCCGCCCCGTACAGGCCGGGGACGGCCTTGGTCTCCAGGGTGGCCTCCAGCCCGGTGGGGTCCACGCAGTCGTACTCGATGGCGTAGGCGCACCGGGTCATCTCGGCCCGCTCCAGGCCGGGGATGGTGTGGAGCATCTCGATCTGCACCTCCTCGGGCAGGGAGGAGGAGAAGCCCTGGATATACAGCTCCTCGGTCTCCAGCCCCATAGGCTCGATGAAGAGCTGGTGCCGCTCCTTGTCGGGGAAGCGCTCCACCTTGGTCTCAATGGAGGGGCAGTAGCGGGGGCCGATCCCCTCGATGGTGCCGTCGTAGAGGGGGGAGCGGTCCAGATTGGCCCGGATGACTTTGTGGGTGGCCTCGTTGGTATAGGTGAGGTAGCAGACCGCCCGGTTTTCCGGCGGGGTCTCGGTCTGGAAGGAGAAGGCCAGGCCGTCGCTGTCCCCCTCCTGAAGCTCCATTTTGGAAAAATCCACCGACCGGCGGTTGACCCGAGGGGGCGTGCCCGTCTTAAACCGGCGGATGGACAGGCCCAGCTTTTTCAGGCTGTCGGTGAGGGGCAGGGCGGCGGACAGGCCGTCGGGGCCCGAGTCCCGGACTACCTCCCCCACCACGATCCGGCCCCCCAGATGGGTTCCGGTGGCCACCACGGCGGCCTTCACCCCGTACACCGCCCCGGTGTGGGTGACGACGCCGGACACCGCGCCGTTTTCGGTCAAAATTTCCACAATTTCCGCCTGCTTGACCCACAGGTTTTCCTGCATTTCCAGGGTGTGCTTCATGATTTTCTGATACTCCCGCCGGTCAGCCTGGGCCCGGAGGGACCACACGGCGGGGCCCTTGCTCCGGTTCAGCAGCCGGTACTGGATGCAGGCCCGGTCGGCGGCACGGGCCATCTCCCCCCCCAGGGCGTCCAGCTCCCGGACAAGGTGGCCCTTGCCCGTGCCCCCGATGGCCGGGTTGCAGGGCATGTTGCCCACCGCGTCCAGGTTGACGGTGAAGCACAGGGTCTTCATCCCCATGCGGGCGGCGGCCAGGGCGGCTTCTACCCCCGCGTGGCCCGCCCCGATGACGGCGATATCAAATTGTCCGGCCTGGTAGGTTTTCATAAGAGCGCTCCCTTGGATCAATTCGCCGTGTATTGTATCACGGTCCGGTCCTTGATGCAAGTGCGGGGGCGGCCTGGGCCGCCCCCGCGCAATATTTATTTCACGGCAAATACCGCGCCGGAGCGGGGCGGCAGCACAATGGTATACAGCCCGTCCCGCTGAGAGAACTGGGGCTGGCCTAAAACGGGGCGGAGCTGCCCCCCGTCAAAGGAGAAGGCCCGCTCCTCGTCCCCGGCGTTGAAGGCGCACAGAAGCCTCTCTTCATCCGTCTCTCGGAGAAAGGCCAGCAGGTGCCCCCTGCCCAGAACGTAGCGGATGGAGCCCCGGCGCAGGGCCTGGCTGCGCCGGCGCAGCCGCCCCAGGGCACGGTACCACTCCAGCAGCTCTCCGTCCTCATGGCCCCAGGGGTAGGTCTGGCGGTTGAAGGGGTCCTCAAAGCCCTCCATGCCCGCCTCGTCCCCGTAGTACACCGTGGGGGAGCCGGGGAAACAGAACAGCAGCAGGGCGGCGGCCTTCAGCAGCTCCCGGCCCCGGCCGCGCTGCCTGGACGAGAGCCGGAACTGAGCCCGCCACTCCTTGCTCTGGTCCCGGTACTCGCCCCCCGCCCCCAACAGGGTGAGAATACGGGGGGTGTCGTGGGTGTCCAGCGAGTTCATGGCGGAGTAGAAGGCAAAGGGGGGATAGTTCTCCCGGATGGTCTCCATGCCCTCTACAAAAGCCTCCGCCCCGCTCCCCTGAAAGTAGGACAGAATAGCGGAGCGCAGGGGGTAGTTCATCAATCCGTCGCAGTGGCCCCCCAGGATATGCCTGCGGCGCACGCCGTAGGCCACCTTGGTGGAGCCGTCCTCCCACACCTCGCCGATAATCACGGCGGCCGGCTTCTCCGCCCGGGCGGCGGCGTGGATACCGGCCACAAAGTCGTCGGGCAGCTCGTCGGCCACGTCCAGCCGCCAGCCGTCCGCCCCGGCCCGCAGCCAGCGGCGGACCACGCTGTCCTCGCCGCCGAAGATGAACTCCCGGTAGCCGGGGTCGTTCTCGTTGACGGCGGGCAGGGAGTAGATCCCCCACCAGCTCTCATACTTCTGTGGCCACTGGGTAAAGTTGAACCAGGGGCGGTAGGGGGAGTCCTGGCTCTGGCTGGCCCCCGTCTCCGGGTAAAAGCCGTCGCCGTTGAAGTAGCGGCTGACATAACCGGTGTGGTTGAACACCCCGTCCAGCATCACCCGCATGCCCCGGCGGTGGGCTTCATCGCACAGGCGGGAGAAATCCTCGTTGGTGCCCAGCATGGGGTCCACCCGGCCGTAGTCGGCGGTGCCGTAACGGTGGTTCTCCGCCGCCTCGAAGATAGGATTGAAGTAGAGGGTCTCCACCCCCAGCCCTTTCAGATAGTCCAGCTTGTCAATGACGCCCTGGAAATCCCCGCCGAAAAAGTCCCGGTTGCGCACCTCGCCCCGGCCGTCGGGGCGGTAATCGGGGAATTCCTCCCAGCTCTGATGGACCCACCGGCCTCCCACCATGCCCTCCGGCTCGGGAAGGCGGCTGCGGCAGAAGCGGTCGGGGAAGATCTGATAGGTCGCCCCCTGGCCGAACCAGTCCGGGACCTCCTCCGTCCCGTCGTAGACGGTGAGCTGATAGGGCCCCAGGTCCTGCTTCGCGCCGTTCAGCTTCTCCAGCCGGAAGGAGTACCATACCAGGCCCACATAGCCTGTGGTATCCAGCTCCACAGAGAACAGGTCCTGGCCAAGGTCATGGCCCTGCCAGGGCATTTTGACAATGATCGTCTCGTCATGCCGGCTCTCAAAGCGGGCGGTCATGCTGGCATGGGAGAACCCTTCGGCCCGGGGCGGCCGGAGGGTAAACTGTACCTGCGTCCCGGAGGCCGCCGCCCCGTAGGGCGTTTTATATTGGGTGTCCCGGGAGTCGTATGTGGGTCGATAGTGCAATTGGCATCACTCCGTGTTCAGGATCAGTGGTATTTATAGCTCCCGCCGCCGATAAACTCCCGCAGGAGGGAGTCTCTGGCCACCAGCGCCGGGTCGATGGCCTCAAAGTGCTGGAAGGCCTCCACCAGCTGGAGCATCTCGTCGTGGCGCTCGTTGTCCTCGGGGACGCTCCTCAGAATGGGAAGGGCGTAGTTCTTCATCACCGGCACCTCGTAGGGCAGGGAGGAGTCGAACACAATATCCGCCCTGTTTTTAAAGGGGGATATGTACAGCTTCTCCCCCCGGCGCACGTTGGCCCACATGGCCAGGGTCCGGGCCACTCCGGTGCCCCGGAAGCTGTAGTCCCGGACCGCCCGGCGGGTCAGCCGCATCCAGGTGCCCTTGAACCGCAGGACCGCCCCCTCGTTGATGTTGGACCGGGCGGAGATGTACAGCTTGGCGGCCTCAGGGTGCCGGCCGGCGATGTCGTCGTTCAGGGCGTGGATGCCCTCGAAAATGGCGATCTCGTTCTTCTCCAGCTTCAAGGGAGTGCCCAGGCTGTCGTTGCGCATCTGCCGGGCAAACTCAAACTTGGGGACCAGCACCCACTCCCCCCGGCTCAGGGCGGTGAAATGCTCGCTGAGCAGATCCATGTCCAGGCACAGCGGGGACTCGTAATCGACGCTCCCGTCCGGAGTGCGGGGGACGGTCTCCGGGTCCTGGGTGAGGAAGTAGTTGTCCATGGCTACCGCGTGGGAGTTCACTCCCCGGCGGAGCAGCTCCTCGGCGATCTTCATGGCCGTGGTGGTCTTGCCTGAACCAGAGGGCCCGGAGAGCAGCACGATGGGACTGCGCTCCAGGTTGGACAGGATCTTGTCCGCCGCCAGGGACACCCGCTGGGCATAGGCCTCATCGCACTCGGCCAGGAATTCCGCCACGTCGGTCCGGATGCGCCTGTTGATCTCCTGTAATTGGTAGGCCATAGGGTTATGCTCCTCTCTTGGTTGAGGTTCTGCAGGGACGCATATCATGCGCCCGCGGGCGGACAATGTCCGCCCCTACATGCGAAAAACGCTTCGATCTCCGCCTTCTGGGCCAGCACCCTGTCCAGGCCGGACAGGTAGTCCTGGGGGAACTTTGGGTTGGTGAGGCGGAGGATCTTTCCGCCGCCGATGAGCTTGGTCACACCCCCGGCTCCCAGGGAGACCACGGTGTGCAGCTCCTCCATCATGACGATGTTGTACAGGTTTTCGGCGCCCGGCCGGGCCCAGCCCACATTCTCCAGTGAGCCGGACATATATTTCTGCCGGTACAGATAATAGGGGATATACCCCTGTGCTGTCAAGCGTTCCCGGGAAAAATCCAGCATTTTGGCCACCTCGTCCCCAGAGGGGAGGGCGCCCTCCTGCTCCATAAGGGCGGAGCCCTTTTTCAGGGCCAGGGTGTGGACAGTGACGTTCTCCGGGCCCATGTCCAGCACCCCCTCCAGGGAGCGGTGGAAGCCCTCGAAAGTGTCCTGGGGCAGGCCGGCGATCAGGTCCATGTTGACGCAGGCAAAGCCGACGGCCCGGGCCAGCTCATAGGCCGCCCCGATCTCGCCGGGGGTGTGCCTGCGGCCGATGGCCTCCAGCACATGGGGTTCCAGCGTCTGGGGGTTGATGGAAATGCGGCCGACGCGGTGGGCTTTCAGCACCTCCAGCTTTTCCCGGGTAATGGTGTCGGGCCGGCCGGCCTCCACGGTGTACTCGGTACACCGCTCCAGGGGGAGGGTCTCCTCGCACCGGGACAGCAGCCGGTCCATCTGCTCCGCGCTCAGGGTGGTGGGGGTGCCGCCCCCCATGTAAAAGGTGCGGACGGTCAGGCCCAGCTCCCTCAGCGCCCGGCCCGTCTCCTCCACCTCCCGGAGCAGGCCCTCCACATAGGGCTCCACCAGCTTGAGGGTCCGGCCCACGTCAGCGGAGACGAAGGAGCAGTAGGCGCAGCGGGTGGGGCAGAAGGGGATGCCGATATAGAGGGAGACCTGCCCCTCTTCCAGGGATTTTTGGGCCTCTACGCTGGCCTGGGCGCAGTCCACCGCCAGCCTGGCCCGCTCAGGGGAGACAAAGTATTCCTTCTCCAGCTCTCTTTGAGCCTGTTTTGGGGTGGCGCCCGCCAGAATGGCCCGGGTGGGCAGCTTCACCGGCCGCACCCCCGTCAGCGCACCCCAGGGGAGCGGCCCGCCGCCCATCTCTCGATAGGCCAGATAGAGCGCGCAGATCACGGCGTGCCGCCGCTCCCGCTCCCGCTCGAACTCGGTGCCGGAGAGGGGCGCGCCATAGCAGTAAACTCCCGTCTGCCCGTGCCAGGAGAGGTCCGCTATCACGATGAGGTAGTCGTTTTCCTCCTCACAGGTGACCTTCGCCCAGGTATCATCTTCTGGCTGGATGGGCGCGTATACCGGAAGCTCCCCGGGAAAAAGGTTCAGAAGGCTTTGCTCCGCCGCATACCGCTCCTCCCGGCCGTGAAACTCCAGCTTCATGGCGCTATTTCAGGGCTTCCAGCATGAACACGTTGCTCCGGCGCTCCCGGTCCAGGGTGGTGGTCATGTCGTGGCCGGGGAGCACCTGGTAGTCCCCCTCCAGCTGGGCCAGCTTTTTCAGGGAGGCGAAGAGCTGCGCGGTGTTTCCCCCGGGAAAATCGGAGCGGCCCATGGAGCCGTAAAACAGGGTGTCGCCGGTGAAGAGCACGTCCTCCACCTGGAGGGTCACGCCGCCGGGGGTGTGGCCGGGGGTGTGGATCACGTGGATGGTCAGGGAGCCCAGGATCAGGGTGTCCCCGTCGTCGTAGTACAGCAGGTCGGCCACCTGGTCGGCCAGGGGGACCACGTGGAAGCCGGTGCCCCTGGAGTCCGCCCTGTGGAGGTAAACCTTCGTCTGGGGCAGGGCCTGGTGGAGCTGGACCACCGCGCCGATATGGTCGAAATGGCCGTGGGTCAGCAGGATATACTCCACCTGGGCGTCCAGCTTGTTCAGCTCGGCCAGGATGCGGTCCGCCTCGTCGCCGGGGTCGATGACGGCGGCTTTCTTCTCGGTCTCGTCAACGAGAATATAGCAGTTGGTGGCCAGCTCGCCTACCTGCATGGATTTGATTTTCAATGGCGTGTCCTCCTCACTTGTTATTCACCGGCAGCCAGTCGGACCGGTCCTCAAAGCCGGCCAGGTCCACCGGCTTGCAGTTCCAGGCCTTTTCAAAGTAGGGGATGACCGCCCCCACAGTGGAGACCATCCTCTCCCACATCTCGGCCCGCTTCTCCCCGGACCAGCCATAGCCCACGGTGTACTCCCCCTGGTGGGGGCCCGCGGTGGCGATGGCGCTCTGGACATACCAGTATTTTTTCGGGTCCCTGGGGTCCTTCTGCTCCAGGATGACAAAGCTGTCTCCATCGGGGATGAGTCCCTCCAGGGCTTTTTGGATGTCCCCCCAGGACAGCGTGGTCCTGGGCCGGCTGGGACCGATGGTCAGCGCCCAGGGCCAGTCCGGACGGGGCTGGCCGGGGTCTTTCTTTTTCTTGAAAAACAGCATATGAGGCCTCCTTGTATGTAGGGCGCGACGACTCGGCGCGCCGTTTTCCATTGGGACGGCGTGCCCGGTGGTCACGCCCTACGGTTTATCCGTATCAAACAAAATGGTCACCGGCCCGTCGTTCACCGAGGCCACCTGCATATCCGCCCCGAACCGGCCGTGCTCCACAGTAAAGCCCCGGGCCCGGCACTGGTCCATAAAGCGCTCGTACAGGGGGATGGCCAGGTCAGGCTTGGCGGCGTGGGAAAAGCCGGGGCGGCGGGAGGAGGTGTCGGCGTACAGGGTGAACTGGGACACCACCAGCAGCGCACCCCCCACCTGCTCCAGGTTCAGGTTCATTTTTTCATTTTCGTCCTCAAATATCCGCAGGTTGCAGATTTTTTCCGCCAGCTTGTCGCAAACGGCCTCCGTGTCCTCCGGGCCCACCCCCAGCAGGACCAGAAAGCCCTTTTCAATGGCCCCTTCCACCTTGCCGCCGATGGTGACAGAGGCGGAGTTGACCCGTGTGACGACTGCGCGCATGGAATCACGTCCTTTTCTCTATTTCCCCGCGGCCCGCGCCACGTGGTACACGCCCTGGATGTTGTTCAGCTTGTTGATGACCCCCTCCAGCTCGCTCTTGTCCTTCACCTCCACCACGATAGAGATGGTGGCGTGGCCGTCTGGCATGGAGCGGGCGGACAGGGCGGACACCTTCACCTTGGCGGTGGACAGGGCCATAGCCACGTCCAAAGTGAGGTTGTCCCGGTCCTTGGCGGACAGCTCCAGGGAGGTCTTGTAGTTGGGCAGCTTGCTCTCCACCCAGGACACCTTGACCCACCGGGCCTCCTCCTCGGGCTTGCGCTTGTCGGGCTGGACGTTAGGGCAGTCGGCCCGGTGGACGGACACTCCGTAGCCCCGGGTGATGAAGCCCACCACCGGGTCGCCGGGGACGGGGGTGCAGCACTTGGCGAACTTCACCAGACAGTTGCCCAGCCCCTCCACGATGATGCCGGTGTCGGAGTGGCGGGGTCTGGCGGGCCCATGGGTGTCAGAGGCGGCGGCGTTGCCCGGCATGATGACGCTCTCGGCGGTGGTGCGGGCGGCGGCGGCGGCCTTCTCCGCCTGGAGCCGGCCCAGCCGCTGCATCTCGTCCCGGATGCGGGCCACCGACTTGGCGGCGGTGGTGCCCCCGTAGCCGATGGCGGCGTACAGCTCATCCAGGGTGCCGCAGCGCAGCTTGTGGAGAATGTGGGGGAGCACCTCCTCGGAGGTGATGGAGGCCAGGGTCATCTTGGCGTGCTTCAGCTCCGACTCGAAGGCCGCCCGGCCGGTGACGATGTTCTCTTCCCGCCGCTCCTTCTTGAACCACTGGCGGATCTTGTTCCGGGCCTCGTTGGACTTGCACAGGGCCAGCCAGTCCCGGCTGGGTCCCTTGGCGGATTTGGAGGTGAGCACCTCCACAATGTCGCCGTTGGACAGAGTGTAGTCGTAGGGCACCATCCGGCCGTTCACCCGGGCCCCCACCATGGTATTGCCCACGGCGGAGTGGATGTTGTAGGCGAAGTCGATGGGGGTGGCCCCCTGGGGCAGGCTCTTCACGTCCCCGTTGGGGGTGAAGACAAAGACCTCGTCAGCGAAGAGGTCCACCTTCAGGGTGGAGACGAACTCCTCGGCGTCGGTGTCCTGCTGGCCCTCCAGCAGCTTGCGCACCCACTCGAACTCCTGCTCGGTGCCCAGCTTCTTATTGGCCATCCCCTGCTTATACTTCCAGTGGGCGGCGATGCCGTACTCGGCGGTCTGGTGCATCTCCCAGGTGCGGATCTGCACCTCGAAGGGGATGCCCTCCCGGCCGATGACGGTGGTGTGGAGGGACTGGTACATGTTGGGCTTGGGGGTGCCGATATAGTCCTTGAACCGGCCCAGCACCGGCTTGAACATGTCGTGGATGCAGCCCAGCACGTTGTAGCACTCGGGGATGTCGCTGACGATCACCCGGAAGGCGTACAGATCGAAGATCTCGTCCAGGGTCTTGTTCTGGGCGAACATCTTCCGGTAGATGGAGTAGATGTGCTTCACCCGGCCCTGGATGGTACAGTGAAGGCCCTCCTGATCCAGCCGCCGCTCGATGCGCTGCTGGATGCCTGCCAGAAACTCCTCGTGGGTGGAGGAGCGCTCGATCAGCTCCTCCTCGATCTCCTTATAGCCCACCGGGTCCAGATAGCGCAGGGCCAGGTCCTCCAGCTCCCACTTGATCTTCTGCATGCCTAACCGGTGGGCGATGGGGGCGTAGATCTCCATGGTCTCCAAACTTTTCTCCCGCTGCTTCCGGGGGGACTGGTACTCCATGGTGCGCATGTTGTGCAGCCGGTCGCACACCTTGATGAGGATCACCCGGATGTCCCGGCTCATGGCCATGAGCATCTTGCGCAGATTCTCCATCTGCTCCTCTTCCTTGGTGACAAACTGCATCTTGGTCAGCTTGGTGACCCCCTCCACCAGCTCGGCCACCGTGGGGTTGAACTTCTTGGCGATCTCCTCGTGGGTGGAGGCGGTGTCCTCGATGCAGTCGTGGAGCAGGGCGGCCACCACGCTGTCGATGTCCAGCTCCAGGTCGGCCACAATCTCCGCCACGGCGATGGGGTGGATGATATAGGGCTCGCCGCTCTTGCGCAGCTGGCCGTGGTGGGCGGTGTCGGCGTAGGTAAAGGCGTCAAAGAGCACCTTCGTGTCCAGATTGGGGGTGTATGCCAGCACCTTTTTTTCCAGGGCGTGGTAGCTCTCTAAAATGGGGTCCATGTTATCACCTCGGTTTCGGGTATGTTCCGTAGGGGCGGCCGCCCTCGGCGGCCTGATTTCAATGCCGGACAGGTTGTAGAGGGCGGGCCGGCGAGGGCGCCGGCCCCTACAATCCACCCTCCAAAATCCGGCGCAGCCGCCGGATGATATCCGACGCCTCCAGATCCACCTTATGCTCCACATGGCGCAGGGTGATCTGAATGCGGTCGGTGCGGCGGGTAAGGTCGATGAGGCCCCGCTCCTCCAGGACCTCCAGGCAGAGCATGGTGCGGGCGGGCACCTCCTTCTGGCGGGTGGCCCGGGAGACCGCCCGGGCGATGCGGGCGGGGGTATCCTCCACCACGGTGCAGCCGGTGGACTGCCGCTCCAGCCAGCGGTACAGCCCTACAAAGTCACGGCGTTCGGGCAGAAGAAACCGGGCCTCCTCGGTGGTAAGGTCCTCCCCCCGGCTGTACTTCTCATAGATAGCCCGCTCCAGCTGGGCCCGGGAGGGAGCCAGGCGCAGGTCCACGATCTGGAGCTGAACAGTGCGCACCCCCCGGAAATCGTTGATCTGGGGGTAGAAGACCACATCCACCCGGCAGCCGGGGGTCAGACCCAGCTCAGCCCCCTGGCTGGAGAAGTAGATGGCGTCCAGGGGAACTCCCCGGCTCTCCAGCCGCAGCTTCAGGTGCCGGCCCCGGCCCACCTGGGACATGGCGTGGACCTGGGCCCCCTGGAGCAGGAACACCGGCCGGGGATTGCCCGTGCCGCAGGGCTCCAGCAGGTCCAGGGCTTCCACCGCCTCCACCGTCAGATGCTGGGGGGCCACCGCCATGTCCACCTCCAGGACGGAGGGCAGGTCCCGTCCCTGGCGGCCCTCCGCCACCCGGCGGCGCAGGGCCCGGGCCAGGGCGGGAATGTTCTCCTCCCTCACGGTGAAGCCGGCGGCCAGGGCGTGGCCGCCGAAGTTCTCCAGCAGCTCCGAGCAGGAGGATAGCAGCTCAAAGAGGTTTATGTCCCCCCAGGAACGGCAGGAGCCCTTGCCAAGCTGGCCGTCCAGGCAGATCATAAAACAGGGGCAGGCGTATTTCTCCGCCAGGCGGGAGGCCACGATGCCCACCACCCCCTGGTGCCACCGGTCCCCGGCCAGGACGATGGCGTCCTGCTGGGGAGCCTCCTCCAGGCGCTGGACACACTGCTGGAAGATCTCGCTCTCAATGCCCTGGCGCTCCCGGTTCAGCTCGCACAGCAGCACGGCCAGCTCCTCCGCCCGGGCGGGGTCCTTGGTAAGGAAGAGTTCCACCGCCACTTCCGCCCGGCCCATCCGGCCCGAGGCGTTGATCCGGGGAGCCAGGGTGTAGCCCACCGAGACCGAGGTGGCCGGCTTGTCCGCCAGCCCGGCACACCGGAGCAGGGCGGCCAGCCCCACCCGCCGGGGCGGGTCCAGCCGCTTCAGCCCCAGGCTGACAATGGCCCGGTTGGCCCCCGTCATGGGCATCACGTCGGCCACCGTGCCCACAGCGGCCAGATCACAGAACTCGTCAAACACCGCCGGGGCCTCCGCCGGCCCGGCCACCGCCAGGGCCAGCATCAGGGCCACCCCCACCCCGGCCAGCCCCTTGAAGGGGTAGGGGCAGTCGGGCCGGTGGGGGTCCACCACCGCGGCGGCAGGAGGCAGCTCCGCCTTGCAGGCGTGGTGGTCGGTGATGGCCACGTCGATGCCCAGTCCGGCCGCCAGAGCGGTCTCCTCCACGGCGGTGATGCCGCAGTCTACCGTGATAATCAGGGCCACCCCCTGCTCAGCCAGGGCGGCCACCGCCTCCGGGTTCAGGCCGTAGCCCTCCCCCAGACGGCTGGGGATATAGGGGATCACCCGCCCGCCCCGGGCGGTGAGAAACTGGGTCAGCAGGCAGGTGGAGGTGATGCCATCCACGTCGTAGTCGCCATAGACGGCAATCAGTTCCCCCTTCTCCAGAGCTCGCCGCACCCGGGCCGCCGCCCGGTCCATATCCTTGAGTAGCATGGGGTCGGGGATGGGCTCCGCCCCCGGCGTGAGCAGCCGCCGGACCTCCTCCGGCTCCACCATCCCCCGGGCGGCCAGCAGTCCGGCCAGCAGGGGTGGCAGCCCCAGCCCTTCCAGCGCCTGCTGGCCCTCCGGACAGGGAGCGGCCACCTGCCACTGCTTGTATTTCATTGGCGGCCACCTCCCGTCCGCGGACACCGCACAACCCTTACGGCGCAATATCTCACATTAACTTATCTATTATAGCACAGGAATATGGTCAGTTTCAAGATAAAATGTTGTTTATGCCCCTGAAGCGGTAAAATTGGGTCAAAAACAGCCCCTCGGAGAGGTGACTTCTCTCTGAGGGACCGTTTTCCTTGCGGGCACTGTCGGATTTTGGTATAATGCAGTCGGTTGCCTTTTCCGCCCTGGCAACAGGGAGGAGGTGAGAACATGAATATGCTGGCAGATTACATTGTGGCTGTCATAGCAAGCGTCGTTGGTCATTACATCTGCAAGTGGTTTGACCGTCACGACAAAAGGTAACCAAGCGTAAACCGAACCCCACAGAGAGACACTACCTCTCTGTGGGGTTCAGTTTTTGGTGAGAACAACAAATGCTGGCAGACTTGTTGGTCGAGGACATTATACCACAGCTGATTCAGTATATGCAAGCGCTTTTTATATATCTCTAAAAAATTCATCGTAGGAATCGACATTATAAAGTTCTTTTAAGGCCCGCAATACGCTTACCCTGACATTACAACTTCCCAATTCCATCTGTGAAACTGTTTCACGGCTTATATTCAGCCCCATTAACTGCAATTTAGTGGCGACAGCGTCCTGAGAAAGGCCCATATTGTTACGCAAGTACCGAAGGTTGCTGCCAATCGGTAAATCCTTCACCTGCTTTATCTTTTGCGACAGAAGAATACCTCCTCTAAAAATTTTTGGAAGTTATACATTCCATCTTGATTCTAAAAGATAATGTGTGGTAGTATTGGAACGTATACATTCCAAGCAGGAGGAAAATATTATGTGCGATAAAGAAGATAACATGTTCAGCATTGAACACTTAAGATGGGAAAAAGAGATGATTCGTCAGCTCAAGCCACTGAAAAAAGAACAGCAAGCCGCAGTTTTATGGCTTATGTACCATATGGATATTTTAGACCTGATTGATTCAGGGGAAATCATGTCAGAGGAGATGGAGCAGGAATGGACGGAAAGGGCATTGGAAGACAACGCCTATATTTTGATGACTTTAATTCAGTATAAAAAGCTAAAAGACCAAAAACGGGGCAAAAAGTAAAAAATCCCCCTTGACATGGGGTGAAATCTGGCATACAATAGTGGCTCACAAAGTATTGACAGGGAACAGTACCCCACAGCGGGGATTCAGAGAGAGGACGGCCGGTGAAAGCCCTCCGAAGCTGTGACGGGAAGGCCCCCTGGAGCGCGGACAGGAAATGGTCCGCCGGTTTTTCCGCCGTTACCGGGTCAGAGTGCGTATCAGCCAGATACGAATTCAGGTGGAACCACGGACAGTTTTGTTCGCCCTGAGCCGAAAAGGCTCGGGGCGTTTTTTCGCCTTGAGCCAACATGAAAAGGAGTGCATCAACATGAAAAACAGCGAAAAGACCATGGAAAAAATCGTGGCCTTGTGCAAGGGCCGGGGCTTCATCTTCGCCGGGAGCGAAATTTACGGCGGGCTTGCCAACACCTGGGACTACGGCCCCCTGGGCGTGGAGCTGAAGAACAACATCAAGCGGGCCTGGTGGAAGAAGTTCGTCCAGGAGAACCCCTATAATGTGGGGCTGGACGCCGCCATTCTCATGAACCCCCAGGTGTGGGTGGCCTCCGGCCACGTGGGGGGCTTCTCCGACCCGCTGATGGACTGCAAGGAGTGCAAGGAACGCTTCCGGGCCGACAAGGTGATCGAGGACTGGTGCCAGGAGAACAGCTTCGACCTGGGCCACAGCGTGGACGCCATGTCCCAGGCCCAGATGAAGGAGTTTGTGGAGGAGCACCAGATCGTCTGCCCCTCCTGCGGCAAGTTCAACTGGACGGATATCCGCCAGTTCAACCTGATGTTCAAGACCTTCCAGGGGGTCACCGAGGACGCCAAGAACACCGTCTACCTCCGCCCCGAGACCGCCCAGGGCATCTTTGTCAACTTCCAGAACGTCCAGCGCACCACCAGAAGAAAGCTGCCCTTCGGCGTGTGCCAGATCGGCAAGTCCTTCCGCAACGAGATCACCCCGGGCAACTTCATCTTCCGCACCCGGGAGTTTGAGCAGATGGAGCTGGAGTTCTTCTGCCAGCCGGGCACCGAGCTGGAGTGGTTCAAGTACTGGAAGAACTTCTGCCGCCAGTGGCTGCTGGACCTGGGAATCAAGGAGGAGAACCTGCGTCTCCGGGACCACGACCCCGAGGAGCTGAGCCACTACTCCAACGCCACCACCGACTTCGAGTTCGCCTTCCCCTTCACTGACTGGGGCGAGCTGTGGGGAGTGGCCAGCCGGACCAACTTCGACCTCACCGCCCACCAGAACACCTCCGGCAAGGACCTGACCTACTTCGACCAGGAGAAGAACGAGCACTATATCCCCTACGTCATCGAGCCCTCCCTGGGCGTGGAGCGGATGCTGCTGGCCTTCCTGTGCAACGCCTACGACGAGGAGGTGGTGGACGCGGAGAAGAACGACGTGCGCACAGTCCTGCGCCTGCACCCCGCCCTGGCCCCCTTCAAGTGCGCCGTGCTGCCCCTGTCCAAGAAGCTGGGTGACAAGGCCCGGGAGATTCAGATGGAGCTGTCCAAATACTTCATGGTGGACTACGACGACGCCGGCTCCATCGGCAAGCGCTACCGCCGTCAGGACGAAGTGGGCACCCCCTACTGTATCACCGTGGACTTCCAGACCGTGGGCTCCGACACTGAGGAGGCCGACCACGCCGTCACCATCCGCGACCGGGACACCATGGACCAGGTGCGCGTCCCCATCAGCGAGCTGAAGGCCTGGCTGGAGAAGAAGCTGGCCTATTGAGCCAACACATGAAAAAGCCCGCCGGCACCCGCCGGCGGGCTTTTATCCTTATCTCAGGTAATTCAGCGGGTTCACCGCAGTGCCGCGGACGCGGACCTCGAAATGACAGTGGACGCCGGTGGAGCGGCCGGTGGAGCCGGCCTTGGCGATGGTCTGTCCCTGGTAGACTTTCTGGCCCACCGAGACCACAATGCTGGAGTTGTGGGCGTAATAAGTCTGGGTGCCGTTGTCGTGGGTAATGACCACCAGATTGCCGTAACTGCCGCTGTAGCCGGCTTTGGTGACGGTGCCGCCGTCGGCTGCCTTGACCGCCTCGCCGTAGGTGGCGTGGATGTCCAGGCCGGAGTGGTAGCTGTAGCTGCCAAATATCTTTCGCCCGCCGAAGTAGGAGTTGATCCGGTGGCTGCTGACGGGCCAGATGTAGTTGCCCTTGGAGGCGGTCTTGGGCTTCTCTTTGGTGCCCACGGCCTTTACGGTGGTGGTGGGCTCCCGGAGGGTGGTGGTATCAGTTACGGTGCGCTCCCTCTCATAGCCGTTGACATAGACGACGTCCGCCTCCACCCGGGCCTCGCCCTCCTCGCCCTTGGTGACGATCTTGGAGTCGCCCTTATACATCTTGTCGTCCTTGACCTCCTCCACCGGGCAGGGGATGGCCTCGGTGTAGGTCACATGCTCGGTGGTCTGGACGGACAGGGCGGGGACGATCTCCTTCACGTTGAGCACATCCCCCACCATCAGCCGGTTCAGGCTGGCCTCCGGGTTGAGGGCCATCAGATCGCTGAGAGACATGTCGTTGGCATAGGCGATGCCGTTATAGGTGTCCCCCTTGACCACGGTATAGGTGGTCTCGCCGGTGGTGTTGGCTTTCAGGGCCTCCTCCACCTGGTCCACCGTGGTCAAATCGTCCAGGGCGTACACGGGGGACACAGAGAGGTCCTCCACAAACCGGGCGTCGGTGGTGTTCTCGTTGACAAACTCGTCTTTGATCCCATTCAGCATGGAGTTCAGGGCGGCCTCGTCCTTTACCGTGCCGATCACCCGGCCATCCAGCGTCACCTGGTAGGCCCGCAGCTGGTCGCTGAGCTCATCCAGCTGGCTGTAAAAGTAGCTGCTGATATCCTGCTCCCGGCTCAGGTCGCTCTTCAGAACGAGGCCGAAGCTGTAGTCGATATCGCCCTCCACCTGGTAGTCGTAGCCCAGCAACCGGCTGCCCCGGTCCTCCACCGTCTGGATGGCGTGGTCCACCACGCTCTGGTCGGCCACGACACCCACCTCCTGGCCGTCGACGATGACGGCGTAGCTGGTGGAATACAGGGTGGTCAGGGTGAGTGCGGCCCCCAAGGCCCCCGCCACCAGCAGAAAAGAGACGGGTCCCACCGCCAGCGTACCGGCGGAGGCTCCGTGAAACAGATGGACCCAGCGGCGGAAATGGATACGGCTCCACTCCCGTACCGCCCGGGCGTAAGAGCCCAGCTCCCGCTGCCAGTCCCGCCTGGGGGCGGGCTGGGCCGGCTCCTCGGCCGGCACGCTTACTTTGGGCTGTTCCCTCCCCACAACAGGCATACGGGCCGTCAGGCTCAGATCCTGTTTCTGTTCTTGATCCATGGAAGTCACCTCGCGTTGGAAAAATGACAATCGTGAAATAACAGTTACAAAACGGTAACAACAATATACACGTTTTTCCTTTTCCCGTCAACCCCTTTTTTCGCTGCGTCCGAAAATTTTTGCGAAAAAAGTGCACAAAAAAAGAGCGCCGTATTGCAATTTACGGCGTTCTTCGTCTAAATTGTAGGTTTTTCGGCATGTCCCCCAAGATGTTGTGGTCACAGTACCATTTGCAGCAGGAAGGCGGCCGTCATCAAAATAACAGCCACACTGGCATAGGCATCCAGCGTCCAGGCCCGCCGCTCCCGCCGTGCCCGGCGCCGCCGGGCGCGGGACATGGTCAGCACCACAGGGCGGAATCCCGGCTCCTCCGCTTCCTCCGGCACATAGACGGCCTCGGGCCGGCGGGCCAGACTGTCCCGCTGGACGGCCGCCGCCTGCCGGCGGCGCAGCTCGGTCAGGTCGATGACGTTCCCGGTATGTTGGATAAAGTTGGATGTTTTATAGTACATGGTCTGCATATGTGTCCCCTCCGTGATTCTGATGATAGGGTAAGGATAGACCAGAATATGTCCAAAAAACCGGACTATTATGAGGCCTGGCCGGAAAAGAAACGTTTGTTCTAAGTCAAATATACAACATTCGTTCTAGAATGTCAAGAGAGAATCGAAAATTTGTTTGAATTTCAGAGGGGTAGGTCCAGTCAGAGAAGCGGTCCCTACATATAATACAGACGGAGAAAGAGAAAAAAGGTTCCCTTTGTATGTGTTTTTTTGCGGCCCGTGTTGCTTTTTCTGGAAAATGGGGGTATAATGCTTTGGCTTATTTGAGAAATCCACAGATTTGAGGTGCAATTCCCATGAAAAATGAGAAGTTAAGAAATATTGCCATCATCGCCCACGTGGACCACGGCAAGACCACCCTGGTGGACGAGATGCTCAAGCAGTCCGGCGTCTACCGGGAGAACCAGGCGGTGACCGACCGGGTAATGGACTCGGGCGACCTGGAGCGGGAGCGAGGCATCACCATCACCGCCAAGAACACCGCCGTTCAGTACGGCGACGTGAAAATAAATATTGTGGACACCCCGGGCCACGCCGACTTCGGCGGCGAGGTGGAGCGCATTCTGAAGATGGTCAACGGTGTCATCCTGCTGGTGGACGCCGCCGAGGGCCCCATGCCCCAGACTCGGTTCGTGCTGTCCAAGGCGTTGGAGCTGGGCCATAAGGTCATCGTGGTTGTGAACAAGATCGACCGCCCCGACCAGCGGGTTTATGAGGTGGTGGACGAGTGCCTGGAGCTGCTGCTGGACCTGGACGCCACCGACGAGCAGCTGGACTCCCCCATGCTGTTCTGCTCCGGCCGGCAGGGCACCGCCTCCGTCCAGCCCGACGTGGCGGGCAGCGACCTGAAGCCCCTCTTCGAGACCATCATCGACTATATCCCCGCCCCCGAGGTGGATTTAGAGGCCCCCTTCCAGATGCTGGTGTCCTCCATCGACTACAACGAGTTTGTAGGCCGCATCGCCATCGGCCGCATCGAGCGGGGCAGCGTGAAGCAGAACCAGGAGATCGCGGTGTGCAACTACCACGACCCCGACGCCCCCGCCAAAAAGGCCAAGGCCACCGCCCTCTATGAGTTCGACGGCCTGGCCCGGGTGCCCGTTCAGGAGGCCGCCGCCGGCAACATTATCGCCCTCAGCGGCATCGGCGACGTGACCATCGGGGACACCGTCTGCGCCCCGGAGGCGGTGGAGCCCATTGAGTTCGTTCAGATCTCCGCCCCCACCATTGAGATGACCTTCTCGGTGAACGACTCCCCCTTCGCCGGGCGGGAGGGCAAGTTCGTCACCAGCCGCCAGCTCCGGGACCGGCTGTTCCGGGAGACCCTGAAGGACGTGTCCCTGAAGGTGTCCGAAGTGGAGAACTCCACCGACTCCTTCAACGTGGCCGGCCGGGGGGAGATGTCCCTGTCCATCCTCATCGAGACCATGCGCCGGGAGGGGTACGAGCTCCAGGTGTCGCCCCCCCGCGTCCTCTACCAGGAGGTGGACGGCCAGAAGTGCGAGCCCATCGAGCGGGTGGTGATTGATGTGCCCACAGACTACGTGGGGGCCGTCATGGAGAAGCTGGGCGCCCGGAAGGGCGAGTTCGTCACCATGAACCCCGTGGGCAATCGGACGAAATTGGAGTTCCTGGTCCCCGCCCGTGGTCTGTTCGGCTACCGCAGCGAGTTTTTGACCGACACCAAGGGCGAGGGCATCATGGCCTCCGTCTTCGACAGCTACGCCCCCGTGAAGGGGGAGATCAGCCGCCGCTCCACCGGTTCCCTGGTGGCCTTCGAGACGGGCGAGGCGGTCACCTACGGCCTGTTCAACGCCCAGGAGCGGGGCTCCCTGTTCATCGGGGCGGGCACCCCCGTCTACGGCGGCATGATCGTGGGCGAGTGCCCCAAGCAGGAGGATATCTCGGTCAACGTGTGCAAGAAGAAGCAGCTGACCAACATGCGGGCCTCCGGCTCCGACGAGGCCTTGCGGCTGGTCACCCCCCGCACCCTCTCCCTGGAGCAATGTCTGGAGTTCCTGGCTGACGACGAGTTGCTGGAGTGCACCCCCGAGAACCTCCGCCTGCGCAAGCGCCTCCTGGACCACAGCGCCCGGATGCGGGAGGCCTCTAAGAAAAAGGGATAAGTACCATTGCGGCCCTTCGAGCGTTCGGAGGGCCCGCTTTTGTCCCCTTTCTCTTTTAGGGTGACGATTCTGACCGCCAGCGACTTCACCAGATGAATGAAATTAAAGGAGGAATACCATGCAATATGATGAAAAGGATTTTTTAGAAACATCAGGTCAGGATGTCTTAAAACAAATAGCCCGCGCAAGAGAGCTTACGCGAGAATACCTCTTTACGGACTATATTGATACCGAAAAAAGAAGCGCCATTCTTAGAGAGCTATTAGGCGGGATAGGCGAAAATGTGGCAATTGACACGCCGTTTCATTGTGACCACGGAAAAAACATTTTTATAGGCAGTGACGTAATCATCAACATGAACTGTACGTTTGTGGATAATATGCCAATTAAAATTGGAAACAGGGTATTGATTGCTTCAAATGTACAGATTTATACATCGTCTCACCCGGTTTTGCCGCAAGAACGCCTTGTGCCGGATTGGAAAGAACGCAAGACGACATGGTTCAGGACATATGCGCGTCCGGTGGAAATAAAAGACAACGCGTGGATCGGCGCCGGAAGCATCCTGCTGCCGGGAGTGACCATAGGGGAAAACAGCGTGATTGGAGCGGGGAGCGTGGTTAATCGAACGATCCCGGCAAATTGTATTGCCGTAGGGAATCCGTGCAAGATTATACGCTATTTCTCCGCGGATTAAATCTATCATAAGCATAATGAATGGAATGGAGAAAATATGGTTTTTATGCCCGCTGTTGTACAGGCTGTGCCTGGCGATGATTTTACAGTTTGAAGCATAAGCAGATCAGCCAGGAGGACTCAGATGGAAGATCAAACCTTGCATATACGCTGCCCGGGTATCCAAGACGGCAAATTTCTCCCGGACCACACCGGCCGGGGAAAGGACCTGTCCCCGGAGCTGATTCTGGAGCGGCTGTCCCCAGAGGCCAGGACCCTAGCTGTCACTCTGGAGGACATGAGCCACCCCATCAAGGGCTTCGCCCACTGGGTAATCTGGAATCTGCCCGTCTCGGATATAATCCCGGGGGCCATCCCGGCGGGGAAGGCGGCGCCCGGGCTGGGAGCCGTCCAGGGGTTGGCCTACGGCCTCCACCGCTACGCCGGGCCCAAGCCGCCCAGGGGGAAAACCCACACCTACCGCTTTACCGTCTACGCCCTGGATTGTACCCTGGACCTGAACAGCGGTGCGCGAAAAAAGGCCTTCCTGCGGGCGGCAGAGGGGCATATCCTCCAGAGCGGGAGTATCTCCGGAGACTTTGAGTAAGTAAAAACAGATTTCCAGCAGGAAAAAGCCTCCCTTGTGAAAGGGAGGGGGACCGCCGGGCGTCAGCCCGGTGGTGGAGGGATTCCGACGATTGCAGAACTTCTGTTCAACGGAATCCCCCCGCCGCTTCGCGGCCCTCCCCCCTTTAGCAAGGGGGGGCTTTGGTTCCTTAGCTCCAGGGCGCCAGCTCAAACCGCACAAAGTACCCCTGGGGGTGGCGGCAGACGGGGCAGTGGGCGGGGGCGGCGGTGGCCTCCACGGTCCAGCCGCAGTGCAGACACATCCATGTGACCTCCACCTCAGAGAAGAACAGCTGATTTTTCTCCATCAGGTCGGCGAACTTCCCGAACCGGTCCCCGTGGGTCTTTTCCACCCGGGCGATGTTCTCAAACATCTTGCCCACCAGAGGGAACCCCTCGGACATGGCCGTCTTGGCGAAGTGGTCGTAGTCGTGCTCCCACTCCTGGTACTCGTTGTGCTGGGCGGCGCGCAGGTAGTCCAGCACCCCGGAGTAGATGTCCACCGGATAGGTGCCGTCCACCTTGACGGTTTGGCCGGCGCAGTCCTCCAGGGCGGAGTAGAACTGCTTGGCGTGGACCCGCTCCTGGTCGGCGGTGAAGAGGAACACCCCTTGAATGACGGCCAGCCCCGCCTTGTTGGCCACCCCGGCGGCGATGGTGTAGCGGTTGCGGGCCTGGCTCTCCCCGGCGAAGGCCCGCATGAGATTTTCCCGGGTCTGGCTGTGGAGAAAGGCGTCGGTTTTGTCGGACATAGTGAACCCTCCTTAAAATCAGTAGATTCAGTATGCCTCAAACGCCGGAAATTATCCCACGCTGACAGGAATCCGGTTGTCCCCGTACTGCACGTAGTCCACCTGGCTCAGGTCCAGGGGCTGGTCGAAGGCGATGTAGTTGCGGAAGACGCCCCGGGGCTCACCGGTGATGGGGAGGGTGACGGGCCGGGTCTGGACGTAATGCTCCATCGCCTCATAGTCCTGGCTCTCAGAGAAGAACACCGTACCGTCCTTCATCACGATTTTGACGTCCCCGAAGGCGGGGCCCACGCTGTCATTATCGGGCAGGGAGCAGTCCACGCGGTAGGTCAGGCTCAGGGGGGACAGAGACAGGGACTGAATGGTGTTGGTGTAATCCAGCAGTTCGTCGTGCCAAGTGAGCCCCTGGGCATCTAGGTCGATGGTCTGGGACTGGAAGCTGAGGCCGAAGTCAAAGACGAAGTCTCCGGTGAAGATGGGAGTGTACTCCTTGTCGGGCGACTGGACCCACAGGCCGGAGATGGAGAGGGTCTTGGAGACTTTGTCGTTGAATTTGACGTCTGTCTCCCCCTCCAGGGCGTAGAAGGAGAGGACAAACTCCTTGCGGTTGTCGGCAGGGTCGTCGTCGGCCAGGACAGTCTCTAACACATTGTAGCTGAAGTCCGTATAGGCGCCTTCCGAGACCTTCAGGGCAAACTTGAGCTGGTAATAGCCCTCCGCGTCAGGATTCAGGTCGGGCAGGACAGTTCCCTCCGGGGCCTCCACCCGCAGGCGGACATAGTAGATGTTCTCGTCCGCGATGACGGCCAGGGGGGTGATGGTGGCGCCATTCTCGGTGACGGCGGCGGGGAGGTTGGCGGCCGCCTCACCGGCGGCATGTCCCAGCTGGTCGATGGTGTCCATCTGGCCCTGGGAGAGGTTGCCCCCCTCCTGCGCAAAGAAGTCCCGGAACAGCTCTCCGGCCCCAAACATGTGCCCCGCCGCCAAAGCGGAGACGGACAGGGCGGCGGCCACGGCGGCGGCGATGAGCAGGCGGGCGGGCTGGAAGTGCCGCTTGCCAACTTCGGCCTGGTTAGTTTTGGTCTCGGTATTGATATTTTTCATGGTAATCTCCTTAATTCTTGTGAGGGAATAGGGGGTATTTCCGCCCAATTCCACGTCCTCCGCCGGATAGCGGTCCAGCAGGTCCGAAATGTTACGCTTCACGGAGAAACCCCTCCCTTGTCAAAATGTCTTTCAGCTTCATCCGGCCCCGCCGGAGCTTGGTTTTGACGGTGGATTCGTTCAGGCCCATCTGGCGGGCAATCTCCCCCACCGTCTGGGCGTAGTAGTAGTGCCGCAGAAAAATTTCACGGTCCGGGCAGGGCAGGGAATCCACCGCCCGGCGGACCAGCCGCCCCTCCTCCGCCCGCTCCAGGTCGCCGGGCGGGTCGTCAGGGCCGGGGACGTCCAGGGCGTCCTCCTCCAGGGGGAGGGTCCGGCTCATCTGCCGCAGCCGGTTTTTGGCCTTGTTCCGGGCCACCGCCCCCAGCCAGGCCTTCACCGAGCCCGGCCGCAGGGCCTCGGGCCTGCGCCAGGCGGCCAGGAACACGTCGGAGGCGATCTCCTCTCCGTCCTCCACGGGCATGGCGTTTCGCAGGATATTCCACACCACCGATGTGACATAGGGGAGATACTGGTCCATCAGGGCCTCCAGCCCGGCAGGGTCGCCGGCGTATATTTTTTCCAAGATGATCTCTTCCCGCATAAGAAAAACTCCTGAACTGGTTTGAAAGCCGCTTTCACCTATCATATCACGGGCAGGCGCTTTTTGGTTTCACAAACCCTTGCATTTTTTTCCTCAGCGTGTATAATAGGGTCAAATGAGGGGGTGTCTTGTCACCCCGACACAAGGAGGCTTTCCCTATGAAAGCGAAAACCAACCTGACCATGCTCTGCGACTTCTACGAGCTGACCATGGCCAACGGCTACTTCCAGACCGGCTTGCAGGACCGCATCTGCTATTTTGACGTCTTCTACCGCTCCGTCCCCGACAAGGGGGGCTTTGCCATCGCCGCCGGCCTGGCCCAGGTGGTGGAGTACATCCAGGAACTGCGGTTCGACGAGGAGGACGTGGCCTATCTCCGGACCAAAGGCTGCTTCAGCGAGGAGTTTTTGTCCTTCCTGCGGGACTTTAAGTTTACCGGCGATATCTGGGCCGTCCCCGAGGGCACCCCGGTCTTCCCCAACGAGCCCATTCTCACCGTCCGGGCCCCGGCCATCCAGGCCCAGTTTGTGGAGACCTTCATCCTGCTCACCCTGAACCACCAGTCTCTCATCGCCACCAAGTCCAACCGCATCGTCCGGGCCGCCGAGGGACGGCCGGTGGCCGAGTTCGGCTCCCGCCGGGCCCAGGGGGCGGACGGCGCCCTGCTGGGGGCCCGGGCCAGCTACATCGCCGGCTGCTCCGCCACCGCCTGCACCATGGCCGACCAGCGCTACGGCTCCCCCGCCACCGGCACCATGGCCCACTCCTGGGTGCAGATGTTCCCCGACGAGTACACCGCCTTCAAGACCTACTGCCAGCTCTACCCCAACAACGCCACCCTGCTGGTGGACACCTACAACGTGCTCCACTCCGGCGTGCCCAACGCCATCCGGGCCTTTCAAGAGGTCCTGGTCCCCATGGGCATCACCAAGTGCGGCATCCGGCTGGATTCCGGCGACCTGACTTACCTGTCCCAGAAGGCCCGGGAGATGCTGGACAAGGCAGGGTTCACCGACTGCAAGATCGTGGCCTCCAACGCCCTGGATGAGTACATCATCCGGGACCTGGTGCGCCAGGGGGCGCGAATCGACTCCTTCGGAGTGGGCGAGCGGCTTATCACCTCCCGATCTGAGCCGGTGTTCGGCGGAGTGTACAAGCTGGCCGCCATCGAGGGGGACGACGGGACCATCATCCCCAAAATCAAGATCAGCGAGAACGCCGCCAAGATCACCACCCCCCACTTTAAAAAGATCTACCGCATTTTCTCCAAGGACACCGGCAAGGCGGAGGCCGATCTGATCTGCCTCCACGACGAGGAGTTCGACTTCACCCAGCCTCTGGAGATGTTCGACCCGGACGCCACCTGGAAGCGGAAGGTGTACACCGATATCGAGGCCCGGGAGCTGATGGTGCCCATCTTCCGGGGGGGCGAGCTGGTGTATCAGGTGCCCGACCTCCAGACCAGCCGGGCCTACTGCCAGCGGCAGGTGGACGCCCTCTGGGACGAGGTGAAGCGGTTCGAGAACCCCCACAACTACTATGTGGACCTGTCCCAGAAGCTGTGGGACATCAAGCAGGCCCTGCTCAACAGCCATGAGGCAAAGGTGTAAAAGACGATCCCCGGAGAGCCTGTACTCTCCGGGGATTTTTTATAATTCCAGCTTTTTTTCCAGACAGACCAGCTGTACATCAGGGATACCGTTGAACACGCAGGGTACGATGCCCGCCTCCCAGTAGCCCAGCCGGGCGTACAGCCGCCGGGCGGCGGTGTTCCGGGCGTTGGTGTCCATGCGGAGGTAAGGACAGCCGTGGTTCAGGGCGTAGTCCTCGTAGAAGCGGACGAACTCGCTCCCGCAGCCCCTTCCGGCAAAGGCGGGGGCCACCACCAGGGTATGGAGGACCATCACCTGGGAATCCGGCACGTCCGGATACCGCCAGGGGGCGTTGGCGTACTCGGGCACCTGGTTCTGGTCGATCTTGGCGGCGGCGGCAATGGCCCCGTCCCGCTCCAGGACAAACAGGGTGCCCGCCTCCAGGGCGTCCAGGGCGGTCTGCTGGGTGGGGTAGACCCCTCTGATCCAGCCGATGACCGCCCGGCCCTGTTCCTCCTCGGTCAAAATATGGTCGTAGATGGCGGCCACCCGGGGGACATCCTCCCGGACCGCTTTCCGGATTTCTTCCATCGCCGCGCCTCCTTACCTTGTCAGCAGTTTTTTCATGCCCTCCTCCAGGCCGTCCACCGTGAGCAGGTACATGGGGAACTCCTGGGCGATGACATCGTAGGTCTGGGACCAGTAGGCCCCCCAGTCGGGGCGGCGACTGGGGTTGAGCCAGATGGTATTCCGGAAACGGCCCCGCAGCAGCCGCAGCCAGTCCATGCCGCACTGGGGACCGCCGGGCCGGTCGCTCCGGCCATAGTATCCCCCCATCAGCTCGTAGGGGGCCATCTGGGCGTCCCCCACCAGGATCAGCTTGTAGTCCCCGGGGATGTTGGACAGCACCCAGTCGGTGGGCACGCTGTCCCGGCCCATGAGGGTGGGGGAATTGTACAGCCGGGCGTAGGGGCAGTTGTGGAAGTAGTAGACCTTCAGGTCCTTGAAGTGGCCCGACTTGGACACCGCCTGGAACAGGGCGGAGCACAGCTGGGCGTAGTAGTCCATGGAGCCCCCGGAGTCCATAAGCAGGAGGACCTTCACCGTGTTCTCCCGGGGCCGCTTGTAGCGCACCTTGAGCACGCCTCCGTTGTCCGCCGTGTCTTTTATGGTGTTGTCCACGTCGAACTCGGTGGGGGGGAGGTCCACCAGTCCGGAGTACTGGCGCAGGTGGCGCAGGGCCACCTGGAACTGGCGGGTGTCCAGGGTGTTGTCCCGGCGGAAGTCCCGGAATTTCCGCTCCCCCGCCACCCGGAAGGCCCGGCGGTACATGGACTGTCCCCCCACCCGGATGCCCTTGGGGGACAGGCCGGAGTTGCCGAACATGGACATGCCGTGGGTGCCCACCCAGTAATTGCCCCCGTTGTGCTCCTCGGTCTGCTCCAGCATCCGCTCCTGGAGCATCCGCTCGATCTCCTCCTCGGTGAAGCCCATGTTTTTCAGGGCCTGGATCTCGTCCCAGTTGGCGTAGTCGGATAATACTTCTGGTTTATCCAGCCAGTCCAATAACTCCTGGGACACCTCCTGCTGGAAGGGCACGTCCCTGAAATACTCCAGAAAGGTGCGGTCAAAAGCGTCGAAGTCGGCCTCGCTCTTCACCAGCAGACAGCGGCACAGGTGGTAAAAGCCGGTAAAGCTGGCGCTGTGGAGGTTCTTGTGCAGCCCCTCCATCAGGGCCATCCACTCGGTGAGGGACACTTTCAGGCCGTTTCGCCGGAGCAGGTACAGAAAATCGGTAAACATGGCCTCACCGCCACTGCCGGCGCAGGGCGTCGATGTCCTCGTTCTTTTTCAGCAGCACTCCCAGGTAGGGGACCTCCTTCACGATGCGGCGCACGTCCACGTCCCCGTGCTGGAGGGCCTGGATCCAGTCGATGATCTCGCTGGTGGAGGGCTTTTTCTTGATTTGAGGGAGATTTCTGATTTTGTAGAAGGCCTCCAGCACCTGGTCCAGCAGACGGTCGTTGATATCGG
The DNA here is from genome assembly GCA_947649625.1 of uncultured Bacillota bacterium. GTDB lineage: Bacteria > Bacillota > Clostridia > Oscillospirales > Oscillospiraceae > Lawsonibacter. The sequence goes on along the minus strand of CANSSJ010000001.1, from coordinate 29,207 downwards.
GGTAGTGGACCCGGACAATGTCGGCCATCAGTTCCCGGTCGGGGAACTCGATATAGTGGAAGACACACCGGCGGAGGAAGGCGTCGGGCAGCTCCTTCTCCGCGTTGGAGGTGATAATCACCACCGGACGGTGGTTGGCCTTCACCGTCCGGCCCGTCTCCGGGATGTGGAACTCCATCCGGTCCAGCTCCCACAGCAGGTCGTTGGGGAACTCCAGGTCGGCCTTGTCGATCTCGTCGATGAGCAAAATCACCTGCTCATCATCGGTAAACGCCTCCCCCAGCTTGCCCAGCTTGACGTACTTCTCGATGTCGTCCACCCCCTGGCCCCCAAACTGGCTGTCGTAGAGCCGCTGGACCACGTCGTAGACATACAGGCCGTCCTGGGCCTTGGTGGTGGATTTGATGTTCCAGATGATGAGCTTTTTGCCCAGCGCCTGAGAGATGGCCTCGGCCAGCATGGTCTTGCCCGTGCCCGGCTCCCCCTTGATGAGCAGGGGCTTTTCCAGCACCATGGCGATGTTGGCCGCCCGGAGCAGCTCCTCCGAGGCCACGTAGTTTTGACTTCCGCGAAATTCCTTCATTCCTGCTTCCTCCCGGTCATGCAATATTGCTCCTGATTGTACCCTGTTTTAAAGAAAAAGGCAAGTCTATTCTGTTCTGCCAAGTTTCATTATTTTTTTGACAAGTATACTTGACAATCCGGGGCCACCGTGCTATGATAACCTCAACGGGGAAGGTCACGGCCGGACCGAAGCCGGGAAAGGAGTTTTCCTATGGACAAAAACGAGATTTTGGAAAAGAGCCGCAGGGAAAATCAGCCGGAGGACGAGCGGGACCGGCAGCTGGAGCAGAAAGCCTGTACAGCCGGCTACCATGCGGTAGTTGGTGTCAACTGCTTTCTATGCCTGCTGCTGATGCTGCAAGAGACGATCACCGGGGAGGCGTTCATCACCTGGTGGCCCTTCGCCTTGGCTATGTTTATCTCTAAATCTGCCCACGATTTGACGCTCTACCGCTATCACCGCAGAAAGTACAATCTCATTACGGGCCTGATTTGCCTGATTCCGCCTGTTCTTACAATTTTTGTGATTGTACAGAAAGGACTGTAACATGGATAAAAAAGAGATACTGGAAAGAAGCCGCAGGGAAAACCAAACCCGGGACGAGATGGAGCGGACCATCACCATCCAGGGGGAGTCCTTCAGCCTGGCCTTTACCCTGATGGCAGGACTGGCCATCGTCGCTTACAACCACTTTCACAACCTGCCCTCCGACAGCGTGATGATTATGTTCTGGACCTCCTGCGTCAGCAGCCGGCTGTACCGTCTCACCAAGCGGAAGGACACCTCCGACCTGATCACCATGATAATTTCCCTTGTGTTCCTGGTGTTCTATGTGGTAAAATATTTCTCACAGGGATGGTGAGGGCATGGACGACCAGCTGGTTTTAAAAAACAGGCTAAAGGTGGCCCGGGCGGAGCGGTCCCTGTCCCAGGGGGAGCTGGCCAAGCTGGTGGGCGTCTCCCGCCAGACCATCAGCTCCATTGAGACGGGACAGTTCAACCCCACCGCCAAGCTGGCCCTGGTGCTGTGCGTCGCCCTGGACAAGAAGTTTGAGGATCTATTTTATTTCGACTGAGAGGGGGTCCCGCCTGTGGAGTATTTCGCCATCGCCCTGTTCGCTGTGGCCGTCATCGGCATCCCCATTGCCATTCTGCTGTTCAACGACTACGGCAAAAAGCGGGGGTGCGGCCGGGGCTGCGCCACCTGCGGCAACCGGGACATCTGTTACCGGAAGAAGAAAGAAAAAGCGCCCTGACGGGCGCTTTTCGCTTATTCCTCGGGCTCCTCGATCTTGGCGTCGGGGGCGTTCTTGCCCACCGAGGCGATACCGTTCAGGCAGCTGGCCTTGGCCTTGTAGCCCTCGCTCTTGCCGATGTTCTCGCCGTTCTTGGCCTTGAGGCGGAAGCGGAACTCCCCGGCCTTGTCCTGGTAGACCTCAAACTTGGGGTGGGTCAGCTTCTCGAAGCCCTCCACCGTCTGGTCCTCCACGTGGGCCAGGGCGTTCTTCTGCACGGAGGCGATACCCCCCTGACAGCCGGACATGCTGGTGTAGCTCTCGGAGGCGGTGAGAATCACTTCGCCGTTGCCCGCCTTCAGGTTGAAGGTAAACTCACCGTTCTTGGTCTTGGAAATCACAAACTTGCCCATAAATATGCCTTCCTTCTCTTTATATTAAGGCCGTTCCGGCCTTGGAGGACTTATTTATACTTCTGGCTCTCGGCCACCGCCAGCTGGTCGCAGCGGTTGTTGAACTCGTTCTCGGCGTGGCCCTTGACCCAGTGGAGGTTTACCGTGTGCGTCTCGCACAGGTCCAGCAGCCGGCCCCACAGGTCGGGGTTGAGGGCGGGCTTTTTGTCCGACTTCACCCAGCCCCGGGCCCGCCAGCCCTTGGCCCAGCCTTTGCCCAGGCCATCGATAACATATTTGCTGTCAGAGTACAGCTCCACCGCGCAGGGCTCCTTCAGGGCCTCCAGGGCGGCGATGACTCCGGTGAGCTCCATGCGGTTGTTGGTGGTCCGGGCCTCGCCCCCGGACAGTTCCTTCTTGTGGGAGCCGTACATCAGGATAGCCCCCCAGCCCCCGGGGCCGGGGTTCCCGGAACAGGCCCCGTCGGTATAAATGGTGACAGTTTTCATAAATTCCCCTAACCCGCCCGCACGAAACCGACGTCCGGTAGTAAATGTAAGCGTCTCGTAGACATAAGGGTACAGATGTAACGGTAACGGACCTGACAATAAAGTTGGGATTCGAACCCTGGCGAGGTCCCGCCGCCTCCATGAGTCGCCTGATGGCTCCGGCGCGGAGCTGACGTCCGCCTTTCGCGCAACCAAAATCTCACAATGTTCTGTAGGGGCGGCCTTTGGCCGCCTGTAATCTAACCGTTTCTGTCACCCGCGGGCGGCCAAAGGCCGCCCCTATGGGGTCACAGCAGTTCGGTGGTCCAGTTCTTCTCCTGGATGGTCTCCTCCAGCTCCCGCAGCTCCTTGGACAGGCCATCCACCTGCTTTTGAAGCTCCCGGACATTAACGGTGCTCTTTACCTTGATCTCGCTGGCGCTGTGGCGGCGGACCAGGGCGCTGGCGTTGTCCAGAAAGCCCCGCAGGGCGGACAGCTTCCCCTTGAGGCAGTCACGGCGGGCCAGCAAGTCGGAGAGGGTGGCTCCGTCCTCCAGTTTGGTTGAGTTGTTGGTGCGGTTGATGGCGGAGATCAGCTCCTCCAGCCGGGCGTAGTCCGCATCCAGCTCCTGGAGCAGCTCCATAGGGTCCTCGGCGGGCTGTTCCCCCTCCTGGACCTGGGCGTTGTTGTTCAGCCGGCTTTCCAGCTGGCGGATGCGGGTCTGCAATTCCGACCGCTGGGACAGGGCGTTTGCTAATTTCATGCCTTACAGCTCCTTCAAAATCTGTTCCCGCTTCTCCCGGTACTCCCGGTCGTCGATCAGTCCGGCGGACTTCAGGCTCTCCAGCTGCTCCAGGCGGCGCTTGGCATCCAGAGCGGTGGAGGGGATGTGGTCGTGGGTCTCAGACGGGGGAGGGGCGGCCGGCGGCCGACCGGTCCGCTCCTCTTCTTCGATATTGATCTCCGGCCCCACATATTTCTTTCCAAAGGTCTGATAGGCGTTCATACCGGTGATGGCCGCGGCGCCCAAGGTCCACAGCAGCCCAAAGGGGCCAAAGGTGGGGATGACAATAAACAGGCCAATGAGGACAAACACCCCGCCCCAGATCGCGCCAAGGGTGCCCGCCGCCTTGCTGGGCCGGTAGGTAACGCGTTTTTTCATCGGTCAAACCTCCTTTCGGGCGGGCGGCCAAAGGCCGCCCCTACGGTCACTCTTCGGACGGAGCCTCGCTCTCGGAGGGAGTCTCCTCCGGCTGGGCGGTCTCGGCGTTCTCCTCCCGGTCGGCCAGAGCCAGGGAGATCACCCTGTCCCCCTCCTCCTTGAAGCGCATAACGATGACCCCCTGGGTGGACCGGCCGCACTGCTTGATGGCGTCCACGTGGGTGCGGATGAGGATGCCCGCCTGGGTAACCACCAGCAGGTCCTCGGAGCCGTCCACCACCTTGACCCCCACGATGGGGCCGGTTTTCTCGGTAATCATATAGTTTTTGATGCCGATGCCGCCCCGGTTGGTGATCCGATACTCCTCCACGGGGGTGCGCTTGCCGAAGCCCTTCTCGGTGATGGACAGCACGGTCCGGCCCTCGGTCATCCGGGCGGCCCCCACCACATAGTCCCCCTCCCGCAGGCGGATGCCCCGGACGCCCACGGCGTCCCGGCCCATGGCCCGCACGTCATTCTCGTCAAAGCAGACGGCCATGCCGTCGTGGGTGGCAATGAGAATCTTTTTGGTGCCGTCGGTCTCCCGGACGGAGACAAGCTGGTCCCCTTCGTCCAGGCGCAGGGCCCGGATGCCGTTGTTCCGCAGGTTTTTCAGGGTGCGGACGGGCAGCCGCTTCACGGTGCCGTTCCGGGTCACCATAAACAGGTACAACTCCTCGTTTTCCTTCTCCCGGTAGTGGAGCATGGCCTGCACCCGCTCCCCCTGCTCCACCTGGAGGATGTTGATGATGTTGGTCCCCTTGGCAGTCTTGCCGCTCTCGGGAATCTGATAGCCCTTCTTCCGGTAGACCTTGCCGGTGTCGGTGAAGAACAGGATATAGTCGTGGGTGGAGGCGGTGAAGACGTCGACGACGTAGTCCTCCTCCCGGGTGGTGATGCCCTTCTTGCCCATGCCGCCCTTACTTTGGGCGGCGTACTCGCTCACCGGGGTGCGCTTGATATAGCCCGCCTGGGTGAGGGTGAAGACACACTGCTCCTCCTCGATGAGGTCCTCGATATCGATCTCGTCCTCCACATCCTGGATCTCGGTGACCCGGTCGTCGCCATACTTGTCCCGGATGGCGGTGAGCTCCTCCTTCAGAACGCCCCGCAGCATCTCTTCACTGGCCAACAGCCGGTTGAAATACGCGATGCGCTCCTCCAGCTCCTTGTACTCCGCCTCCAGCTTCTCCCGGTTCAGTCCCTGGAGGGCGATGAGCCGCATGTCGCAGATGGCCTGGGCCTGGACGTCGTCCAGACTGAACCGCTCCATCAGCCGCTCCTTGCCGTTGTCGTAGCTGGTGCGCAGGATGTGGATGACCTCGTCGATGTTGTCCTGGGCGATGAGCAGGCCTTCCAAAATATGGGCCCGCTCCTGGGCCTTGCGCAGGTCGTACTTCGTCCGGCGGATGATGACCTGCTCCTGATAGGCAATATACTCGTCCAGAATGTGCCGCAGGGAGAGAATCCGGGGCTGGAGCTTGCCGTTCACCTCCACCAGGGCCAGCATGTTGATGGCGAAGGTGGTCTGCAGCTGGGTCTGGGCGAAGAGGCGGTTCAGCACCACCTGGGGGTTGGCGTCCCGCTTCAGCTCGATGACGATGCGCATCCCGTTGCGGTCGGTCTCGTCCCGGATGTCGGAGATGCCCTCCAGCCGCTTGTCCTCCACCTGGTCGGCCATGTTTTTAATCAGCATCCGCTTGTTCACCTGGTAGGGGATTTCGGTGATGACAATGCGGGTGCGGTCCTTGCCGAACTCCTCAAACTCGTGCCGCGCCCGGATGGTCACCCGGCCCCGGCCGGTGGCGTAGGCGGCGCGGATGCCCGCCCGGCCCATGATGATGGCCCGGGTGGGGAAGTCGGGGCCGTGGATGTGCTCCATCAGGTCGGCCAGGGTGGCCTCCGGATCGTTCAGCACACAGATGGCCGCGTTGATGACCTCCCGCATGTTGTGGGGCGGGATGTTGGTGGCCATGCCTACGGCGATGCCGGAGGAACCGTTTACCAGCAGGTTAGGGAAGCGGGAGGGGAGGGTCCGGGGCTCCCGGCGCGTCTCGTCGAAGTTGGGGTCCCAGTCCACCGTGTCCTTCTCGATGTCCCGGAGCATCTCGTCGGAGAGCTTGGACATGCGCGCCTCGGTGTAACGGTAGGCCGCCGGGGGGTCGCCGTCCACCGAGCCGAAGTTGCCGTGGCCGTCCACCAGCATGTACCGCATAGAGAAGTCCTGGGCCAGCCGGACCAGTGCGTCATACACACTCTGATCCCCGTGGGGGTGGTAGCGGCCCAGCACGTCGCCTACGCAGGTAGCCGACTTCTTGAAGGGCTTGTCGGCCGTCAGGTTGTCCTCGTACATGGCGTAGAGGATGCGGCGGTGGACGGGCTTCAGGCCGTCCCGCACGTCGGGCAGGGCCCGGCCCACGATGACCGACATGGCATATTCAATATAGGAGTTCTCCATCTCCGGCACCAGGGAGGAGGTGATGATCTTCTGGTCCGGGAATCGAATCTCCTCGGGGTCGTATTGGGGTTTCTTGCTCATTGTTATTTCCTCGCTTTACGTTTCATCGCTTCTCAAACACAAGGTGGGTCGTCTCCAGCCCATAATCTTTCTCTCCGGCAATCCGAAAACCGGAGATATGCAGGTGATACCGTTCTATTACTTCCGGAAAAAAGGAGATCCCTCTCTCGTACTCCTGTGGGGTAATCTCTGCTTCCTTTGGTTTCACTTCAAATACATAGATTTCTCCTACTTCCAACTGCTCCGCTAAATCGCCCACATACAGCGCAAAGGGGCTGCTTTGAAATGGAGTAACTATTGCAACTTGAAGCGTTGTATTATCAAGTTGATAACCGGGAATCAAGCCACGAACTGTCGCTGTAAATGTACCGCTGATTGTGACCGGCACCATATCCGCACCCTTATCCGGCAAATTCTCTTTCAGTTCCTGAATCTCCGCAAGTAAAGCATCCCGCTCAGCACAAACCTGATTATACTGTTCCTCTGAAATTCCACTGCCGCAGCCTGCCAAAGTGAACATGAGGCAATATGCTAAAGAAAGGCTTAATATTCTTTTCATCAGTTTTCCTCTTTAATAGTCCAGGTTGACGGCGTACTTGGCGTTGCGCTCGATGAACTCCTTCCGGGGCTCCACCTTCTCACCCATAAGGATAGTAAAGGTCTCGTCCGCCCGGACAGCGTCGTCCAGCTCGATGCGCCGCAGGGTGCGCTTTTCCGGGTCCATGGTGGTCTCCCACAGCTCATGGGGGTTCATCTCGCCCAGGCCCTTAAAGCGGTTGATCTCCACCTTGGCGTTGGGGTTGTCTCCCCGCAGCTCGGCGGAGATGGCGTCCCGCTCCTCCTCAGAGAAGGCCAGCCGGACCTGCTTGCCCCTTGTCAGCTTGAACAGCGGCGGCACGGCGGAGTAGACGTAACCGTTTTCAATCAGGGGCCGCATAAAGCGGAAGAAGAAGGTGAGCAGCAGGGTACGGATGTGGGCGCCGTCCACGTCGGCGTCGGCCATGATGATGACCTTGTGATACCGCAGCTTGTTCAGGTCGAAGTCGTCCCCGATGCCCGCCCCCAGGGCGGTAATCACGGGGGTGAGCTTGTCGTTTCCATAGACCTTATCCGCCCGGGCCTTCTCCACGTTGAGCATCTTGCCCCACAGGGGGAGAATGGCCTGGAAGCGGCTGTCCCGGCCCTGGGTGGCCGAGCCGCCGGCGGAGTCGCCCTCGACGATATAAATTTCGGTGAGCTCCGGGTTGGCCTCGTTGCAGTCCCGCAGCTTGTCGGGCATGGCGGCCCCGCCCAGGGCGGTCTTGCGGCGGATGGACTCCCTGGCCTTCCGGGCGGCCTCCCGGGCCCGGTTGGCCATCAGGGCTTTGTCCAGGATGGCCCGGCCCACGGCGGGGTTCTCCTCCAGGTAAATCTCCAGCTTCTCCGATACGATGGCGTTGACCAGGGTGCGCATCTCGCTGTTGCCCAGCTTGGCCTTGGTCTGGCCCTCGAACTGGGCCTCGGTGAGCTTCACCGAGATGACCACGGTGAGGCCCTCCCGGCAGTCCTCGCCGGACACTTTCTCGTCGTCCTTGAGCAGCTTGATCTTCCGGCCGTAGGCGTTGAGCACGTTGGTCAGCGCCCGGCGGAAGCCCTCCTCGTGCATCCCGCCCTCGGGGGTGTGGACGTTGTTGGCGAAGGAGACCATGACCTCCTGGTAGCCGTCGTTGTACTGCATGGCCACCTCGGCCATGGAGTCCTCCCGGGCCCCGGACATATAGATTACTTCATTGTGGAGGGGGTCCTTGTTCTTGTTGATGAAGGTGACAAACTCCCGGATGCCCCCCTCGTAGCACATGTCGTCCTCCTGCTCCCGGCCGGGGCGCAGGTCCACTGTCTGGATGCGCAGGCCGGCGTTGAGGAAGGCCTCCTCCCGCATACGGGTGTGGAGGGTGTCGTAGCTGTACTCCAGGGTGTCGAACATCTCCGGGTCGGGCTTGAAGGTGACGGTGGTGCCCGTGTGGTCGGTCTTGCCCACCACCTTCATCTCTTGAGTGATCTTGCCCCGGGAGAACTTCATCTCATAAATTTCCCCGTTTTTGTGGACCTGGACCTCCAGCCACTCGCTGAGGGCGTTGACCACAGAGGCGCCCACCCCGTGGAGGCCGCCGGATACCTTATAGCCGCCGCCGCCGAATTTTCCGCCGGCGTGGAGGACGGTAAAGACCACCTCCAGGGCGGGCCGGCCCGTCTGGGGCTGGATGTCCACCGGGATGCCCCGGCCGTTGTCAGTGACGGTGATGGTGTTCCCCGGGTTGATGGTCACGGTGATGTCGGTGCAGTGACCGGCCAGGGCCTCGTCGATGGAGTTATCCACGATCTCATACACCAGGTGGTGCAGGCCGGACTCCGAGGTGGAGCCGATATACATGCCCGGGCGTTTGCGCACCGCCTCCAGGCCCTCCAGGACCTGAATCTCAGAGCCGCCGTACTCGTGGTCGGTCTGGGTGGTGTTCAGTTCGTTCAGTTCGATTCGTTCTTCAGACATAGTTACCCTCCGCGATGGTGAAATACTTTAATCCAGTTCCTCGTCTTCCAGGTCGGCGGTGTCGTGGTAGTCGTCCTCGCCGACTTCGCCGCCCACCAGCTCGGTGGTGCGCATTCTCCGCTTGTCCTTGGCCTCCTCCACATGCTGGTGGATCAGCTCCTTGACCTCTCTGGGGTGCTTCACATTTTTCAAATCCAGATGAGGGATGCTCTTGTCGGAGGACACCACGCATACCGTCCCCACGCCGAAAATCCGCTGTCCCAGGGACATGTTTAATTGAAGGTCCCGCACCCGGTAGAGGAGTACCTCGTCGGACTTAATGTTGAGAAAACCGGTCTCACAGAACAGCCGGTCCTCGCTGAGGCGGTAGCGGGTGAAGGACAGGGGCAGGCCCAGATGACGCTTGCGGTCCTTCCACAGATATTCGATGGATTCCATACTGTAACCTCCTTATTTTTAAAGCCTCCCTTCGCAAAGGGAGGTGGCATTTGCGAAGCAAATGACGGAGGGTTTCTTTTTATTTGCGCTATAGCTTAATTAAGAAAGAAACCCCCCAGTCAGCCTGCGGCTGACAGCCCCCTTTGCGAAGGGGGCCTTTTTTCTATTCCAGCCCGCCCCGCCCGGCCCGGGCGGCCAGGGTGGCGGAGGAGAGAGGGGAGATGTAGACCACCGGCTCCCCCCAGCGGCTGTCGGCCAGGATGAAGGACCGGGGCAGGTCGTCGGTAAGCCAGATGGCCCGGCCCTCCGCCTCTGCCCGCTCCAGCAGCTCCCGGGTCTTATAGGCCCAGCTGGCGTTGTCCAGGTCGAAGATGCCCAAAATGTCCCCGTCAGGGATGACGACCGATTGGCCGAGGTGTAAATACACTATCTCTCATCCTTTTTTCTTTCACAGCGGAAAATTGAAAAGATTGCCCAAAACACTAACATGTGGGCGGCCTCATTTTGCTGTTCCAAACACTTGAGGAAATGATATTCCTGCTCTGTTAAACTGTTTTTGACAGAACCTTTGTAAATCAGAACATAACTGCCTTCCATAAGTCGCGGTCTGCCATTTGCCCATCCGGAAATGGTAAAAAAACTGTCGAAAAGGCTGAATAAGATGGAACATATCAGAATCACGACCAAAAGTTTGAGGTATTTCCGGGGGATGGACTGGTGAGATTTCAATTTTGTCATTGAGAAGAAATATCCGGCGACTCCAAGCCAGGAGATCCAGATCCACCGTTCCCCGGGGAGGTGCAGACGGAAAAAGGTCATCAACACCAGCCCGGCATAGAGCCCCCAGATTATCAAGGTATGATAGCACCTTAAAAAGGTAAAATATCTTACCGCTGTCTGTTTCATACCAATCTCCCGTCGTGGACATGAAAGGCCTTCCCACCCTCCAGACCCTCCAGCTTCTCTTCCTCGCAGCAGGTGATGAACACCTGTCCCCCCCGGATGCGGTTGAGGACGAAGGCCTGCCGCTTGGGGTCCAGCTCAGAGAGGACGTCGTCCAGCAGGAGGACAGGCCACTCCCCGGTCTCCTCCTGAAAAATCTCCCGCTGGGCCAGCTTGAGGGACAGGGCCGCCGTCCTGGTCTGGCCCTGGGAGGCATAGGTCTTGGCCTCCTGCCCGCCGATTCTGACAGACAGGTCGTCCTTGTGGGGCCCGGACAGGCACTGCCGGCTGTCGATTTCCGCCTGACGGTGCTTCTCCTGGTGCTCCAGCAGGAGGGGGAGCAGCTCCCGGGGCTGCTTCTGGGGGTCGTCCACCATGGACACCGTCTCATAGCCCAGCTCCAACCCCTCCCGGCCCCCGGAGAAATCCCCGTGGATGGCCGGGGCCCGTTCCCGCAGGCGCTTGACAAAATGGGCCCGGTAGTGAATGATAATGGCTCCGGTCTGGGCCATGCGCAGATTGAAGTCGTCCAGGGTATCCAACAGAGAGGGATTCTCCGGCCAGTCCCGGAGGATGCGGGTCTTGTGGTCGTAGAGCCGGTTATACTCCGCCAGGGCCTGGGCGTACCGGGGCCGCAGCTGGCAGATGGCCCCGTCCAGAAACCGCCGCCGCTCCGCGCCCCCCGCCTTGATGAGGGACAGGTCCTCAGGGCAGAAGAGCACGGTGTTCAGAATTCCCGCCAGCTCCCCGGCGGTTTTCAGCTTCACGCCGTTGGAGTACAACTGCCTGCCTCGTCCCCGGAAGAGTTTGGCCTCCAGAGTAAAACCCCGGTTACGGCTGGACACCTCCCCCTTGACAAAGGCGGAGTCGATGTCCAGCATAATCATCTCCCGATCGTACCGGGCCCGGTGGGAGCGGGCGGCAGACAGGTAGGCGACGGCCTCCAGTAAATTGGTTTTGCCTTGGGCGTTGTCGCCGTAGATCAGGTTGACCCCGGGGTCAAAGTCTGCCTCCAGATGGGCATAGTTGCGGAAGAAGTCCAGCTCCAGACGTTTGACGATCACGTGACCACAAGCTCCGTTTCGCTATCAATCACAGCCCGGTCTCCGGGGCGCAGCTTCTTGCCCCGCATGGGGCAGGGCTCTCCGTTGACGGCTACCCGGCCCTCCTGGATGATGAGCTTGGCATCCCCGCCGGTCTCTACCGCCCTGGCGAACTTGAGGAGATCCTGGAGCTTGATATATTCAGTATGGATTTTGATTTCGTGTGTTTCCATTTTATCCCCTTTTTCTCATGTTTCACGTGAAACTTTCCACATTTTCCATCAATTGGCCTTCAGCCGCACCGGCAGGACCATATAGACAAAGTTCTCCTCCCCCTCGGCGGGCAGGATGACGCAGGGGGCTACGCCGGAGGTGAATTCCATCCGCAGTTTGTCGGCGGGGGCGGCCTTGAGGGCGTCCATCAGGTACTTGTTATTGAAGCCGATTTCCAGCCCGCCGCCGTCGCCGGAGATAACGCACCGGTCGGCGGCGTCGCCGATGGCGGTCTTGGTGGTAATGTCCACCACTCCATCCCCAAAGACGCAGCGCAGAGGAGATTTGAGCTTTTCACTGATGATGAGAGACACCCGGTCGATGGAGGCCAGCAGGGCCCGGGCCTCCACCTCCACCTTGACGGTGTTGTTCCGGGGAATGGCGTTCTTATAGGCCAGGAAATCCCCCTCCAGCCGGCGGCAGACCAGCACGGTATCGCCGGTCTGAAACATGATGTGCCGGGCCCCTTGGGTGACAGTGACCTCCTCCTCACCGGAGCAGATCTTCTCCACCTCGCTCAGGGCGGAGCCGGGAACCACAAAGGAGAAGTCTTCCACCCCCTTCTTTTCCTCCACCGCCTCGTGGCGCAGGGCCAGGCGGTAGCCGTCCACCGACACTACGGTGAGGCCCGTCCCATCCACCTCGAAGAGAGAACCGGTGTGAATGGGCCGGCTCTCGTTATCGCTGACGGCAAAGAGGGTCTGCCCGATCATGGACCGGAGCACCGGCTGCCTGATGGTCAAGGCGTTCTGCTGATCCACCGAGGGCAGTTCGGGGAACTCCTCCGGGTCGGTGCCCAGGATGTTAAATTCGGACAGGCCGCATTTGATGTTGACGGTGTACCCCTGAGAGGAGAAGACCACCACATCATCGGGCATTTTGCGGACGATCTCACCGAAGAGCCGGGCGGACAGCACCAGGGAGCCCCCCTCGGTAATCTCAGCGGGAACGGTGGCCTGGATGCCGGTCTCCAGGTTGTAGCCGGTAAGGCGGAGCGTAGCCCCCGCCTCGATGAGAATGCCCTCCATGGCGGGGATAGAGCTCTTGGCAGCCACCGCCCGGGAAGTGACGGACACAGCGGCGGACAGCAGGGCCTTTTCGCAGGAGAATTTCATAAACAGTTCCTCCGATCTCTTTTTCTCTCCGCCATAGGGAGGAGAGGATGTTTTTTTAGTAACAGCAGTCTGTAGGCGAAAATAATGTGGAAAGAGGGCGGAAAACGTTGCCGCTCTAAGAAAAACACGTCAACAGGTGATGTGGGGAAAAGTTGGGTGTTTTCCACAGGAAACAGATCTCTCCACAGCCGTCCACCAACATTCCACAATGTTGTGTGGGAAGTTACTCATACCGGGCGTTGATGTTGGTGGTGATGTCTTTGATGATCTCAGCCTTTTCCGGGTCGGTCTTGACCAGTCCCTCGATGCGGTTCAGGGCGTTGAGGACGGTGCTGTGGTCCCGGCCGTTGAACTCCTGACCGATTTCCTTGAGGGAGAGATTGGTCATGCGGCGGATCTGGTAAATGGCGATCTGCCGGGCCAGCGAAATATCCTTGGAGCGGCCCTGTCCCCGGAGTATGTCCGGTTCGATGTTGTAGAACTTGCAGACCTCCTCAATGATAACGTCTGCGGTGGGCAGGATATCGGACTTCTCCTTAAAGATATCCTTCACCGCCCGGATAACCGTATTTTTATCCACCGTGTCTCCGATCAGGTCCTGATAGGCCATGATCTTGTTTACCGTTCCTTCAATCTGACGGACGTTGGCGGTGATGTTCTCGGCGATGAGCTGGATCAGGAAGTCGGGCAGTTCCATCCCCATACGGATAGACTTGTTTTTCACGATAGCCATGCGGGTCTCGTAGTCGGGGGGGATGATGTCGGCCAGCAGGCCCCACTCGAAGCGGGTCTTCAGCCGGTCCTCCAGCCGGAGCATCTCCTTAGGGGGACGGTCGGAGGTGAAGACGATCTGCTTTTTCAGCTCATACAGGGTGTTGAAGGTGTGGAACATCTCCTCCTGAGTGGAGTCCCGGCCGGCAATAAACTGCACATCATCCATAAGGAAAACGTCGGCCCCCCGGTATTTGTCCCGGAACTCCTGGTTCCGGCCCTCCCGGATAGCGGTGATCAGCTCATTGGTGAAGGCGTCCCCCTTGACGTAGATGATCTTGTATTCCGGGTGGCTGGCGTGGATGGTGTGGGCGATGGAGTAGAGCAGGTGAGTCTTACCCAGTCCGGAGTTGCCGAAGATGAACAGGGGATTATAGCTCTCGCCGGGGTTATCCGCCACTTTCCGGGCGGCGGCGTGGGCAAATTTATTGGAGGAACCCACCACAAAGCGGTCGAAGGTGTATTCCTCGGTACCCGGGAGGAAGGAGGAGTGTTTTGTCTCCTGCTGAAAGCTGTCCAGTTCTCCCTCGGTGAGGACGGTCACCTGAAAGTTGGCGGAAAACAGTTCGTGGAGGGCGTTTTGAATGGGCAGGATATAGCGGGCGGCGATAATGTCCCGCTTTAATCTGCTGGGACTGTAGAGCACGAAACTATCTTCCTGCAGAGCGATGGCCTGGGCGTCATCGAACCAGGTATTCAGGGTGGTGGCGGTCATTTCAGCCCCCATCAGGGCTTTTACCTTTTTCCACACTTCCGCGGCGGGGTTCATGGCAGTCCTCCTTATGGCGACAGAATCTCAAGAGAGAAAACATAAATTTCATAGCATTTTATTATACCAAAAAACAGGAAGAAGGGCAAGGTTTTCCTATATTTTTTATTTATAATGTGCAGCATAACTTGTGTGCCGCAGGCAGCCGTTCCACAAGATATTGAAAAGAAAAAAAATATATGAAAATTTCTCCCTTTCACGGCGAAAAGATGGTTGACACGGGAGGCTTTTATCCGCTATAATACTGCACGTATCTTTTGCAGACCGCAGTTTCCAAGGAAACTGTTGTTGGGCCGGGAGAGCCGGTTTGATTTCAACTGAGGAGGTGTCCCCCCATGCTTCGTACCTATCAGCCCAAAAAGCGTCAGCGCTCCAAGGAGCACGGCTTCCGCAAGCGTATGGCCACCCGCAATGGCCGCAAGGTTTTGGCCCGCCGCCGTGCCAAGGGCCGCGCCCGTCTGACCCACTAAGGTGGAGCAGGGGGCCAGGCCGCCCCTCTCTGCCGTTGGGCAGTCGGAACGGGACAGACAGTTTAGATAACGCACAACCAGGGGCGTGGGAGAAGATCCTCCGCCCTATCTGTGCATACGGAGGAAACCATGAAGCACACCGTTCCCCTGAAACAGAATCATGAGTTCCGCCGGTTGTACAGCAAAGGAAAAAGCGCTGTCTCCCCCTACTTTGTCATCTACTGCCGGAAAACCGGCCGGCCGGTCAGCCGGCTGGGCATCACCACAGGGGTCAAGCTGGGCAATGCCGTCAAGCGCAACCGGGCCCGCCGCCGCATCCGGGAACTGTACCGGACCCATGAGGAGAAGCTGCTTCCCGGCTATGACCTCGTTATTGTGGCCCGCACCCGGGCGATCTACGGCCGCTATGGGGAGCTGGAGCGCAGTTTTCGCCAGCAGATGAAAAAGCTGGGCCTGATCCCGCCGAAAGGGGACAGGCCCCAATGAAGCGCGCTCTGCTGTCCCTGATTCGATTTTACCGGCGGGCGATCTCACCCCTGCGCCCCCCCTGCTGCCGCTTTATCCCCACCTGCTCGGAGTATGCCTTGGAGGCGGTGGAAAAGTACGGCGTTCTCAAGGGGGGCTGGCTGGCCCTGCGCAGATTGTCGCGGTGCCACCCCTTTCACAGGCAGAAGTCCATAGAATATGACCCTGTTCCCTAAGACTCTGCCACAACTTGATATGCGGAGGTAACTTTAGTGGGTATTATTTTACAACCCTTTGCCTGGCTGCTGCTGTTTTTCTATAACCTGTTCAACAGCTACGGCATCGCGCTGATCCTGTTCGGCATTGTGGTCAAGCTGGTGCTCTTCCCCGTCACCCTGAAGAGCAAAAAGAGCATGATCCAGACCACAATGCTGTCGGGCAAAATGCAGCAGCTCCAGAAGCAGTACGGCAAGGACAAGGAGCGTTATAATTTAGAGGTCCAGAAGCTCTACGAGCGGGAGAAGATCAACCCCATGGGGGGCTGTATCTGGTCCCTGATCCCCATGATCGTGCTGATCGCGCTGTACGGCATCATCCGGGAGCCCCTGACCTACTTCATGCAGCTGTCCGCCGAGCAGATCCAGGTGCTGGCCGCCCAGCTGGACTGGCAGACCCTGGCCGTGACCAAGGGCTGGGTCTCCCAGGGCGCAATGGACAAACTGGTCCAGAATATGGCGGACAAAGTGGCCAGCGGAGAGCTTACCGTCTTTGCCGACGGCCTGTGGAAGAATAAGGACGGGGTCATTAACGGCCTGTTCCAGAACGGCGGCTTTAACCAGCTGTATCTGCTGGCCCAGGTCACCGGCGAGAACCTGGCCTCCCTCCAGGGGGCCATCAACGCCCAGTTCGCCGGAGCCGGCGACCACCTGTTCGTGCTGAACTTTGTGTTCCTGGGCATCGACCTGTCTCTGATCCCTAAGCTGACATTCTGGAAATACGGCTTTGGCTGGGACTCCATCGGCCTGTTCCTGCTGCCCCTGATCTCGGTGGCGGTGTCCACCCTGAACATGAAGGTGTCCCAGGCCACAAACCAGATGAATAACCAGAGCAGCGCCCAGATGGATTCCACCAACAAGATGATGCTGTGGCTGATGCCCCTCATGTCCCTCTGGATCGGCTTCACCATCCCCGCCGGTCTGACGGTCTACTGGATCGCCCAGTACTTCGTGGGCATGGCCCAGGAGGTCATCTGCGGCAAGATGCTGAAGAAGGACTACGAGGCCGCCCGGGAGGCCGCCGCCAAAGCGGAGGCCGAGGCGAAGGAAGAGGAAAAGCGCCGCAAGGAGGAGGCCCGGCTGGAGCGCCAGCGCCGCCTTGAGGAGGAAAAAAAGAACCGGGGCAAGAAGAAGCCCAAGAAAGACGCCGAACCCGACCAGGAGGGAATCAACCGGGAAGACAGCCGGGAGGGCATCCGGGCCTACGCCCGGGGCCGGTCCTACATCCCGGGCCGCTACGGCGGGGTGACTCCCTATACCGATCCCAACCGGATTTTCCGGGCCATGGAGGCTGCCAGCACCGATAAAAAGAAGAAGGGCAAGGCCGAGAAGAAGCCGGAGGGCACCACCCAGGCCGGGTCCATCCAGATCCCGGAGAGCCAGTCCGCCGCCCCTGTGACCCCCGTGGAGGAGACCGCTCCCACCCCCGTCGAGATCCCCGCTGAGACCGAAGAGGTGGAAGTGGAGGTCGAGGAGATCGAGGTCGAGGCGGACGAGGATGAGAATAAGGAGGGCTGAGTGATGTTAAAATGGATCGAGACCACCGGGCGCTCCGAAGAGGACGCCATTGCCGCCGCCCTGTTCCAGCTGGGCCTGGACCGGGACGATGTGTCTGTGGAAGTGATCGAGCGGGCCAAGTCCGGCTTTTTGGGCTTTGGCAGCAACCCGGCCAAGGTCCGGGTGAGCTATGAGGAGGTGGACGGCGTGGCCCGTCCCCTCAATGAGAACGTCAGTTCCATGCTGAGCGCCCCCGAGCCGGAGCCTGTGCCCGAGGTGAAAAAGCCCGCCCCCGTGGAGGAGACGGTCCTGCCCGCCGCCAAGCTGGCAGTGAAGAGGGCGCCGAAGGCGGAGGAGAAGCCGGCCGCCCCCGCGGCGGAGGAGACTATCCTGGCCGCCAAGCCGGGCATGGCCCCCCCGAAGCGGAGCCAGCCCCGGCCCGAGCGCCGTCCCCGCCGGGAGAATCAGCTGCAGGAGGGGGACGAGGTCCTGATCGGCAGCAGCGCCCCCGCCTCCCGCGAGCCGGTGACTATGGAGCCGGTGAAGCCGGACGACGAAAGGGCCAACCGGATCAGGGAATTTCTCACCGGGCTGATGGACCATCTCCAGGTCCAGGCCGCGCCAGAGATCTTTATCACCAGCGAGGGCGGCTATAAAGTGATTCTGCAGGGGCAGGACCTGGGGGCCATCATCGGCCGCCGGGGCGAGACCCTAGACGCCATCCAGCAGCTGACCAGCTATACCGTCAACCGGGGCCAGTCCAAGCGGGTGCGCATCCACGTGGACGCCGAGGGCTACCGGGCCAAGCGGGAGGAGTCCCTCCAGCGGCTGGCCGTGAAGGTGGCGGGCAAGGTGGTCAAGTACCGGAAGAACATGACCCTGGAGCCCATGAACGCCTACGAGCGCCACGTGATCCACACCGCCCTCCAGGACTACAAGGGCGTTACCACCTACTCCACCGGCGTGGAGCCCAACCGCCGCACCGTGGTGGCCTACGCCCCCCATCAGAGATAAATTTCAGGCGGAAGGGAGTATCCCTTCCGCCTTTTTGGAGGTTACGCCATGCCCGCTCCCCTTTACGACGCGCTGAGAAAATACGCTGAAAAAAATCCCGCCCGGTTCCATATGCCGGGGCACAAGGGGAAGTTCCTCCCCGCCCCTGAGCTGATGGAACTGGCCCCCATTGACGTCACCGAGCTGTCCCCCACTGGAAACCTCTTTGAGGGTGAGGAGCCCTTCGACGAGGCCCAGCGGCTGTGGGCGGAGCTGTTCGGCTTCGACCGCTGCCAGTTCCTCACCGGCGGGTCCACCATGGGCATCCACACCGGGCTGGCCCTGTGCGCCCGGCCGGGGAGCAGGGTCCTTGTGGACCGGGGCTGCCACCGGGCGGTCTTCAACGCACTGGCCCTGCTGGATCTGGAGCCCGTGTACCTGGAACGGCCCTGGCGGAAGGAGGAGAACCTGGCCGGTCCCGTTTCCCCGGAGGCGGTGGAAAAAATGCTGGAGCGGCACCCGGATATCAAAACGGTCTGTATAACTTCACCCACATATGCCGGTGTGTTGTCTAATATTGGGGCCATTTCCCGTATTGTCCACGCCCATGGCGGAAAGCTCTTTGTGGACGGCGCTCACGGGGCCCACCTGCCTTTTTTGGGACTGGACCCCTTCTGCGGGGCGGACGTGGTGGCCGTCTCGGCCCACAAGACCCTCCCCGCCATGGGGCAGTCCGCCCTGCTCTTTGCCAATGGCATGGACCCGGACCTGGTGCGGCGGACCGCCGCCATCTTCGGCACCTCCAGCCCCTCCTACCCCATGATGGCCTCCCTGGACCTGGCTCGGGACTGGCTGCTGGGGGAGGAGGGCTGGTACGAGTACCGCCGGACGGCCTGCCGGGTCCACGAGTTCCGGCTGGGCTTCCCCAGCCTGAAGGAGAGCCCCGGCCTCTCCCTGGACCCCTGCCGCCTCACCCTGAAGGTAAAGGACGGCCCCGCCTTCGCGAAAGAGCTGGAGGCGCGGGGTATTTACCCGGAGATGGAGGACGGCGGGCACGTGGTGTTTATCTGCACCGCCCAGGACAGCGACGGGGACCTCTACCGCCTGGAGGAGGCGCTGGTGGAGCTGCGGGATATGATGGGGGACTGCCCGCCCATCCCCGCCCCGCCCATCCCGGAGCGGGTGTGCTCTCCCCGTGCCGCCCTCTTCGCCCCCAGCCGGGTCTGGCCTCTGGAGGACTGCGAGGGGGAGGTGGCCGCCTGTCAGATCGCCCCCTATCCCCCCGGCGTGCCCGTTGTGGCCCCAGGGGAGCGGATCTCAAAAAAAGAACTGGCCTATTTGCGGGAAATAGGGTATAATATGCTGTCAGAGGTCCGGATAATTTCGTAGGGGCGGCCTGTGGCCGCCCGTTGACGGGCAAAATGAACAGCGGGCGGCCACAGGCCGCCCCTACAGGCAGAGAGGAACAGACATGAACCTTTCCACCCTCGCGGGAAATGAAAAGATCAAAGACCAGCTGGCCCGGCAGGAGCGGGGGCGGGGGCTGTCCCACGCCTATATCATCTCCGGCCCCCCTGGGTCCGGCCGGCACGCGCTGGCCCGGCAGCTGGCGGCGGCCATGCTGTGTACCGGGACGGGGGAGCGGCCCTGCGGCCGGTGCGTCCCCTGCCAGAAGGTCATGAAGGGGATCCACCCCGACTTGTCGGTGACCGCCGGACCCGAGGAGGGCAAGCCCATCACGGTGGACCAGGTGCGCGCTCTGCGCGCTGACGCCTACATCCGACCCAACGAGGGGGAGCGGAAGGTCTGTATTCTGGAGGGGGCGGACCGGATGAACGCCCCGGCCCAGAACGCCATGCTCAAGCTGCTGGAGGAGGGCCCGCCTTACGCCGCCTTCCTGCTCATCGCGGGCAATGCCGGGGGGCTGCTCCAGACGGTGCGCTCCCGCTGTGAGGAGCTGGCCCTGACCCCGGCCGAAGTGCCCGAGGCGGGGGAGGCGGATCAGCAGCGGCAGGCCCTGGCGGGAAAGCTGGCGGCTGCCCTGGAACGGGCCGGAGAATTGGAGCTGCTGGAGGCCGCCGCGTCTGTTTTGGATGTAAAGCGGAGTCGGGAAGAGTTGTCCGCCCTGCTGGACGAGGTGGCCGATCAGTTGACGGCCCGGGCCGCCGCCGGAGGCGACCGGAGGCGTCTGCTGCGGGCGGTGAAACTGGTAAAGGAACTGCGGAGAGCGGCAGGATTGAACGTCAGCGGGAGCCAGCTGTCCGGCTGGCTGTGCGCCGGGATGTTTGAGGCGCTGTGAAAACAGGATTTAATATTTGAGGAGAAAATAACCTATGGTAGAGATTATCAGCATCCGCTTCAAGAACGGCGGAAAGGAATACTATTTCAACCCCAACGGCATCCGGTTCAAAGAAGGGGACGGCGTGATCGTGGAGACCTCCCGGGGAGTGGAGTATGCCCGATGCGTCAAGGGGAACACCATGATCGACGAGATCGAGCTCACCGCCCCTCTCCGCCCGGTGGTGCGCATGGCCACGGCGGAGGACGACAAGCTGGTGGAGCGGAACCGGGAGCGGAAGAAGTACGCCCTGTCGGTCTGCCAGCAGAAAATCGCCGACCACGGGCTGGACATGAAGCTGGTGGGGGCGGAGTACAGCTTTGACGGCAGCAAAGTGGTGTTCTTCTTCACCTCCGAGGGCCGGGTGGATTTCCGTGCCCTGGTGAAGGACCTGGCCGGAGCGCTGCACACCCGCATCGAGCTGCGGCAGATCGGGGTCCGGGACGAGGCCAAGCTGCTGGGCGGCCTGGGCATCTGCGGCAAACCCTTCTGCTGCGCCCAGTTCCTGGAGGAGTTCCAGCCGGTGTCCATCAAGATGGCCAAGACCCAGAATCTGTCCCTCAACCCCACCAAGATCTCGGGCACCTGCGGGCGGCTGATGTGCTGCCTGAAATATGAGCAGGAGGCCTACGAGGACCTGGTGAAGAAGGCCCCCAAGCAGGAGTCCTTTGTGGAGACCCCAGACGGGGCGGGGACGGTGTGCGGCGTCAACCTTCTGCGGCAGACCGCCCAGGTGCGGCTGGAGTCCGACCCGGACAGCCCCAAGACCTATCACAACTGCGAGCTGTGCGTGGTGCGCAGCGGCAAGGGCAAGCGGCCCGAGGGCTATGTGGAGCCCCCCCTGGAGGAGCTGGCCAGGCTGCGGCGGAAGGACATCTCCCCCGCCGCCCCCACGGAGGAGGCCTCGCTGGCCGCCGCCATTGAGGCGGCCTTCCCCAGCCGGGAGAATCGGGAGGAGCCCGCGGCCGAGGAACGCCGGCCCTCCCGGCGGAACCACCGGCACCGCGGCAGGGGCGAGGGGGGCGGCCAGCCCAAGGCGGCCCAGTCTCCCCAGACTCCCCAGGCGGATCGGCCCCGCGAGGAGGGAAAGCCCGGCGGCGGCCGCCGCCGGAGACGGCGCCCCAATAAAGGCGGCGGAAAAGAATGACCGGATTTTTCAACGCCGTCTCAGCCTGTCTGGTGGTGCTGCTGCTGATGTCGGTGGGCTACTTCATGGGCGTCTGTGGCTGGATGACCGCCGCCGAGAAAAAATTCCTCAGCCGGTTCATCATCAACATCGCCGTGCCCGCCAACTGTATCACAGGCCTGCTGAATAACCTGGACCGGGCCGACCTGGCTCAGGCGGGGGTGCAGCTGCTCTCCGTTCTGCTGGGGGTGGGGGCCACCCTGCTGCTGTCCATGGGGCTGGCCTCCCTGCTCCGCCTGCCCCGGGCGCGGTGGGGGGTGTTTGCCGCCATGGCCGGCCTGTCCAATGTCCTGTTTATCGGCATACCCGTGTGCACCCAGCTTTTTGGAGAGGCGTGCCTGCCCTATGTGATGCTGTATTATCTGGGCAATACCACCTTTCTTCAGTCGGCGGGCATCCTGCTGGTGGAGCGCTCGGGGGACGGGGGGCGGCGGCCGGGAGGACCAGGCCGCCTTTTGCGGGACATATTTACCAAGCCCCCCATCCTGGGTGTGCTGCTGGCCGTTGTGCTGCTGGTGCTGGATGTGCGCCTGCCCAATACGGTGATGCGTGTCGCCGGGTACATCGGCAATACTGTATCCCCCCTGGCGCTGATTTACGGGGGATTTATCGTCTATGAGGTGGGGCTGAAAAATCTCCGGCTGCTACCCGGCCTGCCCGCCATGCTGGTGATGCGGCTGGCGGTGGCGCCGGTCATCTGCTGGAGCTGCTGCCGGCTTTTCGGCCTGGAGGGACTGGTCAGAGACGTTTTTCTGGTGGAGAGCGCCCTGCCGGTGGTCAGCCAGGTGACGGTGATGGCCGGGGCCTACGGGGCCGACGAGGAGTATGCCGCAACCGGTTCCTGCCTGTCTATCCTGGGCTGCTTTGCCACCCTGCCCATTCTGATGCTGCTGATCGGATAAGGAAACCCCGCCGCGATAAGCGGCGGGGTTTTGGTTATTCCTCTTCCGTCTTGGTAACGGCGATATTCAGCTCGTCCAGCTGGCTCTGCTCCACGGCGGAGGGCGCGCCCATCATCAGGTCCTGGGCGTTTTTGTTCATGGGGAAGGGGATCACTTCCCGGATGGAGTCCTCCCCGGACAGCAGCATCACCATCCGGTCCACCCCGGGGGCGATGCCCGCGTGGGGGGGCGCGCCGTAGGTGAAGGCGTTGTACATGGCGGGGAACTTCTTCCGCACGTCCTCCTCCTCCAGGCCCACCATCCAGAAGGCTTTCACCATGATCTCCGGGTCGTGGTTGCGCACCGCGCCGGAGGACAGCTCCACCCCGTTGCACACCAGGTCGTACTGGTCGGCGGTGATGGTCAGGGGGTCGATCTCTCCCTTGATGGCCTTCTCCACCGTCTCCAGTCCGCCCTTGGGCATGGAGAAGGGGTTGTGGCAGAACTCCAGTTCGCCGGACTCCTCCCCGATCTCGTACATGGGGAAGTCCACGATCCAGCAGAACTCGTACCGCTCCCTGTCCATGTGGGCGGGGCAGAAGGCTCCCAGCTTGTTCCGCAGGACGCCGGCGGTCTTCTGAGCGGCCAGCAGTGCGCCGGCGGTGAGGCCCACAAAGGAGCCTTTCTCCAGCTTCAGCGCCTCCACCACCTGGTCCTTGATGGGCTGGACGAACTTGGCGATGCCGCCCACCAGCTCTCCATTCTCGTCGTACCGGAACCAGTAGGCCTTATTGCCTGACTGGACCTCCACCTCGCTGCACAGCCCGTCGATCTGCTTCCGGGTGCCGGAGAAGCCGGTGACCACAATGGCCTTGACGGTCTGATGCTCAAAGGGCGGGAAACCGCAGCCAGCCAGCAGCTCTGTCGCGTCGGTGACAGTCAGGTCGATGCGCAGGTCGGGCTTGTCGGTGCCGTATTTCTCCATGGCCTCCAGGTAGGGGATGCGTACAAATGGTGTTTTAGAGGCGATATTATACTTGCCGTATTTGGCGAAGATGGGGGGCAGCACGTCCTCCAGCACGGCGAACACGTCCTCCTGGCTGGCGAAGGCCATCTCCATGTCCAGCTGGTAGAACTCGCCGGGGGAGCGGTCGCCCCGGGCGTCCTCGTCCCGGAAGCAGGGGGCGATCTGGAAGTACTTGTCAAAGCCGGAGGCCATGAGCAGCTGCTTGAACTGCTGGGGGGCCTGGGGCAGGGCGTAGAATTTCCCTGGGTGTTTCCGGGAGGGCACCAGGTAGTCCCGGGCTCCCTCGGGGGAGGAGGCGGTCAAAATCGGGGTGGTGATCTCCAGAAAGCCGTGGTCCGTCATGGCCTGCCGCAAGGCGGACACCACCTGACACCGCAGGACGATGTTACTTTTGACCTCCGGGTTGCGCAGGTCCAGATAGCGGTACTTCAGCCGGGCGGACTCGTCGGCCTCACGGCTGCGGGTGACGGGGAAGGGCAGCTCGTTGTGGCGGCACTTGCCCAGCACCTCAATTTTAGCGGGGACCACCTCGATGTCGCCGGTGGGCAGCTTGGGGTTCTTGCTGTCCCGCTCCCGGACCGCCCCGGTGACGGCGATCACCGTTTCCTTGTTCAGCGCCTTGGCGGTCTGGACGGTCTCCTCGGTCTCCAGCACCACCTGGGTGGTGCCGTAGAAGTCCCGGAGGACCAGGAAAGCCAGATTCTGCCCCACCTCCCGCAGGTTCTCCATCCAGCCGGCCAGGGTCACTTCCTGGCCCACCTGTTCCATGCGCAGCTCCCCGCAGGTGTGGGTGCGGTAAAAGGTGCTTGTGTCACCCATAAATATCACTCCTATTTGTATTATTCGCTTCTGATATATGCTTTTGTTATCATTTGGCAGTGCGCAGGGCCTCGTCCAGCTCCTTGGGGGAGGTGGGTGCATAGCCAGTCCAAGGACCCTCGAAGTCTTTCGGGACCCAGAGGTATTTGCCATCCCAATAGGCGATATACTCAGGCGAGCAGCCCGTCATCTCATAGATGGCGATCCCTCCGTCCCGGGGCCTGAGAAGGGGAAAGGCCCAGGTGTATTTTTGCTGGTTCAGCGCGTATAGGACCCGCCGGCCAGGCGCGGCCTGCTCCGCCGTGACGGGAGTGTCGGCAAAGCCGGGGTAGGTGCCCTCATGGACGATCCCAATGGACTTCGAACTCTGTACAGGGGGCATGATGCCGCATTTTTGGGGTAGACTGTCAAAAGAGCGGGGAATGGTCATCCCTGCCAAGAGGAAGCTCAGGCAGAACACGGCCAGAAGACCGGCAAGTATCAGAGGAATCCTCAGCTTCTTTTTCATGGCCGCTCCTTTCCGCGGCGGGGGAGGAGGGAGGTCACTCCCCCTTGTCCAGAATGGGGGCCTCCGCGTCGTTGGCGCCCATGGCGTTGATGATCCTGCCCACGGCTTCCCCGGTGGGGAGGAGCTCCTGCTCACCGGAGCGCATGTCTTTCAGGGACACCTTGTCCTGCTTGATCTCGTCGTCCCCCAGGAAGATGACGTAGGGCACCCCCAGCTTGTCGGCGTAGTTCATCTTCTGCTTGAACTTCTTCTGCTCGCCGTAGATCTGGGTGCGCACCCCGGCGGTCCGGAGCTGGGTGGCCAGGGAGATGGCGGGGCCCATGTCCTCGGTCATGGGGAGGATGAGCACGTCGGCGGGGGCGGTGTTCAGCTTGTCGTTGAGATAGCCCTGGTCCTCCAGGACGAAGAACAGCCGGGTCAAACCGATGGAAATTCCCACGCCGGGGAGTTGTTTATCGGTGTAATATTCCGCTAAGTTATCATACCGGCCGCCGGAGCAGATAGAGCCGATCTCCGGGTGGTCCAGCATGGTGGTCTCGTAGACGGTGCCGGTGTAGTAGTCCAGCCCCCGGGCGATGGTCAGGTCCAGCACGAAGTTGGTCTCGGGCACGCCGAAGGCGGCCAGATTCCGGGCCACAGCGCCCAGCTCGTCCAGGCCCTCGTCAAACTTGGGGTCCCGGCCCCGGTAGCCCTCCAGGGCGGCAAGGACGTCGGCATTACAGCCCTTGATGGCGATGAATTTGAGGATCTCCGCCGCCTGTTCGCCGGTCAGGCCGATGTCCGGGGCGGTGAGCAGGTCGCGCACCGACTTCTCGCCGATCTTCTCCAGCTTGTCCACCGTGCGCATAATGGCCCCGGCCTGAGCGGTGAGCCCCAGCATGGAGTAGAAGCCGTTGAGCACCTTCCGGTTGTTCACCCGAATCTGGAACCGCTTCAAACCCAGAGCGGTAAAGGTGCGGTAGATGATAGCAGGGATCTCGGCGTCGTTGGAGATGTCCAGCTGGCCGTCACCGATGACGTCGATGTCCGCCTGATAGAACTCACGGAACCGGCCCCGCTGGGCCCGCTCCCCCCGGTAGACCTTGCCGATCTGGAACCGGCGGAAGGGGAAGGCCAGCCGGGCGTAGTTCAGGGCCACGTACTTGGCCAGGGGGACGGTGAGGTCGAAGCGGAGGGACAGGTCGCTGTCCCCCTTGGTGAAGCGGTAGATCTGCTTTTCGGTCTCGCCGCCGCCCTTGGCCAGCAGGATCTCGCTGGCCTCGATAAGGGGGGTGTCCAAGGGGGTGTAGGCGTAGAGGGAGAAGGACTCCCGGATGATGGCCGCCATGCGGTCGAACTGGATCTGCCGGGCGGGGAGGAGCTCCATAAAGCCGGAGAGGGTGCGGGGTTGTACCTTAGCCATAATTCATGTTCCTTTCTCTTTCGTTTACACACAATTTTTTGTAGGGGCGCATATTATGCGCCCGTTTATGCCGCAAACAGCGGGCGGATGATATCCGCCCCTACGGGATGAGGCGCGCCGGGGTCGTCGCGCCCTACAGCGCGGCGTGTAGGGCGTGACCACCGGGCACGCCGTTCCACAGCGGAAAAGCGGAACGCTCCCATCCACACGAGCGGGACGGGAGCGCACATCTTCTTCGCCGCCTGTTACAGGGCGAAGGGTACCCGGTTGGGATTCATACCCTCGCGCCAGTCCAGGTCGCCCCGGGCCAGGCCGTGGATGAGCAGCTCGGCGGTGGCCACGTTGGTGGCGACCGGGACGGAGTGCTGGTCACACAGGCGGGTGATATACAGCACATCCTTGTCCATCTCGCTGTCCTGGGGGGAGTTGAAGAAGAGAACCATGTCGATCTCATTATAGATGATGCGCTGGCCGATCTGCTCGATGCCTCCGTGCTCATGGGACAGGAAGAGCTGAACGGGCAGACCGGTGGCCTCGGCCACCATGCGCCCGGTGGCGTTGGTGCCGCAGACGGAGTGCTTGGACAAAATGCCGCAGTAAGCGGTGCAGAACTGTACCATCAGCTCCTGTTTTTTGGTATGGCTCATAATTGCAATGTTCATGGCATCAATACCTCCTTATATGTATTGGCGGGCGCTATCGGATGCGCATAATGGGGACGCGGCCGCCCTCCAGCCGCCGGGCGATGTTCCGGCAGGCCAGGGCCGCGCCTTTCGGTCCCCGGGTGGTGAGGGGCAGGCCCAGATTGGCGCACAGGATGACCTGGGGGTCCTCCGGCACCACCCCGATGAGGGGCAGGCCGGCGG
Source organism: uncultured Bacillota bacterium (assembly GCA_947649625.1). Taxonomy (GTDB): domain Bacteria; phylum Bacillota; class Clostridia; order Oscillospirales; family Oscillospiraceae; genus Lawsonibacter. The sequence continues at coordinate 2,202 of CANSSJ010000001.1, read as the reverse complement.
CGTCCATGGCGTCGTCAATGGTGGCGCGCAGCTTGCGCAGCAGCCTGGCCTGGATGCGGTTCATTACCAGATGGATGGTTTTAAGCTGTTCCAGCTCGGCCACTGTCCGCTGGGCGTCCCGCAGGGAGGAGGCGTCGCTGGTGGAGACCACCAGGGCCCGGTCAGCCCCGCAGACGGCCAGCCGGAAGCCGGCTCCCAGGCCTGCGGGGGAGTCGATGAGAATATAGTCGTACATGGTGCGGGCGGTGTCCAGCAGTGAGCGCACCTTTTCCGTGGTGAGGCTGGCGGGCAGGGACATGGGGGAGGTGAGCAGCCACAGGCCTTTCAGGGTGGGGTGTTCCACCGCGGCCCGGGCCAGGGGACAGCGCCCCAAGGCCACGTCGGAGAAGTCCATCAGCGCCCGGTCATTCAGGCCCAGAGAGATATCCAGATTCCGTAGGCCGATGTCCATATCAACGCACAGCACAGTCCTGCCCATCAGGGCAAGGGAGGCGGCCACGCCGCCGGTGATGGAGGTTTTCCCAGTGCCGCCTTTGCCGGAAGTGATGGTGATTACGGTGCCCATGGAAGAAACCTCCTATTTTACACACTTAATATATCATAAATCTGCCATCCGTCAACCATTTTTTTGCAAACATTTAGAAAAAATTTACAAATTTGATTCATTTCCGGTAAAAATCCCCTCAGAGCGGCTCTTTTTGCATTTTCACCCACCGCCGGGGGTATCCCTTCAGGGTGGGGGCCAGCTTTTCGATGACCACGAGGCGGTGGATGACCTCCGTGCCGGGAATGGCGTAGTCCTCCACTGCCGCCACCCGGCCGCCCAGCAATTTAATGGCGTGGGCGGCGTCGGCCAGTTCCTGATCGCTGCCGGTGGACTTCATGGCCAGGAATTTTCCCCCCGCCTTGACGAAGGGGAGGCACAGCTCACACAGCACCCGCAGGTCGGCCACCGCCCGGGCGGCGGCGAAGTCGAAGCTGTCCCGATACCCCTTCACCAGGGCCTGTTCCTCCGCCCGGGCGTGAAGGGTGCGGATATTTTGCAGGGTGAGGAACCCGCAACACTCCAGCAGCCAGTCCAGCCGCTTGTTCAGCGAATCCAGGAGGGTCACGTCCAGAGAGGGGACCAGCATGTTCAGCACCATCCCGGGGAAGCCCGCCCCGGTGCCCACGTCGATGAGGGTCTTGCCCTCAAAGTCGCAGTACTTGAGCAGGGCGGCGCAGTCCAGGAAGTGCAGCCGGGCCACTCCCTCAGAGTCCCGGATGGCGGTGAGGTTCATCACCTGGTTTTTTTCCAGGAGCATCTGTCCATATTGGGCCAGCTGGGCGGGGGCGACCCTGGGGACGCGGCCGGTCAGGCCCAGCTCCTCCAGTCCGGCGGAGATGATCTGTTCCATAGCTCAGCCTCCGAAGTTGGACAGCAGCCCGGCGATGCCGATGGGCAGGGTGGCCAGGGCCAGCAGCCAGCACAGGGCCGCCAGGGCGATGGCGGGCCATTTTCCCGGCCGTCCGGCAGTTTTCCAGGACACCAGGGAGACGGCCCCCAGGCCGATCAGGCCGGGGACGGTGAGCAGGGGGCCCAGATTGCCAAGCCCGGCGCCGGTAAAGATGCCGTAGGTGGTCAGGGCCAGCAGGATCAGGGCATAGGCCACCCCGATCCAGGCCAGGGTCCGCTTGACGGGGGAAGCGGGGGTATAGCCCCGGTCCCCCTCTTCCTGGGTGGGGCGCTTCTCGTCCGGCATTTACGCTTTCTCCTTCAGCAGGTCCCGGATCTCCGTGAGCAGCTTCTCCTCCGCGGAGGGCTCGGGGGGAGCGGGCTCCTCGGCGGGGGCCTCCTCCTTCTTCCGGTGGAAGCGGTTGATGGCCTTGACGAGGCAGAAGACCACAAAGGCCATGACCAGGAAGTTGAACACCGCCTGGATAAAGTTGCCGTAGGCGATGACCGCCCCGTTGACGGTAAAATGAAGCTCGGCGAAGGAGATGCTGCCGGTGAAAATGCCCAGCAGGGGCATGATGATGTCGTTGATCAGGGAGGTTGTAATGGCGGTGAACGCGCCGCCGATGATAACACCGACGGCCATGTCCATTACGTTGCCCCGGGCAATAAACTGCTTGAATTCTTCCATAAACTTTTTCATAACGTACCTCTATTACAATATAATTTGGTTGGAACCCTTGGCAGCCAGCCGGGGGTTTCGTCCG